>NZ_JBVHZH010000022.1:10326-49379 GCF_055574515.1 Streptomyces sp. NPDC029466
ACGCCGTTGTCCCCCCCTTGTCGGTGCCCTCCGCCCCCACGGGCCCCCCCCCTGACCGCCGCCCCCCCTCGCGGGCCGGCGGCCGGCGCGTTCCGCACCCGGCTGCTGGTGCTCCACCGCGGCCCGGATACCCCGCGGCATCGTCGCCCTCGCCCCCACTGGCGCCGTGCCACGCGGCGGACCCACCCTGCGACGTGACGCGTCTCACTGGCATCGGCTGACCGTGGACCTCGTCGCCGCCCTCTGGACGGGACCCCTGTGCATCACACGGTCGGCGGGGTGCGCCCGGAGTAGCGCCCCGAACGGGTACACCGTTCTTTGACGGCCGGTCAGCCTGGCCCGCTCGGGCGGGGCATGACGCGTTTTTGTGCCCTCTTGCCTACGCGGTGACACATGACGGAGACAGCGCGTACGTGCTCGCCGCTTTTCAGTCAAGTGGAACGCTGGAAACGAGCAAAAGAGGCAACTAACTGACCAGATTGTCGCGTCTTCCGTGCAGAGTCATAAGAAGGGGCTTTCCACCCCTGCCCCGTGCCAGGGGCTCGGAAACCGGTCTTTGAGGAGATGGAATGCGACCGTTTGCGTTGAGCTACGCCCGTCCGGCGGCGAAGTCATCGACCAGTACGCCGTACAGCTACGACGCCACGCGGCAACTCAACGTCCTCCCGGACGGACGCCCGGCCACCTGCAGCCGGGCGGTGCTGCTGGCCACCGGCACCACCGCCTCCACCGCCGGCTCCAAGACCCACTTCGACGACTGAGCCCATGACCGTCCTGGTCCTGACCTGCGAGGAAGATTTGACGGCGGACATCGTGGTGTCGACGCTGCAGGACCTCGGTGTCCCGCTCGTCCGCCTCGACCCCGCCGACCTGCCCGGCAGGGTCGCCCTGTCGGCGGAGTACGCGGACAACGACTTCCACGGATATCTCAAGTCCGGCGAGCGCATGGTGAGCCTGGGCAGCCTGCGTTCGGTATGGGTGCGCCGGCCCGGTACCCCCGGGGCCCGCACCGCGGAACAGTCCGCCTGGATCACGGCCGAGGCCGAGCAGGCGCTCTACGGCATGCTGACCAGCACCCAGGCACGCTGGATGAACCATCCCGTCGCGGCCGCGCAGGCGCGCTACAAGCCCTGGCAGCTCCGGCTCGCCCACCGCAGCGGCTTCCTCGTGCCCGCCACGCTGGTCACCACGTTCCCGGCGATGGCCCGGCAGTTCGCCGCCGCCCACCAGGACCTGGTGGTGAAATCGGTGAGCGGAAAGCACCCCGGTGACCCTCCGATGGTGCTGCCCACCACCCGTATCAGTCCGGACACGGACTTCTCCGGGGTGGCAGCCGGGCCGACCCTGCTCCAGCAGCACATCCCCAAGGAGGCGGACATCCGGCTGACGTGTGTCGGTGACCACCTCTTCGCCGCCCGTAAGAAAGCCGATCCGGAGGAAGTCGACAGCCGCTTCACCCACCAGGGCACCTGGGAGGCCGTCGAGGTGCCCGACGCCGTCCACCGGTCCGTGAATTCCTATATGAGTGCTGCGCAACTTGCCTACGGTGCTTTTGATTTCGCCGAAGACCCGGACGGCGCCTGGTGGTTCCTGGAATGCAACCAGGGCGGCCAGTTCGGCTTCATCCAGTTGGAGACCGACCAGCCCATCGCCCAGGCCATCGCCACCTGGCTCGCCGTGGAACCCTGAGGCCGGAGCGGTAGCCCCGCCCGCGCCCGTCCGCCCTAGTGGATCAGCATGTTCGCGATCACGATGAGCAGACCGATCAGCACATCCACCCCACCCACCCGAAAGGACGCCGCCCAGCGCCGGCCCGCCACCCGGGCCGCCCATACCCCCCAGCCGAACAGCGCCACCATATTGATGGTCAGGGCGACGTCGACCGCGCCGTCCTCACCCCACCATTCCGCGTAGGCACCGAACAGCGCGAACATGGTGGGCACCATCGCGGCCACCAGCGGCCACTCCATCAGCACCGAACGCACCGCGCTCGGGGTGACGTGCTTGTCGTCGCTCGTCCGGTGTGCGATCGAGTGCGCGTAGCCGTGTGCCGCGGCCGACGCCGCGGCCGTCAGCGCCACCCACAGTGCGTCGTAGCCCGGGTCCGGCGGTCTGCCCTCATGGCCGAGCGCGGCCACCAGAGCGCTGGCGAGCACCGAGCCGTACACCCCGCCGAACAGCAGTCGCTGCAGGGGCTCCGCTCGTCTGAGGGGTGGCTGTACGGGTACGCTGCGGCTTTCTGACAAGGCGCCACCTCACAGGACCGACGGGCTTTCCCGCTCCGGGATCAACACCCGAGATGTAGCAGTCCCCGGCGCCGATCCGTCCGAAGCTGCGCCGAGGGCACCGGCGATTTACCACCGCGTGGCGCGCCCCGGTCAGCTGTGCAGCGTCAGCGGCGGATGTGTCCCGTTCAGGTAGTGGTCACCGATGTCGCGGAGCCGGGTGGTGGGGGAGACCCGCGCCGTCAGTACCCGGACGTTGCGCCAGAACCTGTCGAACCCCAAAGGGTCGGCAGCGGAGTCGGCGCCCTGGGTGAGTTCCAGTACGCGGGTGGTCAGACGCATCGCGGAGCGGCTGGTGACGGCCTCGGCGGCGGCGACCAGCACCGCGATATCGGCCCGCTGGTCGACCCCGAGCGCCGGGCCCGCGCGAAGCCCCCGTGCCAGCGCCTCCGACGCCGACTCGACGACGGCCGCGGCGGTCCGGGTCTCGGTCACCAATTCCCCGTACGCGAGGAGGAGATAGGGGTCAGCGCCCGGCCGCTCCGCGTACCCGCCCTCCTCCCGCCCCTCGGCCGCCCGGCCGTGCGACCCGGCCCGGGTGATGTCCCGGGCCTCCGCCAGCGCTCCTTCGGCGATGCCCAGACCGACGTGAACGAGGGCGAGCCGGAGCGCCAGCGGGGCGAGCGTGGCGAACGGCGCGAGGGCGTGCTCATCGCGGGGGACGGCGCCGAGCACCTGGTCCGCGGGGACCGGGACGCCGTCGAAGCTGATCCGGCCGGCCGCGGTGAGCCGCTGGCCGAGGCGGTCGTGCTCGGGGGCGGCCGCCACGCCGGGGTGGGCCGGGTCGACGCAGACCACGAGGGACTCGCCCGTATCGGTGTGCACCGCACCGAGCACCAGCCGGTCGGCGATGGCCACGCCCGCGGCGAACGACCGGCAGCCGTGGAGGAGGTAGCCCTCCGCGGCCGGGGTGAGGGTGAGCTCCGGCCCGGTCGCCGGTTCGGTGTCAGGGAAGTCGATGCCGCCGCCCCAGAGCCACTGCTCCGCGCTCGCCCGGAGTTCGAGCTCATCGGCCCGTTCCGGCGTGCCGAAGAACCGTGCGCTCCACGACAACGCCCAGTGACGGCCCAGCAGTTCGCCGATGGAACCGTCCGCAGCCGCGATCTCCCGGATGACCGCGCAGGCGGTGCGCCAGTCGGTGCCCCGCCCGGCGGGGCCGGGAGGCGCAAGCAGCGCCGGCAGACCCGCCTCGCGCAGCCGGGCGAGCTCGTCGAACGGAGGCTTGCCGGCCCGGTCGCGGACCAGGGCGTCGACCGCCAGGTCATCGGCGACCTCCCGGGTGATGCGCCGCCAGATCTCGTCGTCGGTACAGGACTTGACCTGCGGGGAAGCGGGGCGTGCGGGGGACTGCTCCGGCACGGTGACCTGCCCCGTCCGGCCGGAAGCGTCCGGTGCGGGCGGGCAGATCAGGCCGGGGGCCGACGGGACGGAACGCATCGGTGCGCGCACGCCCACCTCCTGGCTTCCCTAGTTTTCCCACTGGATTGGTAGGGAAAGAATGCTTCCGGGCCGCGGATGGATCAAGGGGCGTTCAAGGGATGGACAAGCTCGTCTTGGCATCCGGGACATGGCGGGGAGGACGCTCCGGACGCACCTCGCCCCGGACGTGCCCCGCTCCCAACGACACCCCTTAGGGATTCGTCCAGGACTCGGGATGCTCGGTCAGTTCCGCCACCTGCGGCGGAAGCTCGGCGGAGGCGACATCGGCCAGGGTCACGCCGTCGAGGATTTCGCGGACGTTCGCCCGCAGCGCGATCCACAGCGGCAGCAGGGACCGGGCGGGGCCGGTGTAGGACAGCTCCGGCGGGCGGACTCCGCGTACCGACACCAGCGGCCCGTCCACGACCCGGATGACATCCGCGATGCTGATCGCCTCCGCGGGCCTGGCCAGCCGGTAGCCGCCGCTGCCGCCGCGCCGGCTCTGCACCAGCCCGCCCCGGCGCATGTCGTTCAGAATGCCTTCGAGGAACTTGTGCGGAATGTCCTGCGCCTGGGCGATGGCCTCCGCCTTGAGCGGCCCCGCGTCCCGGGCGTCAGCGAGTTGCAGCGCGGCACGCACGGCATAGTCCGCTCTGGCTGAGATCCGCATGCTCCGCATTATCCCGCAGTGGACCCGGCATCCCGCAGGCACCCCGGTGCGGATCCGCCGGGTGCCCGCGCGCCGGCCGCCCGGCACGCCCGGTCGTCCGGTTGCGAGCCCGGACGACCGGACGGAGGCTCGACATACGGCATGGACTCACGGCATCGACTCCGAGGTGAGTGTCGTGGCAGACAAAGGCGCGCCGATACCCGTCACCCAGCCCGCCGTCCTGGAGACACGAGGGCCGGGCAGTGTGAAGGTGGCCCTCGACGTCAACGGCGTCTCCCGGATCGTGAATCTGGAACCACGGGTGAGCCTGCTGGACGCGCTACGCGAGCAGATGGCCCTCACCGGCACCAAAAAGGGCTGTGACCAGGGAACCTGCGGTGCGTGCACGGTCTGGGTCGACGGCCGCCGGGTGCTGGCCTGTCTGACCCTGGCCATCAGCTGCGAAGGCCAAGAGGTGACCACCATCGAGGGCCTCGCCGAGGGCGATGAGCTGCACCCGATGCAACGCGCCTTCCTCGAACACGACGCCTTCCAGTGCGGCTACTGCACACCGGGGCAGATCATGTCGGCCGTCGCGCTGCTGAACGAAGGACATGCCGGCACCGACGCGGAGATCGCCGAGTGGATGAGCGGCAACATCTGCCGCTGCGCGGCCTATCCCCATATCCGCTCCGCCATCCGCGAGGTGCGGGACCGGAAGACAGGACAGTGAGGTGCGTGCCCTCAGCTACACCCGCGCGACGGACGTGCACAGCGCCGTCGAGGCGGTGACGAGTGACCCCGGCAGCTCCTTCCTCGCGGGCGGCACCACGGAAATCGATCTGCTGCGGCTGGATGTGCTGCGGCCGCATCGCCTGGTGGACATCAACCGGCTGCCGCTGACCGGCGTCGAGGAGCGTGCCGACGGGGGACTGCTGATCGGCGCGCTGGCGCGGATGAGCGAGGTCGCCGAGGACAGGGCGGTCGTGCAGCGCTTCCCGATGCTGTCCCAGGCGCTGCTTCTCGGGGCCTCCGCCCAGTTGCGGCACATGGCCTCCATGGGCGGGAACCTGATGCAGCGGGTGCGGTGCGCCTACTACCGCGACCCCGAATCGGCCTGCAACAAACGCGTTCCGGGGAGCGGCTGTTCCGCACTGGAGGGCGTCCACCGCGGCCATGCGATCCTCGGCACGAGCGAGCACTGCATCGCCACCCACCCCTCCGACCTGGCCGTCGCCCTCGTCGCCCTGGACGCCGTGGTGCACGTGGAAGGCATGGACGGCGCCCGCACCCTCCCCGTCGACGACTTCTTCCTGCTCCCCGGCGATACGCCCGAGCGCGAACATCCGCTCACGCCCGGCGAACTCATCACCGCGATCGAGGTGCCCGCGCTCCCCATGGCGCGCAGATCGCTGTATCTCAAGGTGCGCGACCGCGAGTCCTACGAATTCGCCCTCGCCTCGGCGGCGGTGGCGCTCGCGCTGGAGGACGGAGTGGTCCGCGAGGTCCGGCTCGCCCTCGGCGGGGTGGCCACCAAGCCGTGGCGCGCCCGCCGGGCCGAGGACGTCCTCGTGGGCGAGCGCGCCGACGACGCCGCGTTCACCCGGGCCGCGACCGCCGAACTGGCCCCCGCCGACACCCGGCCGATGAACGCGTTCAAGGCGGAACTCGCCCGGCGGACCCTCGTCCGCGCCCTGCGCACCGTCGCCACGACCGGAGGCGGGACGGCATGACCACCGGCGCCACCCTCGAAGCCATCGGCCGGCCCGTCGATCGCGTCGACGGTCCCGCCAAAGTCACCGGTCACGGCCGCTACGCGGCGGAGATCACGCTGCCCAACACCGCGTACGCCGCCCTGGTCGGCGCCCGTACGGCCAGCGGGCGGATCACCGGCATCCGCACGGAGGCCGCGGAGCGCGCCGACGGTGTACTCGCCGTGCTGACCCACCAGAACCTGCCGGACATCGCCGGCCGGCCCTCTCTGCTGCCGTCCCTGGCCGGCCATGCCGCCCCGGGGGAGAGCTTCTTCCCGCTTCAGGACGAGGTCGTCCATTACTTCGGCCAGCCCGTCGCCGTGGTGATCGCGGACTCGCTCGAACGCGCCCACTTCGCGGCCCGGCAGCTCCATGTCGACTACGACCGGCGTCCGTCCGTCACCACTCTGGACGAGGGCCGGGGCCAGTCCTATGAACCCGAGGCGATCTTCGCCGGGTTCCTTCCCGCACGCAGTGTGCGCGGCGATGTCGAAGCCGGTTTCAAGGCCGCGACCCAACGCCTCGATGCCACCTTCCACTTCGCGGCCAACCACCACAACCCCATCGAACCGTCGGCCACCACCGCCGTCTGGGACGGCGACCGGCTCACCCTCTACGACGCCACCCAGGGCATCGTGGCGACCCAGAGCACCGTGGCCGCACTGCTCGGCATCCCGCCGTCGAAGGTACGGGTCCGGGCGTCGTTCGTCGGCGGGGGATTCGGCTGCAAGGCCATGATCTGGCCGCATGTCACCCTGGCGGCACTGGCCGCGCGGGAGGTGGGCCGGCCGGTCAAACTGGCGCTCACCCGGGAGCAGATGTTCACCTCCTGCGGCCACCGCGAGGAGCAGGAACAGCGCATCGAACTCGGGGCGACCGACGACGGCCGGCTCACCGCGCTGCGCCACCACAAGCTCTCGCTGACCTCGCCCTTCGACGAATGGGCCGAACCCTCGCTCGGCATGGCCGGCCAGGTCTACGCCTGCCCCCACTACGAGGGCGTCTACCGGCTGATCCGCAGCAACACCATGACACCCACCTTCACCCGCGGCCCCGGCGAGACCACCGGCATGTACGCCATGGAATGCGTGATGGACGAGCTCGCCCACCGCATCGGCGTCGACCCGGTGCAACTGCGGCTGCGCAACCACGCCGAGGCCGACCCGCACACCGGCCACCCCTGGTCGAGCGACGGTGCGGAGGAGTGCTACCGGCGCGGCGCGGCCCGCTTCGACTGGCAGTCGCGCAATCCCGAACCCCGCTCCGAACGGGACGGCAACCGGCTCATCGGCAAGGGCATGGCCACCGCCGGCTACCCCGTGCTCTTCCCCATGCAGCCGCAGCGTGCCCGGGCCCGGCTCTACGCCGACGGCACCGCGGTGGTGCAGGCCGGCACCCAGGAGTTCGGCACCGGAGCGGGCACCGCCATGACCCAGGTCGCCGCCGATGGCCTGGGCATCGCGCTGCGGAACGTCCGGTTCGAGTACGGCGACACCGACCTGCCCAACGTCGCGGCCGCGGTCGGCTCGGCCGGCGCCGGAATGATCAGCGCCGCGGTATACACGGCCGCCACCACGCTCCGCGACCAGATGATCGAGCAGGCGATAGCCGACCCCAGCTCCCCGCTGCACCACGCGGACCCCGCCACCGTCGTCGTCCGCGAGGGCCGGATGCAGCTCCGGGACCGGCCCGACACGGGCGAGAGCTACCGCGCCCTGATGGAGCGTCACTTCATGACCGACCTGGAGGCACTCGGCAGCTGGAGCCCGCCACCGCAGGATCTCCCGTACGGGCTGGCCACCTTCGGCGCCCAGTTCGCCGAGGTCGCCGTCGACCCGGACCTGGGTACGGTCCGGGTACGCCGTATGGTCGGTGCCTTCGCCCCCGGCCGGGTCCTCAACGCCAAGACGGCCCGCAGTCAGGTCGTCGGCGGCATGCTCTGGGGCCTCGGCCAGGCGCTGCTCGAAGGAAGTGTGACCGACCCCCGCGACGGCCGCTGGGCGAACGCGAGCCTCGGCGAATACCTGGTGCCGGTCAACGCCGACGCCCCCGACATCGCCGTCGAGTTCGTGGAAGTGCCGGACACCGTCGTCAACCCGCTCGGTGTCAAGGGCCTCGGTGAAGTCGGCATGGTCGGCGCAGCGGCAGCCATCGCCAACGCCGTCTTCCACGCCACCGGATACCGGGCCAGGGAACTGCCGATCAGGATCGAGCACCTGCTGTAAGGGCGACCGGCCCGCCGGAGACGGAAGGACGTCACCATGCCTACGGACGCACACCCCGGCCCGCTGCGGGCACTCGTGCTCGGTGCCTCGATGCGCACCGGATCGAGCAACGCCCGACTGGCCTCCCTCGTGGCCCGGATGATGACCGCGGCCGGCGCCACCGTGGATCTCGCCACGATGCGGGAATTCGACATGCCGCTGTACGACGGTGATGTGGAGGAGACCCAAGGGCTGCCGGACGGCGCCCTGGCACTCCGCGACCGGCTGGAGTGGTGCGACGCCTTTGCGCTCTCCTCACCCGAGTACAACGCCTCCGTGCCGGGAGTGGTGAAGAACGCGATCGACTGGGTCTCCCGGGTCCGGCCGCAGCCCTTCAAGACCAAGCACGCGCTGCTTGTCTCCGCCTCCCCGTCCCTGGTCGGCGGCAACCGGGGACTGTGGGCGCTACGGGTTCCGCTGGAACATCTCGGCACCCGCGTCTACCCGGACATGTTCAGCCTGGCCGCGGCCCACCAGGGCTTCACCGAGGAAGGGCAGCTGGTCGACCCCACACTGCACACGCGCCTGGAGGAGACCGTCACCGCCTTCCTCCGTCTCGTCGAGGCCGATGCGCGCTACGTCTGTCTGCAGCGCCGGTGGTACGAGTTCCCGGGGGACCGGACCGGGGCCCCCGTCACCCAGCGGGCGGAGGGCTGAGCGGACCTCCGACGGCGGCTCTCCGGCCCCTCGCCGGTGCCGTGACAAAGGACCGTGGCAACGGGGGCGTGACAAAGGGGCGGTAGCGGACCTCATGCCGCCACCGCCCCCTGACACGTACGGGGACGCCGTACCGGTGCGGCACCCGACGCAACGAGTGCCCCCACGGCCTCCCTAGGCGGAGGCAAGCCGAGCCCGGTGCCGAGCGGCCCGGCGCCGCATGGCGCGCCGCTCGTCCTCGCTCATGCCGCCCCAGACACCGGTGTCCTGCCGGGATTCGAGTGCCCATTGGAGGCACTGCCCCATCACCGGGCAGCGGTGGCAGACAGCCTTGGCCTCCTCGATCTGGAGCAGCGCGGGACCGGTGTTGCCGACGGGGAAGAACAGCTCCGGGTCCGCTTCGCGGCACACCGCGTCGTGACGCCAGTCCATGAGTAACCTCCGTTCTCCGCGGCGGGGCGCGGTTGATGGGCAGTGCGGCACGGCTTCACCGGGTCGGCCGGCTGCTTCGGCAGCCTCCTTACCCGGACGCCTGCTGTCCTCGCGTGCCCGATCCTGCGCCCACAATGCACCGCCGTTCCCAACGATCACATTCCTCCCCGAATCGCTCACATTCCGGCCCGGTACGGCCATGGCCAGGGACCGCGCCCGGCACCGTGCCGAACGGCCCGAGTCCGCGAGGGCCTGGCGCCAAGACGCCCTGTGACCAGGGCTCTTGACGCCCGTGATCAACCGTGAACTGATGTGCAAGAGGGACGACGGGGAGGGGCGACATGCTGGACGGGCTGAGCGATTTCTGCACCGAGACGCTGACGGAGCACGGGTGTCCGTCGGTCTCCGTCGCGGTCGCCGAACGCGGCGAGGTGGTGTACGCCGCGGCCTACGGGACGGCCGATCTCGCCACCGGCCGCCCGGCCACGCCGGACACGGCGTACGGGCTGGCCTCCGTCACCAAGCCGATGACGGCGACCGCCGTCTGCCACGCGGCCGATGAAGGGCTCCTGGACCTGGACGCCCCCGTTCCGCTGCCGGGAGCCGAGGGCCGGCCGGCCCCCACCGCACGCCAACTGCTCCAGCACCGGGGCGGCTTGGGCGCGTACTACGACTGGGACTACGGCGACGGCGAGCGGGTGCCTGACCCGGACCGCTACGCCGTGCCCTCCCGCCCGCCGGGCACCGGCTTCGGCTACGCCAACCTCGGCTACCGCCTCCTCGGCCGGCTGCTGGAGCAGGCCACCGGCCAGGAACTGGGCGCCTGCCTGCGCGAACGGGTCTTCGCGCCGCTCGGGCTCACCGGCTGCCATCTCGCGCGGGGGTACCCGGGCCCGGCGCCGTCGGCGCAGCGGTACACGCCCGACGGCCGGGCCTACCCCGACTACGACTGCGGCCACCCGGGCGCCACCCTCGGCTGGGCCCCGGCCGGTGAGCTGGCGCTGTTCGCCCAGTCGTACGACCGGCTGCTGAAGCCGGAGACCGCGGCGGCCGTTCGGCACGCGCTGCCGGTCAACGAGCATCTGGGGTACGGGCTCGGCTGGTGCCTGTCCTCGGGCGACGGGCCACTGGTGCAGAGCCACAGCGGTGGCGGCCCCGGTGTGGCCGCGATGGCCGTCGCCATGCCCGAGCGGCTGCTCTCCGTCGCGGTGCTCACCAACTCCACGAACAAGGCGGCCCGCGACGCGATCCTCCGATACGTGCTGGATGAATTGGCCCCGGACTGCACCCCCGAGGCGATTACGCCCCTGATCGCTGATCCGGCGCGCCCGATGACGCTGCCGGAGGGCGAGTGGACGGGCCGGATCAGCGCACCCGAGCGGGAGGTGCCGCTCACCCTCCGCGTGCTGCCGGGCCGCCGGATCGCCCTGCGGCTGGACGGCGTGCCCGCCACCGTCCCGGCGAGCGCCACGACGGCCTGGGACCTGCGCGCCTCCTTCCCGTTGCAGCTACCGACCACCGACGCCCGGATCAACAGCCCGGAGCTGGGACTGGTCCTCCGGCTCGCCGACGGCGTGCTGACCGGTGAGGCCCACGCCTACAAGAACGGCGATACCGAGGGCCGGCTCGGCAACTTCCTGAGCCACTCCTGCACCCTGGCCCCGGCCTGAACGACCGTCCCCGTAAGGCGCCTCAGCGGTGACAGCTGTAGTGCCCCTTGTGCCACTGCTTCTCCCAGCGGCCGGGGTGCCAGTGCTTGCTCCAGTGCCCCTTGTGCCAGTGGTGGTGGCCGTCATATCAGCCCGGGTCCGGGACCCTGTGCGCAGACGGGAACGCAGGGAGGGACTACGGTCGGTTCCCCGGCCCGGCGCAGTCGGTCGGGCAGCTCTGATCAGGAGGTGGAGCCGGATGCTGGTACTGGGGCGTTCGCAGGTCGAGGCGCTGCTCGAAATGGACGCGCTGATCGACGCGCTGGCGTCGGCGATGACGGATCTCAGTGCGGGCCGGGCTTCCGCCCCGGATCGCGTCGCCGTGACGGTACCGGAGCGGGACGGCTTCCTGGCGGCCATGCCGGGCCTCGTTCCGTCGGCCGGTGTGCTCATGAGCAAGCTGGTCTCCGTCTTCCCGCACAACGGCGGGACCCCCGTGCCGACCCACCAGGCGCTGATCGTCGTCTTCGACCCGCACACCGGAGAGCCCACGGCGCTGCTGGACGGTACGGCGATCACCGCGGCCCGGACCGCCGCCGGTTCGGCGCTCTCGGCGCGCCTGCTGGCCCGTGAGGACGCCTCGGTGCTGGCCGTTCTGGGCACCGGCGCACAGGCCCGGTCGCATGCCGAGGCGATGTGCCGGGTGCGCCCGATCCGGCAGATCCGGGTGGCCGGCCGCGACCGGACGAAGGCGGCCGCGCTGGCCGACGAACTGTCCGCCGCACTCCGGGTACCCGTCGAGGCGGCGGCCACCTGGGCCGAGGCGCTCGACGGGGCCGATATCGCCGCCGCGACCACCCACTCCGTCGAGCCCGTCATCCGCCGTTCCTGGCTGACACCCGGAGTGCATGTGACCTCGGTCGGCTTCAACCCGGATGGCCGGGAGATCGACGATGCCACGGTCGCCGAAGCACTGGTGTGCGTCGAGTCGCGGCAGGCGGCGCTGGCCCCCTTCCCCGCCGGCAGCAACGATCTGCTGCACCCCCTCCGCGACGGCGTGATCACCGAGGGACATGTGCACGCCGAGCTGGGCGAACTCCTCGCGGGCAACAAGCCGGGCCGCTCCTCGGACCAGCAGATCACCCTCTACAAGTCCGTCGGGGTGGCGGTGCAGGATGCCGCGGCCGCGGCCCTGGTCGTCGCGGGCGCGCGGGAGCGGTTGGTGGGGGCGGAGGTTGGGCTTGGGTGAGTGGGCCGGCGGGCGGCCTATTGTCTTCCCGCGTTTTTGGCTTTCCCGCCGTTCCGCTGCGCTTCGCCTCGGCCGACGTTTTCGGCTTTCCCGCCGTTGCGCCTGCGGCGGGCGGGTCCGCTGCGCGGGGCTGTGGGTACGGTGACGGGGCGGCGGGGGGGGGGGGGGGGGGGGGGGGGGGGGGGGGGGGGGGGGGTGGGGGGGGGGCGGCCCCCCCCCCCCCCCCCCCCCCCCCCTCCGGCCCGTCCCCTCCCGTGGGGGAGTGAGTGACGGTGGGTGGGGGCTGGCCTTGTGGCTTTCTTTCCCGTCCGCTGAAGCGCGGCCACATTCGTTTTTCTCGGCCGCCGGGGCGGCAGCCCCGGAGTGCGGATAGTGCTGACCGCTGTCGGCGCCGACGTCCGTCATGTCACCGAAGAGGGAATCGATCGAGAGAAGAACGGTGACAGACGCAGTGTGTCGATTCCTGGCCACGCGAGAGAGGGAATCCGGTGGCTGATACCGCGCTGATCGCCGTCGGTGTCGGTGTTGGTGTTGGTGTCGACGAAACTCCGCGGCTGCGCGTCCGGTCGTGTTCAGAAGGAGCCGGTCTCGCAGCGCCGGACCCAGTCGGTTGCGGCGATCGCGTATGACGGATCGGGGCTCAGGCGGTCCTCCCGGCGGCAGGCCTCCACATATTTGATGGCGTGCGGGTCCTCGGTCGCCAGGGCGCGTTCGGCGAGCGTGACGTAGTCCTGGACCGGCTCCTCGGGGTGGTGCTCGCGTCGTCCCGTGCCGTACGCGCTGCGGATGGCGGCCGAGAAGCGGACCGCGGCGGCGACGCTGGGCCAGTGGAGTTCGGCGGGCAGGCTCGGCAGCACGAGGCGTACCGCGGCGGGGGTGGTGAGGGCGTGCACGAAGGCCATCGGGGTCTTGTGCTCATCGGTGAGGTAGCTCCCGGCGGCGGCTCTGGTGAGCCGGCTCAGCGCCCGGTCGGCGTCGTCCTCGGGGAGCAGGGAATCCACGGCCGGCGCGAAGTCCGGTTCGAGCCACACCGTTTCGAGCCGGATCCGGAAGATCATGCCCATGCCCTGGTCGCTGCGCAGCTTGGGGACCGCCGCCCACGCCTGCGCCAGATCCCGTTTGCGCGGGGTGGACGGCTCCTCGGGGAGCTCCTGGTAGCGGGCGGCCCAGTAGCCGAGCCCACGGGCGAGCTCCTCGATGCGCCACGGACCGGTGGATTCCTTGAGCATCCGCACCGCGTGCCCGGTGCGGATGACGCCATGGCCGCCCCCCGCGGCGAAGCCCGGCAGCAGCCGGGGCCACCAGCGGGCGAGCACATCGGTCCAGGCGGCGCCGGCCAGCTCCCGCCGGAAGAATTCGGTCCAGTCCCCCAGGAGCCGCATATTGCCCAGGGCCGGGCGCCAGTTGTCGTGGGTGATCTCCTGGAATAGTCCGTAGGTGTCCTCGTAGAGCACCTTTCGGTAGGAGCTCACCCATGCTCCGATCGCCGCGGAGTGCCCGAGCTGTCCCAGGGCCTCCGCCGCCATGGGGCCGTGATTGCTCACCCCGGGGCCGAACTCGGGGCCTGAGTTGCTGAGGTACTTCAGTGCGCCGTCCAGGTCGTTCACTGTGCCCCCTAAGGGTTGTCCCGTAACTGCTGGTCACGGGTGAGATGATCTTGCTGTGGCTGGTGTGATCACGGCGTCGGAGTCGTCCTGGATAGCCCCGTTCACCGGGCTGAGTTCGCGTCAGTTCGGCAAGTTGATCACCGCGCTGCGGCGCGAGGGTGCGGACCCCGTCCGCAAGGGCCGGCCGTGGAGCCTGCCGCTGGAGGACCGGGTTCTGCTGGTTGCTGCGTACTGGCGAACCAACCTGACGCTGCGGCAGCTGGCGCCGCTGTTCGGGGTGTCGAAGTCGGCTGCGGACCGCATCATCGATCACCTCGGTCCGGCCCTCGCGCTCCAGCAGCGCAAACGGTTCCGCAAGGACACCGTGCTGATCGTGGACGGCACCCTGGTTCCCACCCGCGACCACACCATCGCCGAGCAGTCGAAGAACTACCGGTACTCCACCAACCACCAGGTCGTCATCGACGCCGACACCCGGCTCGTCGTCGCGGTCGGCCGGCCACTGCCCGGCAACCGCAACGACTGCAAGGCGTGGGAACTGTCCGGCGCCAAGGACGCCGTCGGGAAGACGATGGTGATCGCGGACGGTGGCTACCGGGGCACCGGCCTGGTCATCCCGCACCGCCGCGAGAAAGGCCAGACCGAACTCCCCGCCTGGAAAGAGGAACACAACACCTCCCACCGCAAGGTCCGCGCCCGCGTCGAGCACGCCTTCGCCCGCATGAAGGGCTGGAAGATCCTGCGCGACTGCCGCCTCAAGGGCAACGGCGTCCAACACGCCATGCTCGGCATCGCCCGCCTGCACAACCTCACCCTCGCCGGATGACGGAGAAACCAGCAGGTCATCCGGCACGACAGAGATCATTTACGGGACAACCCTTAGATCGATTCCTTTTCATGGAAGGACGCGGCGGGCTGTTCAGCAATATGACCCCGCCATATTGGCCGGATTCCAGGGTGGGTGGGTGGTGTGTCGTCCGGCATTGTGCGGCACGGGTGAGGGGATTCCGGCAGGGGCGCACCACGTGGTGCGGGCGGGCCGGCGCGGGATCGTACAGGCAGGGGCGGTGCGGGCGGTGAACCCGGGCATTGGATCTTGGCGCGATTCAGGGCCTGCTTTTCGTCGGCACAAGCCAGCCAAATCAAGACAGTTGGCCAATCGCCGTTGACGTGGGCATGTGACGAAAACTAGTGTCCTGCTTCGGCCCGGAATGGGCCTCATTTATTCGCTGGTCGATTTTGATTTCTTTTTCGTTGGCGTGAGTCTCGCCGGCTGGTCATTCGGCGTTATCGCCCACCATCCGCTGTGGTGCCATACCTCCGTACGGGCGCACCGGCATGCCCATTGCGGGGTCGGATACGTAACGACGAGGAGAATGCATGATCAAGCACACTTCGCCGATCAGTGGAATTGATGCACATGGCGACCTGGTGGTGACCGCCGGCTATGACAACCGGGTAATTCTCTGGAATGCGGTGACCCATACCGCCATCACCGAGGCGCGCCATGACCACCTCGCCAACCAGTGCCGGTTCTCCGCGTCCGGCCGGATCGTGGTGACCTCGAGCAGCGACTATTCCGCCCGTTTATGGTCCGTACCCGATCTGCGTCTCATCACGGTGCTCACGGACCAGAAGGACGACGTGGAGATGACCGTGATCTCCCCCGACGAAACCCGGGTGGCGACGGCCTCCCGCGATCACCTCGCCCGTATCTATGACCTGGACGGCCGGCTGATCCACCGGCTGGAGGGGCATGAGGCGGACGTGCTGTCCGTCGAATGGGTGCGGAACGGCACCGAGTTGGTGACCACCAGCGACGACGGAACGGTCCGCCGCTGGGACGGCGCCGACGGCACCCTGCTGCGCACCATCGACCTCGGGGACGTCGAAACGGACACCGTCGCGGTCCTGGGCGTGGACAGCTTCGCGCTCGGCAACGACGAGGGCGAGCTGATCCTGGTCGACCCGTCCGGTACACGGCGCCACCGGGTGCACGACGCCGGCATCAAGCGGCTCGCGTACGACGCCGAGGGCGGCATCCTGCTCAGCTCCAGCTACGACCGCACCGTACGGCTGTGGCGCCTGGACCAGGGCGGGGACCCGGCGCATCTGCTGACGAGCGAGGTGCCGGCCGACGTCTGGCTGCGCTCCTGCGCCAAGCTGAGCGCCACCCGCTGGGTCTTCGGCACCTTCGGTTCGAGTTACGCGGTCTTCGACCGGGACGGCGGGACCTGGGACCTGAGCGCCGTCGAGCCCACACCGGGACTGAACGCGGTCACGAGCACCCCCGCAGGACGGTTCACGGTGGGCGACAGTGGCACGGTCCGGCGGGACGACGAGGTGGTGGCCGAACTCGGCAGCTGCTGCAACTTCGTCACCGCCGTCGCGGGCACCGTCGTCAGCGGCGGCCAGCTGGGCGCGCTGTACGACGCGACCACCGGCGCCCTGCTGTACCAGCACCGCTCCCCGCTCAACTGCGCTGCCGTTCACAGCACTTCGGAGGGTGAGACGCTGATCGTCGGCACCTACACCGGTGAGGCACTGGTCCTGCGGGATGTGGACGGCACCGGACTGAAGCTGGTCGATGTGCGGCGCATCCAGGACAACGCCGTCAAGGGGGTCGCCGTCCAGGGCGAGGTGCTCTTCAGTGTGTGCGCCACGGGTGCCGCGAGGTGGCACGCCCTGCCGGACCTGAAACTCCTGGCCGCGAAGGAAGCGGCACACGCCCGTATAGCCAATGCCGCGGACGCCCTGCCGGACGGCCGTTTCGTCAGCGTGGGCCGCGATCTGACGCTCCGGATCTGGACCGCCGCCGGTGAGGAACAGGCCGTGGTGACGACGCCGCACCGCAACAGCATCAAGTGCGTCGCGGTCGACCCGCACACCGGACTGATCGCGACGGGCGGCTACCACGGACGGGTCGCCGTCCACGACCCCGCGGCCGGCACCTGGGTGTGCGACGAACGGCCCACGACCGCCGGGATCTCGGCACTGGCCCCGGCCGGCCCACCGGGCCGGTTCCTGGCCTCCTCCTACGACGGCCGGGTCTACGGCATCGAGGCGGCCGCCGCCGTGCCGTCCGCCCGGAACCGGTAGGGCCGCCCGATGACGACATCTGATGAGGCGGTGGTGGTCCGCCTTGCGAGCGCTCCGGTCCCGGTCGGCGCCACCCTGATGCAGCTGACCGTCTTCGGGCAGGTCGGCGCGGACGGCCGGGAGACCGAAGAAGTGGTCACCCTGCGGACCCTCGCCCCACGCAGTGAATCCGCCGCCCCGCCGATCGTGCGCATCCACAGTGCCTGCTTCACCGGCGATGTCCTCGGCTCCGAGAAGTGCGACTGCGGGCCCCAGCTCTCCGCCGCGCTGGCCGCCATCGTCCGCTCGTACAACGGTGTGCTCGTCTATATGCTCCGGCAGGAAGGGCGGGGCATCGGCCTGGCGAACAAGATCCGTGCCTATGCGCTCCAGTCGGTGGGGCACGACACCATCAGCGCCAACCTCGCCCTCGGCTTCCCGGCGGAGAGCCGGGACTTCCGGATGGCCGCCGACTGCCTGCGCCACCTGGGCATCACCCGGGTACGCCTGATGACGAACAACCCGGAGAAGGTCGCCCAGCTCGCCGCCCAGGGGACGGTGGTCGAGGACCGGGTCCCGCTCGGCGGCTTCCGCACCCCGTTCAACGAGGCCTATCTGGAAGTCAAGGACCGGCTGATGGGCCATCTCGACGCGCTGGGCACGGCACAGCAGGTCACCGGGCTGCGGGCGGCTCTCCCGGGGCAGGTGCCGCAGTGACGCCGGACGGTTCCGGGGCCGGCCGGGCCTTCTCCGACGACGAGCGGACCGCGATGCGCCGCGCCGTGACGCTGGCCCGGCGCGGGCTCGGCACGGTGGCACCGAACCCGGTCGTCGGGGCGGTGATCCTCGACCCCCACGGCCGGACGGCGGGGGAGGGGTGGCACCGGAAGGCCGGCGGACCGCACGCCGAGGTCCACGCGCTGCGCGCCGCGGGCCCCCGCGCCGACGGCGGCACCGCCCTGGTCACCCTCGAACCGTGCAGCAGACAGGGCCGCACCGGCCCCTGCACCCAGGCACTGCTCCAGGCCGGCATCCGCCGGGTGATCTACGCCGTGTCCGACCCCACCCTCTCCGGCGAGGGCGCCTCGGCGCTGCGCCGCGCCGGGGCCGAGGTGCGCTCCGGGCTCCTCGCGGAGCAGGCCACGGAGGCCAATCACGCCTGGCTGACCGCGGTGGTCACCCGGCGGCCGCATCTCACTCTCAAACTCGCCACCACCCTCGACGGGCGGATCGCCGCCCGTGACGGATCCAGCCGCTGGATCACCGGTCCGCCCGCCCGCCGCGACACCCACCGGCTGCGGGCCCGGGTCGACGCGATCGCCGTCGGCAGCGGCACCGTCCTGGCCGACGACCCCGCCCTCACCGCACGCACCGCCGCCGGCCGCCCGTGTGCCCGGCAGCCGGTCCGGGTGGTCTTCGACCGCCGGCTGCGCACTCCCGCCCGCTCCCGGCTCGCCTCCGACGGCGCGGCCCCCACCTGGATCCTCACCACCCGCCCGGCGGCGGACCACGCCCTCGGGTCGGCCGAACCGGTCACCATCGGCCCGGGCTCGCGCTATCTCACCGAGGCCCTGCACACGCTGTACGACCGCGGCATCCGGTCGCTGCTCGTCGAGGGCGGAGCCACGCTGGCCGGTGCCCTCCTCGGCGAGGGGCTGGTGGACCGGGTCATCTGGTACAGCGCCCCCCGACTGCTCGGCCAGGACGGCGCCCCCGCGGTCCGCGGCCTCGAAGTCCCTTCCTGCGCCGGGGCCCCGGGCTTCCGCGTCCTCGGCGTGCGCCGGGTCGGCGAGGACGTACGCACCGTACTGGAGCCGGATCCCGTCCGCAGGAAGTAGGAGCGACATGTCCCACATCGTGCACAGGAACCTGGTCGACGCCGATATCAACGCCCTCACCGACCGGGCGGCGATGGGGCTGCCCGAAGGCTATGTGGAACCGCGGGCCGAGCGCCTGGCGGACTTCCCGCGCCTGGCCGGCCGCCCGGCCGAGCAACTCGCCGCCCTGGTGGAGGATCCGTCCCTCTCCCTCGAACGGCGCCTGGCCGCGGGCACCGCACTGGCGCTGACGGGCGACCCGCGGACCCGCTGGGACGCCCCGGTCATGCTGCCCGTCCCCGCGGGCCGGGCGCTCATCGGCACACCCGAGAGCGCGGTCGACGCCCTGCACGCCGACTCCGCCCGGTTCGGTGTGCAGCGGTCCTGGGTGGCGAAGGAGTGCCCCCGGCACACGGTCGGGATCGCGGCCTTCCATCTCGCCAAGTACCCGGTCACCAACGAGGAGTTCGCGGTCTTCCTCAAGGACACCGGCCATGCCGAACTGCCGAGCAACTGGAACTACGGACGCTACGACCCCGCCACCGCCAATCACCCCGTCTACACGGTCACCGCGGAGGCCGCCGACTGGTACGCGGACTGGCTGAGCCGGCGGACCGGCCGCCGCTTCCGGCTGCCCACCGAGCAGGAGTGGGAGTACGCAGCGGGCGGGCCGGACGGGCTGCGGCACCCCTGGGGTGACACCTGGGACGCCACCGCGGCCAACACGCTGGAGACGGGCCTGCTCATGAGCAGCCCGGTCGGTGCGTTCCCCGGCGGCCGGTCGTGGTGCGGGGCCCTGGACCTGGCCGGCAACGTCGAGGAGTACACCAGCAGCACCTACGAGCCCTACCCGGGAGGGGAAGTGGTGCGCGACGACCTGTATCTGCGGCTCGGTGCCTACCGCATCGCCCGGGGCGGGGCCTTCAACCGGTTCCGGGACCTCGCCCGGTGCCAGCGCCGGCACGGACCCTATCCGCGCTCGCTGTACGCGATGGGGTTCCGGCTGGCCGAGGACGTCCCGATGACCGAGGAGGGCTGACAAGCGGTGCGTATCCTCCATGTCCACTGGACCGGATCACCGGTCACCGGCGGCGTAGAGACCCATCTGCGGGCGGTCGTCGGCCAGCTCGGCGCCCTGCCGTGCGAGGTCCGGGCCGTCGTCGGCACCTTGCGGTCACCGGACTGCGACTACGACCCGGCCCTCGACATCGAGGTCCCCTTCGACCCGGACGGTGCCGCCGCGCTCATCGAGCGGTGTCTGCGCGCGGACGTCGTGCACTGGCACAACCCGCAATGGCACAAACCCGAGGTCGTGACCGCCCTCGTGGCGCGGCTGCGGGACCGCCACTGGCCCGGCCGCTTCGTCTTCGATCTGCACAACATCGACGAACGGCCCGAGCGGTGGGAGTTCCTCGCCGCGCTCCCCGGCCCGCTCGTCGTGCACTCCGACTTCGTGGCCGGCGAGGTCCGGCGCCGACTGCCCGCGGCCGAGGTCAGCACGCTGCCCCTGGCGCTGCCGCTGTGCGAAGCCCCCTTCCGGCTCCCCGGCGGAGCGGGCGGCACCACCGTGCTGCAACCCAGCCGGATGACCCGGTGGAAGGGCTCCCACCTGAGCCTGGAGGCGTCCCTGACCCTGCTGGACGAAGGCGCCGATCTGCACTTCGTGCACGCGGGAACCCAGCACCTCATCTGGCCGCCCGGCATCCCCGACGCCCTGCTGGAACGGGCCGGGGTCTGGCAGGAGAAGGGGCGGGTGCACTTCACCCACTACCGGCCCGAGCAGAGCTGGGCCGCGATCCGCGCGAGCGATGTCATCATCCACCCGACCATCGACCGCGGCGCCCACGGTGAGCCGTTCTCGCTGTCCGTCGCCCAGGCCGTCATCTGCGGCCGCCGCATCATCGCCAGCGACTCGGGCAACCTACCGCTGCTGCTGGCCGATTACTCGGCCGCCACCCTCGTCCCCGCCGGCGATGTCCGGGCCCTGACCGAGGCGCTCCGGGAAGCGGTGGACCGGCCGGCCGTCGCACCGACCACCGCTGACCGCGCCCTGGCCCAGCACCTCCGGGACGGCTTCGCCACCGCCGGCCGGCACCACCTGGCCTTCTACCGGACCCTGGCCGGCCCCACCTGACGGACCGGTCGCCCACACCCCGTCCGGCGCCATGACCCGCCGACCCACCGCACCTTCCCCGCCCGACCCACCAGGGAGCCCCGCATGCCCACCCCCATCATCCTGGACTGCGACCCCGGCCACGACGACGCGATGGCCATCCTGCTCGCCGTCGGCGACCCCCGCGTGGAGCTGAAGGCCGTCACCACCAGTGCGGGCAACCAGACCGTGGCGAAGACCGCGCTCAACGCGCGGCGGATGTGCGCCCTCGCCGGGGCCTTTGACGTCCCCGTCGCCGCCGGATATCCCAAGCCGCTCACCGGCATGCTGCTGATCGGCGACGATGTGCACGGCGAAACCGGCCTGGACGGCTGGGACTTCCCCGAACCCGAGGTGCCGCTGCACTCCGCGCACGCCGTGGACCTGATCCACCACGTCCTGTCCGACAGTCCCGAACCCGTCACCCTGGTGGTCACCGGGCCGCAGACGAATATCGCCGGACTCCTCGCCCTGCACCCGGAGGACAAGGCGAAGATCAAGGAGATCGTCTGCATGGGAGGGGCCACCCACCGCGGCAACACCCTGCCCTACTCCGAGTACAACATCCTGGTCGACCCCGAGGCCGCCCACGAGGTACTCGCCACCGGCGTCCCCCTCACCTACTGCGGCCTCAACGTCACCCACCAGGCCCCGGTCACCCGCGAGGTGCTGGACCGGATCCTCGATGTCGGCACCCACATCAGCGAGGTCTCCGCGGCCCTCCTCGCCTTCCGTTCCCGCACCTACGACCAGATCTGGGATCTGCCGGACGCGCCGCTGCACGACCCCGTCGCCATCGCCCGGGTGCTCGACCCGAGCCTGGTGGACTGCGTCGAGGCCCCCGTCTCGATCGAACTGCGTGGCGAGTTCACCCGTGGCGCGACCGTCATCGACCTCTACGGTGTGACGGGGAGAGCCCCCAATGCCCTGGTGGCGACGCATCTGGACACCGAGCGGTTCTGGGACGTGTTCCTGAAGGCGCTCGCCGCCCTGGGCTGATCCGTTGACCTACGGAGGCTGACCGACCGTGCCCGCTTCTCCCGTACCGACTCCGGGTGCCCGCTTACTCACGGCACTGGCCGGGGCGCAGCTGCTGGTGGCGCTCGACTTCTCCATCATCTACGTCGCGCTCCCCGACATCGGCGGAAGCCTGCACTTCTCCGCGGTCGCGCTCCAGTGGATCGTCAGCGCCTACGCCATCTTCTTCGCCGGATTCCTGCTGCTGGGCGGGCAGTTGGCCGATGTCTTCGGACCCGGCCGGGTCTTCCTCACCGCCCAGCTGCTGTTCGCCGCGTCCTCGGTCGGTGCCGCGCTTTCGTCGTCCGCCGCCCCCCTGATCGCGGCGCGCGTCGGGCAGGGGGTGGCGGCCGCCCTGCTGGTGCCGGCGACGCTGGGGCTGCTCAGCTCCGCCTATCCGTCGGGGCCGGAACGGGACCGGGCGGTGAGCGTGTGGGGCACCACGGGCGCGGTCGGACTCGCCCTCGGTGTCACGGCCGGGGGAGGCATCCTCGAAGTGGCCTCCTGGCAGTGGATCTTCTGGATCAACCTCCCCATCGTGGCGGTCTGTCTGCTCGCCGCCGGACGGGCGGTCCGCTCCACCACCCGTACGGAGCGGGCCCCGCTCGCCACCGCCGCCACCCTCTCCGCCTGTGCCGCGGTCGTCGCCGTCGTGCTGGCCTGCACCGAACTCTCCCGCGCCCACCCCTCCCTGCCCGTCGTCGTCGCCGCGCTGGTGGTGGCGGTGCCGGCCGGCGGTGTCCTCGTCCGCAGCCGGCGCCGGCCGCTGGTGCCCCGCGCCCTGCTGGGCGTACGGGCTCTCCAAGTGGCCTGCCTGGTAGCGGCGTTGTACATGGCGAGCTTCGGCGCCGAGTTCTACCTCGTCACGCTGTACCTCCAGGACGTACGGGGCTACAGCGCGCTCGCCGCGGGCATGGCCTTCCTGCCGCTGGCCGGGACCATCGTGGTGGGCAACACGGTCGCCGGACGACTGGCGGGCCGCCTGCCGCTGGGGCGGCTGCTGTCCCTGGCCTACCTCACCGGAGCGGCCGGACTGGTGGTGCTCGCGCTGGCCGTCGGCACCCGCGGCGGATACCCGACGGGCATCCTGCCGGGGCTGCTGCTCAGCGGCTTCGGCCAGGGCATGGCGTTCACCGGAATGTTCATCACGGGCACCCGCGACCTCCCGCCGGAGAGCAACGGCACCGGGAGCGCCCTGGTCACCACGGCGCAGTACCTCGGCGGCTCCCTCGGCCTGGCGCTGCTGGTCCTCCTCCACGGGGAGCATCCGGTGGCCGGGGACTTCGTGTGGACCTTCTGCGCCACCGCGGTCATCGCCGCGGCCGCCGCCCCGGCCGCGCTCCTCCGCCTGCCGCGCACCGGGCCCACGCCCGCCCCCGTCCCCTCGCACGACCCCTCTTTCGAGCCACGGACCGGAGGTCATCGATGAACACCGCCCGCTTGTTCGACAGGCCAGGACTCCCGCCGGACGCCCGGCGTACGGTGGACGACTTCGAGAAGGAACACGACACCTACTTCAGCCACTTGGTCCACTTCGGCCCGGAACTGCTGGACGCGCTGCACACCCCGGGACCCCTGCCGGAGAACATTGACGTCGCCTCCGCCGTCCGTCCCGGCGTGACCGAGCGGATGGCCACCGTCACGGCCGTCGCCAACCTCCCCCACCAGCAGGACGCCGACCGCACCCGCTACCTCCAGGCGCTGCTCGACATCTACGGCATGCTGCCGGTCCCGCCCGCCCAGCGCGCCTCCGCATGGGGAACGACCGTCATAGCGCCGGAACGCGAGGGCCGCATCCTGGCCGAACGACTCGGTGTCATGCCCCAGCGCCAGGGCTGGACGCCCCAGGCCAAGCGGATGCCGGTGGGCGGTGGACTGCTCGTCGGGGTGGACGAATGGCTGCCCTCGCAGGCCGACCGGCTGGTGATCATCGACGGTGTGGTGGCCAGCGGGGTGACCCTCATGGCCCTCATGCAGCTGACGGTCCGGCCCGGTGCCGACGTCGAGATCTTCACCTGCCACTCCACCCAGCAGGGCGCACTCGCCCTGGCGCGCTACGCCGAGCAGCTCCAGGTGTCGCTGACCCTCCACGTCGGACAGGTGTCGGGCGCGCTGAACGGGAAGTTCTACGCCGTGCGGCCGGACGCCCCCGAGCAGCTCGTGCTGGGCGATGTCGGGGACACCATCAGCCCGGTGGCGCCCGCCTCCCCGCCCCGGGGGACCCCGGCGTGACCACGCCGGAAAGCCCGGGGCGTGGCCCGGAACTGCTCCGGCGCCACTCCACGGCCGGGCCCGGAGCCGTCGACCGCTACTTCTCCCTGAGCGCGCGCGGCTCGACCTGGCGCCGCGAGATCGTGGCCGGGATATCGACGTTCCTGGCGCTCTCCTACATCGTGGTCGTCAACCCGGCCGTGCTCGCCCAGGGAGGTATCCCGCATACCGCCGCCTTCTTCGCGACGGCGGCGGTCGGCGGCCTCGCCACCATGGCCATGGGGCTGTGGGCCCGGCTCCCGTTCGCGGTGGCACCGGGCATGGAGATGAACGCGATGGTGGCCTTCTCCGTGGTCGGCACCCTCGCCTACACCTGGCCCCAGGCGCTGGGCATGGTGTTCTGGTCCGGAGTGGCGATGCTGGCGGTGTCGCTGCTGCGGCTGCGCGCGGCGGTGATCAACGCCATCCCGCCGGAGCTGCGTTCGGCCCTCGCCGCCGCGGTCGGCGCGTTCATCGGCCTGGTGGGGTTGCAGATCGCGCACCTGGTCCGCACCTCCGACGGGCGGCTGTCCGGCCTGGGCGACTGGACGGGGCCACCCGCCGTGGCGCTGTACCTCGGCCTCGCGGTCGCCCTGGTCCTGGACCGGCTCGGCGCGCGGGCCGCGGCCGTCCTGGGCGGCATCGCGGCCGCCGCGCTGTACTGCGCCGTCGCGGGCCTGCGCGCCGGCGCGGTCCACGACGGCGTCCACGGAAGCGGCGCGGCGCTCTTCCGCTTCGACCTCACCGTCCTCACCGATCCCCGGGCGTGGAGCGTCATTCTGGTGCTGTTCGCCCTCGACTTCTTCGGCAGCATCGCGAAAGTGGTGGGTCTCTCGGCGCACACCCCGTTGCAGGACGACCAGGGGCGGGTACCGGGGATGCGTGAGGCGCTGCTGGTCGACGCCGGGGCCACGGTCGCCGGGTCCGCCGTGGGATCGTCCAGCTTCGTGGCGTTCGTGGAGAGCGCGGTCGGGATCCGGGCCGGTGCCCGGACCGGGATCGCGGCGGTGGTCACCGGACTGCTTCTGTTCTCCTGTCTGTTCCTCGGCCCGGTCCTGGTCCATGTCCCGGTGGAGGCCACCACGGGCGCCCTGGTCTTCGTGGCGGTCAAGATGCTGACCGCCCGCAGGCCGGGCGGCACCGACCGCCTGGGCGTGGCCGTCACGGTGACCGCCGTGGCCGTCACCGTCGCCACCCTCGCGATCGACCAGGCGATGGCCGCGGCCTTCGTGGTGAGCGTGGCCGCGAGCGTCCTCGGCCGCCGGCGGCCGCATCCCGCGCTATGGGTGACGACGTTATTGCTCATGGCCGGCGTCGTTCTGCAATACCTCCACCGCTGAACGGCGCGTCCGTAACCCCCTCCAAGGAGCCCGCCACATGCCCCACGACGACGACAATCACATCCCCCTGCTCGCCGATGCCGTCCGGCAGCCCGACGGCACCCCCGAACGGCTGCGCCACCAGATCGAGTTCATCATCGAGGCCGACCGGCTCAAGAACGTCTTCCGGCGCAGTCCGCTGCTGAGCGCGGACCGCAGGGAGAACGACGCCGAGCACTCGTGGCACCTCGCGCTGATGACCCTGGTGCTCACGGAGTACGCGGACGAACCCGTCGACACCAGCAAGGTGCTTGCCCTGGTCGTCGTGCACGACCTGGTGGAGATCTACGCCGGAGACACCTTCCTGTACGACACCGCGGCCGCCGCGGACCAGGAGGAAAGGGAACAGCGGGCGGCGGACAAGCTCTTCGCGCTGCTGCCCGATGACCAGCGGGAGCAATTCCGGGCCCTGTGGGACGAGTTCGAGGCCCGGGTCACCCCTGAGGCACGTTTCGCCAAGGCTATGGACCGGCTCCAGCCACTGCTGCTCAACTACGGCAACCGCGGCGGGACCTGGCGCACCCCGGGTGTCACGGAGGACGACGTACTCGCCCGCAAGTCCGTGATCAAGGACGCCTCCGCGGACCTCTGGCGCTACGCCCAGGACCTGATCCACACCGGCGCCGCCAACGGCTGGGTCCCCCGCGCCGACTCCCGTTCCTGACGCTCAACGGTGCGCGCGGCCGGGACGGGCCCGGCGGCCGTATCGCCTCAGCGTCCGTACGTCCGATGACACAGCCGCAGCAGATCGCCCCGGACCCGGCCGGCCGCCATCCGGCACACCACACCGGGATCGATCGTCGAGCGGGGCCGCGGCGGCCGCCGGTGCGCGCGCGGCGCCGCCGCATGATGCCGCGTCCTCGGCGCCGTGCGGACCGGCACCGGACGCGGCCTCGACGCCACCGAGCGAGCGGGCCGCGGCACCGGCCGTCCCGCGGGCCGCCGTTCCGCGCGGTGACCCGGCGCGGCGTGCCCTGGCGCGACGTGCCGCGGGGCGGCCTGCCCCTTCCGTGAGGCCGTGGGCCGCTTCGCCTTCCGTCGTGCGGACGCCACGTCCACCAGCCGCTCCCGCGCCGACTCCTGGGTGGGCAGCACCAGCGGCGAGGGCCGGGCCGGAGCGACCGTGCGTCCGCCCGACGCGGGGCCGGGGTCGTGCGGGGAGCCGTCGGCGGGAAGGGACACACAGCCGCCGACCGCGAGGAGAACGGCCGTCGCTGCGACGAGGCGAAGGAGGAGAGGGCGCACGCCTTCACGGTGTCGGAGGCCCGTGAGCTGTCCAAACGACGCGCCGGGCGGCCACGCGGACGAAGGACACATACGAACTCCCGTGGCAGTCCCGAGCCGACGCGGACGGCGCGCACAGGAGGAGGGGGCCCGCCCAGCCCTCGACGACGGGGTCGCTCACATGGGCAGCGACCGCAGCCGCACCCGTCCCACCGGCCACCTCGCCCCCTCGCGCAGCGGCACCCACATGGTGCGCAGCGGCATGATCGCCGTGGTGTCCTCGGGCTGCTCGACCTCCACCTCCTCATGGAGCTGCTGCCAGCCGAACCGCTCGTACAGGGGCAGGAGATGCGGCATACAGAAGAGGAGGCCGTACTCCGGTCCCCTCGTGCGGGCGTGCTCCAGGGCGGCGGTCATGATGATCCGCACCAGGCCCTGTCCTCGCAGGTCGGGCGCGACGATCACCCCGCCGACGCCGACCGCCCGGGTGTCCACGGCGCCGATGGACAGCGGAACCGTCACCAGACCGGTGTGCGCCACGAGACGGCCGTCCCGTTCGATGCCGAAGTGCTCCTCCTTGGCCCTCCAGGTCAGCCCGGTCCAGGAGACCCCGAAGGCGTCCTCGCCGTCCCCGGCGATGTCGCTCAGTTCCGTCCGCGTGAACCGCGTCAGCCGGACCACGGCCGGCGAAGCGGAAGGCAGGTTCGCTGTCATTCCTCGATCTTGCTGCCCTCACCGGCCGTTGGCAATGCTGCACCTGCGCCACCGGCCACTGCCCGGCCGTCCCGCATGCACGCCCCTCCTGAGCACCGCACCACCCACGCCCTGGGGCGTGGCACCTACAGCCCGAGGTCCGGGCCGAACACCTCGTAGTGGATCGCCGCGGACGGTACGCCGGAGTCCAGCAGTTGGGCCCGTACCGCCTTCATGAACGGCACCGGCCCGCACAGATACGCGGTGGTCCCGGCCGGAATGGCGACCCGCGTCAGATCCATCAGCCCGGTGTGCACGCTCACCGCGTCCACCGCGCCGCCTGTCTCCCGCCCCACACCCTCCTCCTCGATCCCGGCCCCCTCCTCGTACCAGAGTTCCGCCGTCGCGTCGGCGAGCTTGCCGGTGAGCCGGCGCAGATCCGTACGGAACGGGTGCGTGGCGGGGGAGCGGTCGGCGTGCGCGGTGATGATCCGGCGCCGGGAGCCGGTGGCGGCGAGATGCGCGAGCATGCCGACCATCGGGGTACAGCCGATGCCCGCAGAGGCGAAGAGCAGGGGTCCGTCGCCGTCGTCGGACAGCACCACATCGCCGAACGGCGGGCTCACGTACAAGGTCTCCCCGCCGTGCACCTGCGTGTGCAGATACCCCGACACCTCGCCCGCAGGGGCGCCGGACGAACCGTCCGCCGCCACCCGCTTCACCGAGATCTGCAGCCCGCCGTCCGGCTGCCCGGACAGGCTGTACTGACGTATCTGCCGTGCGCCGTCCGGGAGTTGGACCTGTACGGAGACGTACTGGCCGGGCCGGGACGCCGGTACGGGCGCGCCGTCGGCGGGCCGCAGGAGGAAGGTGGCCACCTCGTCGGTCTCCTGCACCCGGCCGGCCACCCGGTAGGGGCGCCACCCCGCGCCGTCCCGCACACCCGCCTCCCGCACGAGCCGCTTCTCAACGGCGATCAGGGCATGGGCCATCAGCCAGTACACCTCGTCCCAGGCCCGGACCACATCGTCGGTCACCGCCTCACCCAGCACCTCGGCGATGGCCGCGAAGAGGTGCTCCCGCACGACCGGGTACTGGTCCTCGCGCACCCCGAGGGAGGCGTGTTTGTGCGCGATCCGCGCGAGCAGGGCGTCCGGCCGGCGGTCCGGGTGGTCGAGGAGATGGCGCGCGAAGGTGGCGATGGACCCGGCGAGCGCCTGCCGCTGACTGCCGTTGGCCTGGTTGCCGCGGTTGAAGAGGTCGCGCAACAACTCGGGGTGGGCGGCGAAGAGCTTCTCGTAGAAGAGCGTGGTGATCTCGTCGAGGGCTCCGCTCACGGCGGGGAGCGTGGCACGTACGGTCTCGGCGGACTTCGGCGACAGCATCGGTAACTCCGGACTCTCGAAGGCGGGGGAGAAGTAAACTCGCATCTTGGATGCGTATTTTCAGTCGTGAAAAGCGGGGCGTGCGGCGCGAGTTGACCTGAGGGGGCTTCCTGAGGTGGGGCCCGGTCGGCCGTGCGGTGCGGTCAGTCCTTGGGTGGCGCGGGCGTCAGACTGAGCAGTAGCGGGCCGGTCGGCGATTCGACCAGGTCGGCGACGGAGAGCGGGTCGAGCGAGGCGTAGAACGCTTCCTGCGCCGCCCGCAGCGCACCACGCAGCCGGCAGTCGCCACGCAGCGGACACGGCGGATCGTCCTCGCACCCCACGACGTCATCGGTCCCCTCCAGCTCACGCACCAGCCGCCCGAGCGACCCCGTACGCCCCGCCGTCGTCAGCGCCAGCCCGCCACCTCGTCCGCGCCGCGCTTCGACGGCACCGAGATGCTGGAGCTTGCTGACCACCTTGGCGGCATGGGTGTACGGCACCTGGACGGCACTCGCCACCTCCCGGGTGGTGGGCGCGTCGCCGCTGTCCCCGAGCACCGCCAGACGCATGGCGATGCGGAGAGCGATGTCGGTGCTTTTGGTGAGTCGCACGGTGGCACTCTATAGAAGTGGTATCCAGGATGCCAATTAGGGGGGTGTTCGGCCACGCTCCCCCCCCCCGCGCCGCTCAGCGCCCGCCGGCCGCCTGTTGCTGGAGGTAGGCGGCGACATCGGCCACGTCGTTGGCGATGGTCAGGACGCCGGTGATGTCGGCGGTGGGGGTGGCGGCGCCGTTCACTCCGGCGAAGAAGACGTCGAAGTGGCCCTTACGGGTCTCCAGGTAGCCGGCCGTGGTTTCGGCGCCCACGGCCAGTCGGTCGTTGAGGAGGTCGCCGCCCGCCGCGGTGCCGGTCTTGGCGAAGACCTTGCCCCGTGAGGGGCAGCTGCGGCAGGAATCCGCCAGCGTGCCGTCGACGCCGAGGATCGGCAGCGAGGTGCGGAAGCGCCGCGCCTCGGGGGTGCGCTGCCAGTACGTCAGGATCTGCGCCATGGCGCGCGGGGTGGTGCGGTCGGCGGGGTTGCCGCCGCGGCCGTCGGCGAGTTGTACGGCCTTGCGGTCCACCTGGGCACGCTTCAGGAACGTGGCGAGGACGGGGAAACCGTCGTCGCAGTTGGTGCTTCCCGTGCTGGTGGCCATCAGGCAGATCCCCAGGTTCGCCCCGAGGTTGTGGCTCACCTTGAGGATGAGCTTGGCGTACTGGGCGTACACGGGGGAGGTGTAGCGGGCCACGGTGGGGGCGCCCTGATAGGAGCGCGGCAGCCGGCGGGCGGGGTTGGGGCCGACGGCCTTCGCGCGGACCTCGACGCCGACCCGCTGTAGTGCCTCGATCAGTGCGGTGCGGCCGAAGGCGTTCGGGTCCTTGACGGCGGACACCCGGAGGACGGGGGCCGAGTCGGCGGCGATGGTGCCGGACAGCTGGATGCGGGTGCCGTCGGGGGAGCTGGTCACGTTGATGTCGGAGGGCTTGCCTGCCGCGACCGTGCGGACGGAGGACGTGACGTGGTACGGCGCGACCTTCGGACGCCACTCCAGCCCGGCGGGGGTGCCGACCTGGGAGCCGGGGGTGGTGAGCAGGTCGATGACGTTGTCATTGATGATCAGCGGGGTGGGGACCGGATCGAGGCCGGGGTCCGGCTTGAACAGCCGTGCGTCGATGACCACATCGCCGTCGACCCGGCGGATCCCCGCCTGCCGTACCTGCCGGGCCAGCTGGTCGATACCGGCCAGCGGGTTCTCCGGGGTGAGGGTGGCTCCCGGGACGTCGTTGGCGTAGGTGTGGTCGATGCTGGTGAACGCGACCGTGCCGTCCTTGCGTGTTCTGCCGCCGAGGGTCAGATCGCCCTGCGCCACCAGGTCCAGATCGCCCTTCAGCGTCGCGTTCCGGCGCTGTCCGACGGCGTGGATTGGCGTGACGAAGCGGTGGTCGCCGCCCAGCGTGTGCCAGGTCCCGCTGACGCTGAACAGCTTGGCCGCCGAACCGGGGATGAAGAACTGGTCGGCGTAGCGGGAGTGGGTCACCTTGCCGGTCCGCGGGTCCTGTTGGAACAGGCCCCACTGGGCGTGCCGGTAGTCCGGCTTCCGCATGACCGCGGTGATCCGCGGATCGAGCGCGCGGGGTGTGGCGGACGGCGCCGCCTGGACCAGACCGGTGATGACGACGCCGACGGCCAGCAGCACACACAGGGTGCCGAAGACACGACGCCGGGACGACCGCGTGGGGACGGAGGGGGACATACAGACTCCACCAATGGTGTTGTTCTGCCGCATATCTGCCGATATGCCCGCCCTGACACTACTGCCCACCACCGCCGCGAGGCCGCAGCACGTCGGCCGGGATCCCCCGGACGCCCCAGCGCCTGGGGCCGGACGGCAGAGGCGGGAGGCCGTCGGCACCGCGTCCCACGGCCCACGGCGGCGGGGACGGCGGCGGCGCGCGCACGGGGAGTGCCGCGGTGCGGGCAGGGCTGTGGTGCGGGCAGGGCCGTGGTGGTGCTGGTGCCACCCCGCGAACGGGCACCAGGGTGATCGACCGCGGACCGGCGGGACGCCGAGGATTCTTGCCGTGGCAGCGCACTCCGCGCGCCGACGGGAGGACCGATGTCCGCGTTCAGAAAACTACGGTGGCCGAAAGCCGCGCTGTCGGGAATGGCCGCCGCCGCATTGCTGACGGCGGCGCTGCCCACCGCGCCACCGGCCCGCGCGGCGGACCGGTCCGGGCCGCCGGTACCGGCCCGCTACGCCCACCAGCAGCTCAACTGGCAGCCCTGCGCGGGGAAACCGTCGCTGGAGTGCGCGCGTATGACCGTGCCGCGCGACTGGCATCACCCGGACACCGGGGCCGACCTCACCCTCGCGGTGTCCCGGCACCGCGCGAGCGACCCCGGCCGGCGGCGCGGGGTCCTGATGATGGCGGCGGGCGGCCCGGGGGCCTCGGGGCTGACCCGGCCCGCGGACTTCGCCGAACGCTCGCCCGCCGTGGCCGCCGCGTACGACGTGGTCGGCTTTGACCAGCGCGGGGTCGGCGGCAGCGCACCCGCGCGGTGCCAGACCGACGCCGAGTTCCAGGACTTCTACGCCCACGACTTCCGTGACCGTTCGCCCGCGGCGCTGCGCGGCGTCCTCGACCGCTCCCGGCGGCTCGTCGCCGGCTGTCTGCGGCGCAGCGGCGATCTGGTGCCCTGGCTGACCACCGAGCAGGCGGTGCGCGACATGGATCTGTTCCGTGCCCTGCTCGGCGTACGCAAGATCTCCTATTACGGGCCTTCCTACGCGACCTGGCTCGGGGCCTACTACGCGACGGAGTTCCCCCAGCGCGTCGAGCGCGCCGTATTGGACAGCAACCTGGACTTCAGCGGCACCTGGCAGAACGCCGAAGCAGGCCAGCCGAGAAGTTTCCAGCGCCGCTTCGAGCAGGACTTCCTGCCCTGGATCGCCCGGTACGACGCCACGTACCACTACGGGCGCACCGCGGCCGAGGCGAAAGCGCGGTGGGAGGCACGCCGCCGCGCCCTGCACGACCACCCGCTGACCGTCGGTTCCCTGACGATCGGGCCCAACCAGCTCGACAACGCCACCCTTCAGAACATCTACAACGCACAGCGGCAGTTCCCGCAACTGGCCTCCGCGCTCAGCGCCCTCGACCACTGGCCGACCGCCACACCGGCCGAGCGCACCCTCGTCAAAGAGCTCTTCGGGAGCTATCTGTCCCCGGGTTTCGCCGCCACCTTCTTCTCGGTGACCTGCAACGACACTCCGTGGCGCGGTGATCTCGGCTACTGGATCCGGCGCAGCGCAGCGGACACCGCGACCCATCCGCTCGCCGGGGCACGCGAACTCGCCTATGCGGCGACCTGTATGGCCTGGCCGGTCCCCGCCGCACCCCGCGTATGGGTCACCGGAAAGGGCCTGCCGACCACGCTGATGCTCAACTCGGAGCACGATCCCGCCACGTACTACGAGGGCGCGCTCGCGGCACACCGTGCGCTGCGCGGTTCGCGGCTGGTCACCGTGAGGGGCGGCGGCGATCACGGCCAGTATCAGAACGGCAATGCCTGCGTCGACGGCCTCGTGAACGCCTATCTCCTCGACGGAGCCGCTCCGGAGCACGATGTGACCTGCGCGGCCGGCCCGCTGCCGGTGCCGTCGGGACGCGGATAGCGGAGAGCCGGCACAGTGGCCCGGGCCGGTGCCGGGCGAGTCCGGCGGCTTCCCCGGCTGACGTGGCCCGGCGCCGAATCAGGCCCGGCGCACGAGGAGTTCGGTGTTGCGGTCCGCCGGGGTGCCCGCCAGTCCTTCGTGGACCGGGCCGGTCATACCGGCGAGACCGGGTGCGTTGTAGGACAGCTCGCGGTAGAGGGACGCGAGTCCGACGGCCGACAGGTCGTCGAAGTCCGTGTGGTGCGGTGCGGCGGACTCGATGAGGGTGGTGAACAGGGACAGCGTCCCGTCGTGGTTGTCGACGAGTTCGATGACCCGGGCGTGTTGCGGATAGTCCAGATGTGAGGCGGTGTTGACCTCCCAGAAGGAACGGGCGGCCGTCGGGTGGGCGTGCGGCGTGATGCGATTGACGTGGCTGTGGCCGTTGATCCACGCCACCACGTTCGGGAACCGGCTCAGCAGCGCGATGACCTCCTCGCCGTCGTGCCGCCGCTCCTCCGCGCGCGCCGCGTCGGGCCGTCGGGTCATGCTCGGGCTGTGATGGTGGCTGAACACCAGGATGTGCGCGTCCTCGGCACCGGCATTGCGCACCAGCCTTCCGTCCGCGTCGTAATGACGGGCGCTGTGGGCGGCCAATGTCCGCTCCAGCCACTGGAGTTGCTCGGTGCCCAGGGACCCCTCGTAGTGACCGCTGCGGTAGGTGGTGTCGATGCTGATGCCGACGACACCCTCCGCGACGGGGAAGGAGTAGTACATCCGGTCGCCGTCGAGGTGGTTGTCGGTGTAGCCGTGTCCGACGGGTCCCGCGCCCGCGAAGGCCGGGTCCAGGTGGGCCCGCAGATAGTCGTGCGGGGTGGCCATACGCCGGCGCTCGTCGGGGGTCACGGTCCGTGCCCGGCGGGCGTTGCGGGCGAGGATGTCCTTGAGCACCGTGCTCTTGGGGTCGTCGCCGGAATCCAGCACCCTCTTGAACGCGGCGACATCGGTGTCAGGTACGGAGAACAGCTTGCGAGACCCGGTGATGTACTCCGTCAGCATCGGGTCCTGCGGAGCCAGACAGCCGCCCGGCAGATCGTCGTGGTTGCCGGGCGTCGAGTACCACGGCATCCGCAGACCGGGGCTGGTGACCGGGCGCATCGCGGCTTCGAGGTAGCCGGGTATCCGCGGCAGACCCCGCCTCTTGTCCTGGTCGCGCAGACCGTCGTCCGGATGCCAGTACAGGGGGAGACCGGAGTTCTGTACGCCTTCGAAGGACGCCGGGTCTCCGGTGTTGGGGGTGATGCGGCCGCCGCTCATGAGGGTGAGGAACCACTCCAGCTCGACCATGGAGTGGTTGTCGATGTTGTCGCCCGTGGACATCACGAACGCCGGCGGACGGCCCGTGTGCGGTCCGCCGCCGAGCGCGTTGGCCTGCTCCACCAGCGAGACCGAACCGGCGACCGACAGCGCCTCCTGCGCCCGCCACGCCCCCGGCGACCCGGCGCGCAGGAACTCGCTGCGCAACGGGCTCTGGACATCGACCACATGGAGGTCGGTGAACTGGACGAAGCATGCCAGGGGGGTGCGCCGGTCCTGGCGTCCGGTCGACGCGGCGGCGAGTTCACCCCGGACGACCAGCGGCCAGCCCGGGCCGGAGGTGAGGCGGCGGTAGCCGCTACTGCCGGTGAGGCGCGCCGCGGTGTCCAGCGTCGTGGCGCCGTACGGTGCCGCGCGGCGTACGGCCGGGCGGGCGGGCGCGGTGCGGGGGAGCGGCCGCGCGGGTCCGGCGCCCGGTGCCGCGCTGCTGCTGCGCTGGCCCGGCAGCGCCCAGGCGGCGGCGGTTCCGGCGACGGCGGCACCGGAAGTGAGGAGGAAGTGACGACGGTTGGTGGGGATCTGGGTCATACCGGCCATGCGGCCCTCCGTGCCGTGGCGGGGAGGCCCGACCACAGCGGTGTCACCAATCGGAATGTCTCATTCCAGAGCTTGGGCAGTGCGCGTGACCGGTAGCTGAACGAACCCGGAACGCGGTACACCCATTGCCTGTCGGTTATCGTCCGCCGCTCGCCCGGCCGTGCCGGCCGGGACGCCCCGCTGCGAAGCCGCCACATGGCGCCGCGATGTCCGGTAGATCTGTCGAAGGCAAACCGCAGGGAAACCTGCCGCCCGCCGACGGCCACGGCGACGCGGGGTCAGGTCTCCCGTCCCGCACCGTCCCCCGTTCCCCACGGCAGGAGAGCCCATGCCCAGCAGCCCCGCCCCGATCCACATCACGTCCTACGGCGCCCGCTGGGGTGCCCCGCCCCGGCATGAAACCGGCGCCCTCGTACTGGACGTCCGGGACCGGATGTGGGACCCGGCCGACACGGCGACCACCGCGCCGCTGGTCGTGCTGACGGGGCTGGACCCCGAGGTCCGCGACTATGTGCTGTCCGCCCCGGACGCCCGGCAGACCGTCGAGCACACCGGCCGTCAGCTGCTCGCTCTCCACCAGTCAGCCGCCGACGAGGCGGTGCACCTCTACGTCGCCTGCTGGTACGGCCGCCACCGGGCCCCGGCCGTCGCCCGTGCCGTCGCCGACTGGCTCGCCGAGCGCGGAACGGCCGCCGACGTCGAACACCGCGACATCGCCCGCCCCTTGATCCACCGCGAACCCGCGAAGCAACTGGAGGCCTGCGCCTTCTGCCGGATGGCCGCCGGCACGGACCCCGCCCCGCTCGTCCGTGACTGGCCGGATGCCTTCGCGATCGTGCCCCGCCGCCCGGTCACCCCCGGCCACCTCCTGGTCATTCCCCGCCGCCATGTCCGGGACGCGACGACCGACCCCGCCGTGACCGCCGCGGTGATGCAGCGCGCCGCGGAGCTCGGCGGGGAACTCGCGGAGGACCTGAACCTCATCACCGCGGCCGGCCCCGCGGCGACCCAGACGGTCTTCCACGCCCATGTCCATCTGATCCCCCGACGCCACAGCGACGGCCTGCCACTGCCCTGGACCCCACAGCGTCAGTGAGTCCCGCCCCCGTTGCCTTGTCCAGTACGGGCCCAGGGGCGTTCGGTAGCGCCACCACCGCACTAGAGTGAAGCGGTGACCCCGTTATCGGAAAACCTGCCGCCGCGGATCAGCGAAGAAGAGCGCGACACGGCCGTACAGCGCCTCCAGGACGCGTACACCCAAGGGCACCTCTCGCACGAGGAGATGGACGCCCGCCTCCACCAGGCGCTTACCGCCAAGACGCCCGATGAACTCGTGGGGGCTCTGGCCTCGCTCCCCGAGGAGGAGGCCGGGACCACGGCCACGATCGCCGCCGCCGGTGGACGCATCCGGCGGGGCGGCGCATGGCGGGTACCTCGCACGCTCAAGGTCGCGTCCGCGTTCGGCAAGGTGTACCTGGACCTGTCCCGGGCGGTGATCGAGCATCCGGTGGTCGACATCGAGCTGCAACTCGGCACCGGCAGAGCCAGGATCACGGTGCCTCGCGACGCGACGGTCGAGGTCGAGGCTCTGCAGGCCGGCTGGAAGGACCCGCTCTACAAGATCCGGCGGCGCCCCCGTACCGGCGGACCGACGATCCGGATCTCCGGAACCATGGGGTTCGGACGGTTGAAGATCCGCCACGCGCGGCGCTGAGGTCCCCGCCGGCACCAGTCCGTCCCTCCCGCATGAAGCCGACGAGCCAACGAGCCGACCCCGCACCTCCGCCGGATCATCACTCCCACGGCACCCCTCCGCCCGCGACCCCGGCCGAGCGGCGGCCTGCGTCGGTCGAGGCCGGGCGGTGGCCCAGGTTGAGGGCGGTGGCGAGGTCGACGGTCCGGTCGAGAGCGGCGTCGATGTGGGCGTGGAGCAGGGGGCCGCCGCCGGTGAAGCCGGTGGTGCCGAGGGCCGCGTTGAGCTGGGCGGCGGCCGCCGCGGACACCGTGATCCCGGTGTCCATACGCAACGCCGCGGCATGGGTGTCGATGGCGGAGGCGATGGCGGGGCGGGTGAAGGTGCCCACGGTCATGCTCGGGCCGCGGTTCAGCCGGGCGCGGAGGGTGCCCTGGCCGAGGTCGACGGTGAAGCCGGTGACCTCGACGGTCTTCTTGGTCGTGCGGTTGACCAGCGCGATCCCGGCATCGGCGAGCCGCAACTCGCCGCCGACCTTGCCGCCGCTGTTGGTGACCGCACCGCCCTTGATGCCCAGGCTGATGCCGCCGGAGTCGTGGTGCGGAGTGACGGTGCCCCGGGTGTCCACGTCCGCGAGCGCCACACCCCGTGCCTTGAGCGCGGCAAGAAGGGCGGGCGGCGTGGCGAAGCGGGCCGAGCCGCCCTTGACGGGGACCTCGGTGTGGCCGGCGGGCCGGGCCGGGGCGGGCCGGCTGCCCGGCGGCAGGGTGGTGGCGGAGGGCTGTGCCGGGGCCGGGGTGGCGGCGAGAAGAGCGGTGGTGAGCGCCAGAGCGGCGGCTGTGACGAGATGGCGAGTGCGCATGTGTGTCCCTTTCTCCGTGCGAACGGGTGCCGGAAGCGGATGCCGGGAGACCGTCGCCGACGGCCGGCCGCGGGGCATCCGTACCGTGATCATCTGGTCACTTTAAGTGGGCGTCTGTGGGGTGCCCGGTAGCCCGGTCCGGGACTGGGCCAGCTGCCTGACATCCGGCGCTTCGCGGACGCTCGCCGGGACGCGGGTCGGCGGCGGTGGCTGGCGGCCCCGGAGGCCCGTACGAACGGCCGTCGCGGTCCGCTTCGCCTCGCTGCCCTACCGTAGGGCGCCATGAAGGCTCTGATCATCGGTGGCAGCGGGTTCCTGGGGACGGCGCTGGTGCGCCAGGCGACGGCTGCCGGCTGGGGCGCGGCCGCGACGTACTGTTCCCGCCCCGGCAGCCTCCCCGGAGTCCCGTGGCATCAGCTCGACCTCCGTGCCCCGGGGCACCTCGATGAGGTCCTGGCCGCGTCCGACCCCGATGTGGTCATCAACGCGACGAGCGGGGGGAGCGACTGGGCGGTCACCGCCGACGGCTCGATCCGGGTGGCGATGGCCGCGGCACAGCGTGGTTGCCGACTCGTCCAGGTCTCCAGCGACGCCGTGTTCTCCGGTTCCCCCACTCCCTACGACGAGACCTGTCTGCCCGACCCGGTCACCCCGTATGGCGCGGCAAAGGCCGCCGCCGAGACCGCTGTACGGCTCCTGGCGCCGGCCGCCGCGGTCGTCCGCACCTCATTGATCATCGGGCACCGCGGCTCCGAGCACGAACGCCTGGTCCATGCCCTGGCGGCCGGCACCCATGACGGCGTCCTGTTCACCGACGACATCCGCTGCCCGGTGCAGGTCGACGACCTGGCCTCCGCTTTGTGGGAACTCGCGGTGTCCGGCGGGGCCGGGGTCTTCCACCTTGCCGGGGCGGACGCCGTCAGCCGTCATGAACTCGGCGTTCTCATCGCCCGACGCGACGGACTCGACGCCGGCCGGCTGGCTGCCGGGCGCCGCGCCGATACCCGTATGCCCGGGGCCCTCGATGTCCGCCTCGACAGCAGCGCCACACAGGGGCGCGTCCGCACCCGGCTGCGGGGAGCCCGGGAGTTCCTCCAAGTGCGGTGAGCGGAACCGTTGTTGCCGGTCGGCGGCCGAGGGGCTCGATCCGCCCTCGGGTATGGCCACCTGAGCCTACCGCCGGTAACTTGTCCCCGGCCTGCCGGTGGTGCCCTGCCGCGCGGCCGCTTGTCGGACGAAGCCGGCGAGCACGCCCGATGAAGCAGGCGATGACGTGCAGCCGTTCTTGCGTTCCGTGTGCCGTGCCCTGGCCATGTGCCTCGTGCTGACGGGGCTCGCCGTCCCCGGGGCGGGGGGGGGGGGGGGGGGTGTGGGTGGGGGGGGGGGGGGGGTTGGCAGGGCTCGGTGTGGTTTCGTTTGCTGGTGTGCCTGCGTTGCCCCTAGCC
>NZ_JBVHZH010000022.1:49389-130402 GCF_055574515.1 Streptomyces sp. NPDC029466
ATATGCCGCGTGCTGACGGGACTCGCCGTCTCCTGGGCGGCCGCGGCCTTGCCGGCTGCTGCCGCGGCCTTGCCGGCTGCTGCCGCGGCCTTGCCGGCTGCTGCCGCGGCCTTGCCGGCTGCTGCCGCGGCCGGACCGTCCGCCGCCGGGAAGGCCGCGGAGGCGTGGACCGCTCCGCTCTCCACCAGGGGCCGTTACATCGTCGACGCCGACGGCCGGCGCTTCCGGCTGAAGTCCGCCAACTGGGACGGGGCACAGGGTTCCTGGAACGGTTCGGGCGATATCGATGACCCGGCCGGCCACCACGGCGGCCAGAACTCCCACGGCATACCCCTCGGCCTCGACCGCGTGGGGATCGGCGCTCTGCTGGCGGACTTCCGGGCGCTGGGCCTGAACAGCGTCCGGCTGCCGTTCTCCAACGAGATGCTCCATGCCACGGCCCCCGTGCCCGATGCCGCGGTCGCCGCCAACCCGCAACTGCGCGGCAAAACACCGTTGCGCGTCTTTGACGCCGTGGTCGAGGCGCTGACCGCGGGCGGCTTCGCGGTCATCCTCAACAACCACACCAACACCACCCGATGGTGCTGCGGTCTCGACGGCAACGAGCGGTGGAACAGCCGCCAGTCCACCCGGCAATGGGCCGATGACTGGGTCTTCATGGCCCGCCGCTACCAGCACAACAGCCGCGTGGTGGGGGCGGACCTCTACAACGAGGTGCGCCGTGACGTCCTGGACGACCCCAACTGGGGCCTGGGCGACAGCCACGACTGGCAGGCCGCCGCGCAGGAGGCGGCGGACCGGATCCTCACCGAGGCCAACCCCCGTCTCCTCATCGTCATCGAGGGCATCAACTGGACCGGCGTGCCGGTGGACGGTCTGCCACACGGCCGCCCCACCCTGGCCCCGGTCCGTACGCTCTCGCACACCCTCGTCACCTCCGGGAAACTCGTCTACTCGGCCCACTTCTACGGCTACACCGGCCCGCACCACAGCGGCGCCACAGGGGTGGGGGAGACCAGTGACCCCCGCTACCAGGACCTGACCCGCGACCAGCTCCGTGCCGTACTGCACGACCAGGCGTTCTACGTCTCCGCGGAGAGCGGTCAGCATTTCACCGCACCCCTGTGGATCAGCGAATTCGGCGTCGGCTCCGAGGAATCAAACCCGGCTGCCCGTGCCTGGTTCGGCAACCTCACGGACTACCTCGCCGACACCGACACGGACTTCGCCTACTGGCCGCTCGTCGGCTGGAGCACCGACGGCCAGGACCGGCCGGCCGGGGACAACTGGGCCATGCTGCGGTACGACAACACCGGGCGCCGCAGCGAAATCCTCGACGGCGCCGACTGGCGGGCGGCCGCATGGCACCGGCTCATGACCGCGCCGCAAAAGACGGGACCGGTGCCGCCGGCCCCCGCCTGGCACCTGCTCACCACCGACCACCGCGACTTCGTGCAGTCCCTGAGCGCCCGCTCGCTGGGCGACTGGGACAGCGGCGCCCGCAAGGCGGCCTGCCCCGACGGCGAACGGCTCATCGGCCTCAGCCACACCCGGGGCCGCGGACTGTGCACCGACGCCCCCACGGCCCGCCCTGTGCACACACCCGGCAGCACCCCCACCGTGGTGCGGGACGAACGCCATGTCCCCGCCGGCGGCGACTGGGCACCCGGCTACAGCAAACTCCAGTGTCCCGACGGCCACTTCCTCACCGGCTACAGCCTGCGGGGTGAGAGGGTCTCCGCCGCGTTGTGCACACCGGCCCGCACCGCTCTCGGCACGGGCGGCAGCACCCTCTGGTTCGACCGCGGCGACAACCGCCCGCCCGGCGGTCCCGGCGGCGACTTCGCCCACGGTCACTACAAGGGACAGTGCCCCACCCGCTCCTACGCGGCATGCATCGCCTATACCCACCGCATCGGCCACCTGGGCCGCCCCGACGCCCTGCTCTGCCGCCCCCTGACCGGAGAAAACTGAGTCGCCCCGAAGGGCCGGCCGGGGTATCAAGGGAGGCTGTCCACGACACCGTTCCGATGCGGAGGGCGCCCATGTGCGCGCGCAGGATGCACCCCGACGAGGCGGACACCGACGTGCCTCTCGTGCGCCGTCTGGTGGCTGCGCAGTTTCCCCGGTGGGCGGACCTGCCCGTCACGATGGTCGACTCCGCCGGCACCTCCAACGCCATGTTCCGGCTCGGCGACGACATGGTCGTACGGCTCCCGCGCATCGAGGGGGCCGCCGCCGACGTGGCCAAGGAGCACCACTGGCTGCCACGGCTGGCCCCCTCGCTCCCGGTTGCCGTACCGGGACCGCTGGGCAAGGGCGCGCCCGCCGAGGGCTACCCCTGGCCGTGGTCCGTCTACCGCTGGCTCGACGGGGAGACACCGGCCACCGGCCGCCTGGCCGTGCCCCACGCGCTCGCGGCGGAGCTGGCGGAGTTCGTCACCGCGCTGCACCGGATCGACCCCGCGGACGGGCCGCCGTCCTACCGCAGCGAATCCCTGGCGGCCCGGGACCACGCGACCCGCGCCGCGGTGGCGGAGCTGCCCGGCATCATCGACACCGGCGCGGCGATCGCCGCCTGGGAGACGGCCCTCCAGGCGCCCGCCCGGCCCGGCCCGGCCGTCTGGATCCACGCAGACCTGCAACCAGGAAATCTGCTGACCGTCCGGGGACGGCTCGCCGCCGTCATCGACTTCGGCTGCCTCGGCCTCGGCGATCCCGCCGTTGATCTGATCGTGGCGTGGTATCTGCTGCCGGCCGATGCGCGCGGCGCCTTCCGTACGGCCCTGGGGGCCGATGACGCCACCTGGGCCCGCGGCCGCGGCTGGGCGCTGTCGATCGCGCTCAACGAACTCCGCTACTACCGCGAGACCAACCCGGTGATGGCGGCCACCGCCCGGCAGGTCATCGAGGAAGTCCGCATCGAGCATGCGCAGGGCGCCGTCTGACCGCGGATCACCGTCGGGCGTGCGGTCCGCCGGGCCCGGCCGCACGGCCTCGGCCCAGGCGCGTGGGGCCGGTCGTGGAGCCGGAGGTGACCGATGCCCGGAATGATCGTTCTCAGGTGGTGAAACGTATCGTCACCACCTCGTTCCTTGTCCTGTCCTGCCTGGTCCCGGCCGCTCCGGCGCAGGCCGACGGCCCCGAGCGGATGCCCCGGGTGGCGGGCCAGGGCCTGGTCGCCGCCTACCGGGCCCTGAACTTCGACACCTCCGTCCAGCTCCGGGACGGGCGCGGCGCCGGCCGCCATGTGCTGTGGCCGGCGAGCTGGAAGGTCTGCTCGCAGAGCCCGGAGGAAGGCGCACCCCTACAGGGCCGCCATGCCACGCTCACCGTCGTCAAGACCCATGAGGCGTGTCCGGTCTGATACCCCTCGCGTGCGGTGCTGCGGTGCTCCGGTGCCGCGGGGCTCAGTCGCGCGGCAGACGGCCCTTGCTCCGCATGGCGGCGCGGACCCGGTCCTCGGCGAGGCGGCGGCCGGCGGCATGCGGGGTGATGTCCTGCTGCCGGGCCTCGTCCAGGACCGTCACCGTGTTGGCCCGCAGCCTGGCCGAGACCGATGCGAAGATGCTCGCTGTGCCGGGCCGGAACCCGGAGTAGCGGGCATCCATCGCGAAGGCGGCCGCGACCACACCGCCGGCATTGGCCACGAAGTCGGGCAGCACGGTCACACCGCGCTCGGCGAGAATGCTCCGGGCCTCCGCCGAGGTCGGCAGGTTCGCGCCCTCCACGATGAGCTTCGCCTTGATCTCGTGCGCGGTGCCGCGGTGGATCACGTCCTGGAGCGCGGCGGGCACCAAGATGTCGCAGTCCACGGTGAGTTCGGCGCCTGCGGGCAGCGCGGTACCGGCCGGGTAACGGGTGACGAAGTGGTCGCCGTGCTCGTCGCGCGCCGCCAGCAGGGCCTCCACGTCGAGACCGCTGGGGTCGTACCGCACCCCGTGGGCCGTGGACACCGCCACGATCGTGGCACCCAGCTCCGCGAACCGCGTGGCGGCCGCGCTGCCGACCGCACCGAAGCCCTGGAGGGCGACCCGGGAGCCGGCCAGCGGCAGCCCCTGGTGCTGCGCCGCGGCGTCGGCCGCCTCGGCGACCCCGTAGCCGGTGACGCCGAGCTTGTCGTAGGCCACCCCGCCGAGATGCTCGGGGGTGCCGACGGCGGCACCGCGGTCGCCCAGCTCGTCCTGGATGATGGCGGCATCACTCTCGGTCAGGCCCATGTCGAGCCCCATCACATACTCGCGGGGCACCTCGTTGGACAGCGCACGGGCGAAGGCGCGCAGCACCGCCTCCTTGTCGCGGGACGCCGGGTCGGCGACGATGCCGGCCTTGGCGCCGCCGTAGAAGAGGTCGACAGCCGCCCACTTCCACGTCATGACACGGGCCAGCCGGGAGACCTCCTCCACGGTCACGCCGGGGCTCATCCTCGTGCCGCCCTTGCCGATACCGCGGGCGGTGTTGTCGATCACCAGGACGCCCTTCATGCCGGTGCGCCGGTGCGAGACGACGACGATTTTCTCCGGGCCCCACTCGTCGACGAGGGAGAGTGCGTCAGTCACGGGAGTGTTCCTTCTCGGTAGGAAGCGTAGGAAGTGTAGGAAGCGAAGGGAGGCCGGCCCGGGCGGTGGTGCCGGCCGGGCGCAGTGCCTGGGCGATCAGCTGGGCGAGATGGGTGCCGCGGCGCGAGGTCTGCTGGGCGATCTGGGTGCGGCAGCTGAAGCCGTCGGCCAGGATCCGGGTGTCCGCCGGGGCCGAGCGCACCGCGGGGAGCAGGACCTGTTCGCCCGCGGCGACGGAGACGTCGTAGTGGCCGCGTTCGAAGCCGAAGTTGCCGGCCAGGCCGCAGCAGCCGGAATCGAGTGCGGTGTTGTCGATGCCCAGCCGGTCCAGCAGCGCGCTGTCGGCGCTGAAGCCGGAGGTGGCGTGCTGATGGCAGTGGGTCTGGCTGATCGAGCGGGCCTCGATCCGCGGGGGCTGCCAGTCGGGGACGTGGTGGACGAGGAGTTCGGCGAGGGTGAGGGTGGCGCGGGAGAGGGCACGGGCGTCCTCGTCGCCGTCGAGGAGTTCGGGCAGATCGGTCTTGAGGGCTGCCGTGCAGCTCGGCTCCAGTCCGACGACGGGGAGGCCGGCGGCGACGGCGGGGGCCAGCGCGGCGGTGGTGCGCCGGGCGATGCGGCGGGCCGTGCCGAGTTGTCCGGTGGTGATCCAGGTGAGTCCGCAGCACTGCGTGCCGTCCGGGACCTGGACCCGGAACCCGGCGTCTTCCAGCACGGCCACCCCGGCCTGGAGGACCTCGGGGCTGAAGTGGTTGTTGAAGGAGTCGACCCACAGCACGACCGGGCCGCGCCGTCCGTCGCCCCGGGGCGTCCGGCCGCGGAACCAGGCCAGGAAGGTCTGCCCGGCGAACCGGGGGAGTTCCCGCTGTGCGTCGATCCCGCCGAGGCGTTTGACGGCCGGGGCCAGGCGGGACGAGGTGAGCGCGTTGACCAGCCGGGGAGCCCGGGCGGCCAGCCGCGACAGCAGCGGCAGCCAGCCCATGGTGTAGTGCGAGGCGGGCCGGAGCCGTCCCTTGTAGTGGTGGTGCAGGAACTCCGACTTGTAGGTGGCCATGTCCACTCCGACGGGGCAGTCGGCGCTGCATCCCTTGCAGGACAGACACAGATCGAGGGCGTCGCGGACTTCGGTGGAGCGCCAGCCGTCGGTGATCACTTCGCCCTGTGTCATCTCGTACAGCAGACGGGCGCGGCCGCGGGTGGAGTCCTTCTCGTCCCGGGTGACCCGGTAGCTGGGGCACATGACGTCGCCGCGGTGGTCGGCGGAGCGGCATTTGCCGACGCCGACGCAGCGGCGGGTGGCCTTGGCGAAGTCCCCGTCGTCGGCGTGGAAGGGGAAGACCGTGGCCAGGGGAAGCGGTGTGCGGTGCGGGCTGACGCGCAGATTCCCGTCGACCGGCAGCGGCTGGACGATCATGCCGGGGTTGAGGCCGTTGTCGGGGTCCCAGATGCTCTTGAACTCCTCGAACAGCGCGATGATGTCGGGTCCGTACATCAGCGGCAGCAGCTCGGAGCGGGCCTGCCCGTCGCCGTGCTCACCGGACAGCGAACCACCGTGGGCGGCGATCAGCCGGGCGGCGTCGGTGACGAAGGCGCGGAAGACGGCGGTGCCCTGTTCGGTGCCGAAGTCGAAGTTGATCCGGACGTGCAGACAGCCTTCGCCGAAGTGCCCGTAGACGGCGCCCTGGAGCCCGTGGTGAGCCAGCAGCTCGGTGAACTTGCGCAGGTAGGAGCCCAGTTGGTCGGGTGGAACGGCCGCGTCCTCCCATCCGGGCCAGGCTTCGGCGCCCTCGGGCGAACGGGTGGCCAGCCCCGCGCCGTCCTCCCGGATCCGCCACAGTGTGCGGGCGCGCACGGGGTCGGTGATGACCTCGCTGCCGGTGCATCCGGCGGCTCGGCGCGCGGTCTCGGCCAGCGCCTCGGCCTGCCGGGGCAACGCGTCCGCGGTACCGCCGAGTTCGGCGAACAGCCAGGCCCGTGCGGCCGGCAGGGTGTCGATGGCGGCCCGGGTCGCGGGCCGGGTGACGATGTCGGTCAGCGCGTGGTCGAGCCCTTCCAGCGCCAGCGGCCGATGCGCCAGCAGGGCGGGGACCGCGTCGGCCGCGGCGCAGGCGTCCGAGAACCCGAGGACGACCAGGGCCCGCGCGGGGGGAGGGGAGAGGAGACGGACGGTCGCCGAGAGGATGACGGCCAGTGTGCCCTCGCTGCCGACCAGCGCGCGGGCGAGGTTGAAGCGCCGCTCGGGCAGCAGCTGTTCCAGTGCGTAGCCCGATACCTGCCGCGGGAACCGCCCCAGTCCGGTGCGCAGCACCGCCAGATGGCGTTGGGCGAGACCGTGCAGCGACGCGATCAGTTCGCCGCGGTCGTCGCCCGCCGCGATGGCCTCGTCGATCTCCTCCGCGGTCATCTCGCCGAGCCGGACCACCGTGCCGCGGTAGGTGATCACTTCGAGTTCCACGATGTTGTCCGCGGTGCGGCCCCAGGCCAGGGAGTGTGATCCGCAGGCATTGTTGCCGATCATGCCGCCGAGCGTGCAGCGGCTGTGGGTGGACGGATCGGCGCCGAACAGCAGGCCGTGCGGTGCGGCGGCCCGCTGGAGATCGTCCAGCACGATGCCGGGCTCGACGGTCGCGGTCCGGGCCTGGGGGTCCAGTGCGAGCAACCGGTGGAAGTAGCGGGAGAAGTCGAGCACCCCGCCCGGTCCGACGGCCTGCCCGGAGGTGCTGGTGCCCGCGCCGCGTGCGGTGACCGGCACGCCCAGCCGACGGCAGACATCGAGCGTGTTCCGGATGTGCCGCCGCTCGCCGGGGAAGACGACGGCCAGCGGGATCTGCCGGTAGTTGGAGGCATCGGACGCGTACTGTGCCCGGCGGCCGGCGTCGCCGGCGACCTCTCCGCAGTCCCCCGCGCCGAGGGCCTCGGTCACGGCCGCCGCGTCGAGGCTGCCGGGGCCCTGCGCTGTTGTGGTCACCGTGCTTGCTCCTTTGTGCTCACCGGTCGCGTTCGGCATGGTGAGACCACGATGTGGGCCCGAGGGGGCAGGGACAAGGCCCAGCAGGGCGCGAGTATTGACGCTTGAGGGCAATGAATGCTTATGCTCGCCCACCGCGTCCCCGGGGAGCCCGCCTTGCTGAAGCCACTGCATCTGCTCACGCTGAAGGCCGTCGTCCGCAGCGAGTCGTTCGCACTCGCGGCCCGCGACCTCGGCTACACCGCTTCCGCCATCTCACAGCAGATCTCCGCCCTGGAGAAGGAGACCGGGCTGGTGCTGTTCGAGCGGGAGGCGCACGGTATCCGCCCCACCGCCGCCGCCCACCGGCTGGTCGATCTCAGTACCCATGTGCTGGCCGCCATGGACGATCTCGACCACCAGGTGCAGGAGCTCGCCACCGGCGCCACCGGCCGGCTGCGGCTGGGCAGCTTTCCCACAGCCGATGTCCGGCTGCTGCCCTCGGCGCTGTCCGCCCTCGTCGAGACCCATCCGCACGCCCGGATCCAGCTGGAGGAGGCCGAACCCGACGAACTCCTGACCGCGCTCAGCCAGGGTGATCTGGATATCGCGCTGGTCTACGAGTACGGCCTCAGCCCCCGCCAGTGGCCCGCCGGCCTGACCCGCCATCATCTGCTGCGGGAGGACCTCATCCTGCTCAGGGCCCGGGGCAGCGGCCTGAGCGCGCAGCTGTCCCAGCTGTCCCGGGCCCGCTGGATCACCAGCCGGGAGGACACCGCCGGGGCGCGGTCCTTCGTCCGGCTGTGCGCGGCCGCGGGCTTCGAGGCCGCCGTCGCCTTCCGCAGCAACAACTACGCCGTGGTGCGGGAGCTGGTCTCGGCCGGCCTCGGCGTGGCGGTGGTCCCGGCACTCGGCCACCTGCCCAGTGACGAGGTCGAAGCCACCCGGCTCACCCAGCGCTCCGCGCACCGTCAGGTGATGGCGCTGCACCGCAGTGAGAACAGCAATCCGCTGCTCCCCGCCGTGCTGAGCTGTCTGCGCCGCGCGGTGCCGTCCGGTGAGCCGTATCTGCATCCGGCGGAGGACGCCTGACGGTGACGGCGGAGGCGGGCTCCGTCCCTCCCGGGGAGGAGGGAGGGACGGAGCGCCGGCAGGGGTGGCCGACCGCCCGTCACGGGACGGGTGTGGGCTCGGCCTCGTCGGATTCGGACAGGTCGTCCAGGGTGTCGAGATCCACCGAGCCGCCCGGCATGACCTGGCGGGTGTGCCGGTAGCCGTACGCGGCGTAGATGACCAGGCCGACGGCCAGCCAGCAGCCGAGCCGCACCCAGGTCTCCCACTGGAGGAACGACATCAGCCAGAGGGAGAAGACGATGCCGAGGAGGGGTACCACCGGCATGCCCGGACACCGGAAACCCCGCTTGAGGTGCGGCTTCCGGTAGCGCAGCAGCAACACGGAGGCGGACACCACCACGAACGCCAGCAGCACGCCGATATTGGTGAGTTCGGCGACGGCGTTGATGGGCAGCACCCCGGCCAGCACGGCGGACACCCCACCGATCAGCCAGGTGGCGCGGTGCGGAACCTTCCGCTTGGGGTGGATGGCGCCGAACCAGGCGGGCATCAGGCCGTCCCGGCTGAGGGCGTACCACAGCCGGGAGGCGCCCATCATGAAGGAGAAGGTCACGGTGACGATGCCGATGACCGCGCCGACCGCGATCACATTGGCCAGTCCGCTCAGCCCCACGCTCTGGAACGCGCTGGAGATACCGCTCTTCGGATTGATCTCGCTGTAGTGCTGCATACCGGTGAGCACCACACAGACCAGCACATACAGCACCATGGAGACCGCCAGCGACAGCATCATCGCCTTCGGCAGCTTGCGCCGCGCCTCCAGTGACTCCTCCGCGGCCGTACTCAGCGCGTCATAGCCGAAGACGGCGAAGAAGACCGTCGCCGCCCCGGTGAACGCCCCGCCGAGACCGAACGGCGCGAAGGGCTGGAGATTGCCGCTGTCGACCTTGGTGAAGCCGACCACGATCACCAGCAGCACGATCGCGATCTTGACGATGGTCAGCACCGTCTCCACCCGGGCCGAGGTGCGGGTGCCACGGGTCAGCAGCCAGGCCACACCGAGGCAGATCGCCACCGCCAGCAGGTCGATCTTGTGCCCGGCCCCGGTGCCGGGAGCGCCCAGGGCCCAGGCCGGCAGATGGATGCCGACGGCCTCCAGCAGGAAGCCCAGATAGCCCGACATCCCGATCGCCACGACGGCGACGATCGCGGTGTACTCCAGGAGCAGATCCCAGCCGACGATCCAGCCCACGATCTCCCCGAGCACCGCGGCACAGTAGGTGTAGGACGAGCCGGCCTTCGGCACCATGCCGGCGAATTCGGCGTAGGCGAAGGCCGCGCAGAGCGAGGCGGCTCCGGCCACCAGGAACGAAATCAGGACGGCGGGACCGGCGACATCCCGGGCGACGGCCGCGGCCAGACTGAAGATGCCGGCCCCGATGATGGCGCCGATGCCGATCATCGTCAGCTGGGTCAGGCCCAGCGTGCGCACCATGCGCGCACCGGTGGGCTGTTCTTGGGGAAGAGTTCGCCTGAATACCCCCTTGGGGCCTCTTCCCAGCAGCGCGGGGAGTGCGGATTTCGGGGTGTGATGAGGGGACATCGATCGCTCCCTGTCAGGCACCGGCAGCACGACGGGCCACCGTTGTGGCGTGGGTCACCACTGGCCTGAAACCATCGCTCACGAGGTCCCCTGGCAAAAGAGACCGCAGGGCGACAACTTGCGGTGCTGAGCGCAAGGAGAACTGGCGCAGTCGCATCACAGGGTGAGGGCGTCGGGCTCTCGTGTAAGTCGCATCTTGTTCCTCGGGGCAGGCCGACTCGCCTCGGAATCAAGGACGTTGTGCGGGCGGGTGGGCCGTCCCTGACTCACGGGGCGGGCCTATTCGGAGGGCTCGTTGCGCTCCCCGGACACCGCCCGCAGGACATCGACCAGAGCCGTCACCGTGGGCCGGTGCTCCACGGAGGAACGGAACATCACCACGATGTGCCGCTCGATCCGCTCCCGCAGCCGCAGCACGTCCAGGCGGGACGCCCGCAGGCCGAGCATCAGATCCGTCACCGTGCTCACCCCGATCCCCGCCTCGACGAGCGCCAGCGTGGCCGCGGTATCGGTCACCTCGTGCCGGACCCGCGGTTCGACACCCGCCCGCCGGCAGGCGGTGCGCACCGCACGCCCGTAGTAGCTGTCCGCCGACGGCAGGATCCAGCCCAGCTCCTGGGTCTCCGCCAGGCCGATCACCTCGCGGCCCGGCATCGATCCGGCCGGTACCGCCAGCGCGAACCGCTCGCGGTACAGCCGCCGCACCCGCAGGGCGGGCTCGCGCGGAATCGGCACATCCGGGTAGTCCAGACCGAGCGCCAGGTCCACCGCGCCGGACGCCACGGCGTCATAGACCTCGTCCACATCCATATCGCGGCTCTGCACCGTCAGCGCGGGATGGGTCCGCCGGACCTCCTGGAGCGCCGGCGGCAGCAACTCGGCGGCCGCCGTGGCGAACAGCCCCACCTGGAGGACGCCGGAGATCTCGTGCCGGGTGCGCTCCAGGGCCTCGACGGCTTCCGCCTCCGTGGACAGGATCCGCTCCGCATGGCGGGCCAGCGTCCGGCCGGCATCGGTCAGCTCCACCCGCCGCCCGACCCGCCGCAGCAACTCCATGCCCGCGGCCTTCTCCAGCGCGGCGATCTGCTGGGAGACCCCGCCGGGCGTGTATCCAAGGGCCTGGGCCGCCGCGGTGATCGTGCCGCGCCTGGTCAACTCCACCAGGGACCGCAGCTGGGCACTCGTCCAGTCCATATAGAGATCGTAATAGATCAGACGCAGGAACTGTTCGTAGACGTCAACGGTCGGGGTGCTGCACGATGACGGGCAGCTAGCTGATCAGCACTCCTCGCCATGCATTGACAGCCCAGTCCAGGTGCCGGACGGACGCCCACCGGCACCGGGCCGGGCCTCTGGAAGGGATCGGCCTCTTGTCCATGTCATCCACCTCCCGCACCGTCCCGCCCACGGCCGACGTGGTGATCGTCGGCGGCGGTGTGATGGGCACCAGCATCGCGTTCCATCTGGCCGAGGCCGGGGTCCACAACATCGTCGTCGTCGAACGCGGTGAGCTGGGCAGCGGCAGCTCGGGCAAGCCGATCGGCGGCGTACGGGCGCAGTTCTCCGACCCGCTCAACATCGCCCTGGGCAGCAGGAGTCTGCGTGCCTGGCAGGACTTCCCGCAGCGGCCCGGTGCCGACATCCGGCTGGACAGCGTCGGCTACCTCTTCCTGCTCACCAGCGACCAGCAGGCCGCGGATTTCGAGACCGGCGTCCACCTCCAGAACGGCCTCGGCGTCCCCAGCCGCATGATCGGGCCCCGCGAGGCACAGCAGCTGTGCCCCTACCTCAGCACCGACGGGCTGGTGGCCGCCGCCTACTCACCGACCGACGGCCATGCCCGGCCCGGACTCGCGGTCCAGGGCTATGCGCGCGCCGCCGCACGTGCGGGGGTGGTGTTCGCCCCGCACACCGCCGTCACCGGTCTCGACACCACCGGCGACCGGGTCACCACCGTCCACACCGACCACGGCCGGATCTCCTGCTCCACGGTCATCTGTGCCGCGGGCGCCTGGTCCGCACGGATCGGTGCGATGGCCGGCGTTCACCTCCCGGTGCGCCCGGTGCGCCGCCAGCTCGCCTTCACGGCGCCGCTCGCGCCGCCCGCCCCGCGCATCCCCTTCACCATCGACTTCGCCTCCACGGCCTACTTCCACAACAGCGACGACGGACTGCTCTTCGGTCTCGCCGACCCCGAGCAGGCCGACGGTTTTGACACCACCTGGACACCGGACTGGCTCCGGCTCTTCCGCGCCGCCGCACGGCGCCGGGCCCCGGCCCTCGCCGACATGGAGACCCACGACGGCTGGGCCGGACTGTACGAGGTCACCCCCGACCACAACGCACTGATCGGACGCTCCGGCACGCTGCCCAACTTCCTGTACGCCACGGGGTTTTCCGGCCATGGCTTTCTCCAGGCCCCCGCGGTCGGCGAGATCATGCGCGACCTCCACCTCGACCGCACCCCGTTCGTGGACATCACCCCGCTCAGCGCCGACCGGTTCACGACCGGTGCCGAAACCCGCCCCGAAGCACACGTGGTGTGACTTCCCCCGACCGAAAGGCAGACCTGTCGATGTTCAGTCAGTGGCAACTGCGCGCCGCCTTCGCCCGGCGGCTCTCCGACATGTACGGGCGGGAAGTCCCTGCCTACACGACGCTGGTGGACGTCTCGCACGAGGTCAACGAGGAGGTGCTGCGGGAGCGGGGCGCCGACGCCGAGCGCCTGGGGTCGATCGGGCGGGTGACCGCGGAACGGCACGGCGCCATCCGGGTCGGCACACCCGAGGAACTCGGACAGGTCGCCCGGATCTTCGGCGCCCTGGGCATGCACCCGGTCGGCTTCTACGACCTGCGGGAGGCCGCCGGCAGCGCGATCCCCGTCGTCTCGACCGCCTTCCGGCCCGTAGGCGGTGCGGAACTGGCGCGGAATCCGTTCCGCGTCTTCACCTCCCTGCTCACCCCGGCGGACCCCCGCTTCTTCGACCCCGAACTCCGCGCCCGACTGGAGAACTTCCTCGCCGGACGGCAGCTGTTCCCCCCGGAACTGCTGGCCCTGGCCGACCGCGCGGAAGCCGCCGGAGAACTGTCCGACACGGACGCCGAACGCTTCCTCCACCTCGCCGTGCAGGTCTTCGAACTCTCCCCGGAGCCGGTCGACAGGGCCTGGTACGAAACCCTGGAGAAGGTCTCCGCGGTCGCCGCGGACATCGGCGGCGTACGCAGCACCCACATCAACCACCTCACCCCCCGTGTGCTGGACATCGATGCGCTCTACCGGCGGATGACCGAGCGCGGTATCGAGATGATCGACGCCATTCAGGGGCCGCCCCGGTGGCCGGGCCCCGATGTCCTGCTGCGCCAGACCTCCTTCCGTGCCCTCGCCGAGCCCCGCGCGATGCGCACCCCGGACGGCGAGGTGATCAGCGGGGCCCTGCGGGTGCGCTTCGGTGAGGTCGAAGCCCGTGGCATCGCCCTCACCCGCCGGGGCCGGGCCCGTTACGACGCGCTGCTCGCCCGCGTCGACGAACTGACCGCCCGTGATCCGCAGGCCGACCGGGCCGATGTCGCCCGCGCCGTGTGGATGGCGGAACTCCCCGACACCGAACACGCCTTCGCCGCCCAGGGCCTGGCGCACTTCACCTATCACGTCGTGCCCGGCCGGCCGGCGGACGGCAGCCGCCCGCCCGCGGGCCTCGACGCCCTGCTGGACCAGGGCTGGGTGCGGGCCGAACCGATCGTCTACGAGGACTTCCTGCCGCGCTCCGCAGCAGGCATCTTCCAGTCCAACCTCAGCGACGAAGGCTCCAGGAACAACGACCGCACCGGCATCGCCTACGACAGCGCCTGGCTCTCCGGCGCCATCGGACGCGAGGTCCTGGACCCCTTCGACCTCTACGAGGAACAGCAGAACCGCTCCCTCGCCCAGGTCGCCCGAGAACTCGCCCTGGACGGACTGCCCGGCTGACCCGGCCGAGCCGTCACCCCACCCCTCCCCACCCCAAGGAGCATCATGACCGCCACCGCCCTCCCCACCACCGAGGACCTGCGCACCCGCGCCCGCGCCGCCCTCGCCCGCGTCGGCGTCACCGTCGAGGAAGGCGGCGACTTCCACGCCCGCAGCCCCATCACCGGTGAAGACCTCTTCGGCCTGCGCGCCGCCACCGCCGCCGACACCGAGGAGGCCCTCGCCGCCTCCCGCGAGGCGTTCCTCACCTGGCGTACCACCCCGGCGCCCCGCCGCGGCGAACTCATCCGCCGACTGGGGGAGTTGCTGCGGGAACACAAGAGTGACTTGGGCGACCTCATCACCATCGAAGCGGGCAAGATCCGCTCCGAGGCACTGGGCGAGGTCCAGGAAATGATTGACATCTGTGACTTCGCCGTCGGGCTGTCCCGTCAGCTCTACGGCCGGACGATCGCCTCCGAGCGCCCCGGCCACCGTCTCGCCGAAACCTGGCACCCGCTCGGTGTGGTCGGTGTGATCTCGGCATTCAACTTCCCCGCCGCCGTCTGGTCGTGGAACACCGCCGTCGCCCTGGCCTGCGGCGACACCGTGATCTGGAAGCCCTCCGAGCTCACCTCGCTGATCTCGCTCGCCTGCACCCGGCTGCTGGACCGGGCCGCCGAGGAGGTCGGGGCACCGCGTGATGTGCACCGCCTGCTGCTGGGGGACCGCACTGCTGGGGAAAAGCTCGTCGACGATCCCCGGGTCGCGCTGGTCAGCGCTACCGGTTCGACCCGTATGGGACGCGAGGTCGGCCCCCGCGTCGCGGCCCGCTTCGGCCGCAGCCTCCTGGAACTCGGCGGGAACAACGCCGCGGTCGTCGCCCCCTCCGCCGACCTGGACCTCGCCGTCCAGGGCATCGTCTTCGCCGCGGCCGGCACCGCGGGGCAGCGCTGCACCACCCTGCGCCGTCTCATCGTCCACCGGGACATCGCCGACACCCTGATCGCCCGGCTGACCGCCGCCTATCAGAAGCTCCCCATCGGCGACCCCTTCGACGAGACCACCCTCGTCGGGCCGCTGATCACCCCGCAGGCCCTGGACACCATGCAGGACGCCCTGGTCCGCGCACAGGCGGAGGGCGGCAAGATCCTGGCCGGCGGCAACCGGCGCCTCACCGACGCCGCCCCCCGGGCCAGTTACGTCGAGCCGGTCATCGTCCGCGTCGACGCACAGACCGATGTGGTCCGCGAGGAGACCTTCGCCCCCATCCTGTACGTACAGACCTACGAGACCCTGGAGGAGGCCATCGCGCTGCACAACGATGTCCCGCAGGGCCTCTCGTCCAGCATCTTCACCCGTGACCAGCAGGAGGCCGAGCTCTTCCTGTCGGCGGAGGGCTCCGACTGCGGTATCGCCAACGTCAACATCGGCACCTCCGGAGCCGAGATCGGCGGCGCCTTCGGCGGCGAGAAGGAGACCGGCGGCGGCCGTGAGTCCGGTTCCGATGCCTGGCGCGCCTACATGCGCTCCGCCACCAACACCATCAACTACTCCAGCCGGCTCGCCCTCGCCCAGAACGTCAGCTTCCTTTAGGCCACGACCGCTTGACGGGACGTCATCCGCGTGAGCGGAACCTGTGCCCCCGCCCTGGCTTCCCAGCCGGGGCGGGGGTTCGTCGTGTCACGGAGGGCCCGGCGCCGGGTCCGGGAGCCGCCGCAGGCACCGGTAAGTGCCCGGATATCGGGCGCCACCTGCCGTTTTTCGACAAACACCGCTCCACGCGGGGACATCCGTTGACGTCGTGGGTGCGGTGGTGTGATGGTACGGCGGCTTGGGTCATGGACATGCCTTCCCCCGCCGCGCATGAGCCCCACCTCGTCGCAGCCGGCCGGACGGCAAGGCGCTGCCACGGCCCGGCGCTCCACCAGAACCTCCGTCGGTAGCACTCCCTACCCCCTCAAGGAGTCATGGTGTTTCGAAGATTCGCGGTGGCCGGGGTTTCCCTCGCCGCCACCATCGGAGCGGCCGCACTGGCCGTGGCCCCCGCGGCCGCGGTGACCCCCCGGACCCACCCGCCCCACTCCGCGATATCCACCGGCCAGGCCGCAGGCGGCGCTCCCGGAACAGCGGTCAACGGCCCCTCCGTCCCCGGCGCTTCGGCGGCCGACGCCCCGGACATCGATGTGGCCAAGGTCCAGGCACATCTCACCGAGCTGAACGCCATCGCCACCCGCAACGGCGGCAACCGCAAGTCCAGCGGGCAGGGCTACCGGGACTCCGTCGCCTACGTCAAGAACAAGCTCCAGGCGGCCGGCTACACCGTCACCGAACAGCCCTGCACCTCCGGCTGCGCGAGCGGGGCCGGACCCAACGTGATCGCCGAATGGCCGCAGGGCGACGCCACCAAGGTCTATATGTTCGGCTCCCACCTCGACAGCGTCGGCGCCGGTCCGGGCATCAACGACAACGGCTCCGGCTCGGCCGCGCTGCTGGAGACGGCACTGACCCTCGCGGAACAGCACCCGGCCATGGCTGCCCGGGTCCGCTTCGGCTGGTGGACCGACGAGGAACAGGGCCTCAACGGCTCCGACTTCTACGTCGGTTCGCTCTCCGCCACCGAGCGGTCGAAGATCAAGGCGTACTACAACTTCGACATGGTCGCCTCGACCAACGGCGGCTACTTCATCAACCACATCAACTCCACCGCCGCCCAGCCGATGAAGGCGTACTGGGACTCCCTCAACCTCCAGCCCGAGGAGAACACCGAGGGCGCCGGGCGCTCCGACGATTACTCCTTCGAGCAGGCCGGCATCCCGACCTCCGGATACGCGATGGGGGCCGGCGCCAGAAAAACCTCGGCGCAGGCGGCCAAGTGGGGCGGCACCGCCAGCCGTGCCTACGACCCCTGCTACCACCAGTCCTGTGACACCACCAACAACATCAACGCCACCGGACTGAACCGCAGCGCCGACGGCATCGCCTACACCCTGTGGAAGCTCGCCGTCACCAACTCCACCCCGGCGAACGACTTCTCCCTGGCCACCAGCCCGGCCACCGGCAGCGTCGACCCGGGCGGCTCGGCCACCAGCACCGTCTCCACGGCCACCACCAGCGGATCCGCCCAGACCGTGCAGCTGTCGGCCACCGGCGCTCCGGCCGGGGTGACCGTCTCCTTCAACCCTGCCTCGGTGACCTCCGGCAGCAGCTCGGCCATGACCGTCGCCACGACCTCGGCCACCGCACCCGGCACTTACCCCCTCACCATCACCGGTACCGGGTCCGTCACCCACACCACGACCTACACCCTGACCGTCCGGGGAACCGGCGGCTGCACCGCCCAACAGCTCCTCACCAACGGCGGATTCGAGAGCGGCACCACCCCGTGGACAGGTGACACCGGGACGATCGGCGCCCACGCGGGTCAGTCCGCCCACAGCGGCAGCAGATTCGCCTGGCTCGGCGGCTACGGCTCCTCCGCCACCGATACCCTCAACCAGTCGGTGACCGTGCCCGCCGGATGCGCCAAGGCCACGTTGACCTACTGGCTGCACATCGACACCGATGAGTCCGACCGCGTCGCCTACGACACCTTCAAGGTCAAGGTGGGCAGCACCACCCTGACCACCCTCTCCAACACCGACGCCTCCAGTGGCTACACCCAGCGCACCCTGGACCTGAGCCGCTATGTCGGACAGCGCATCACCCTGACCTTCACCGCCACCGAAGACGCCAGTCTCCAGACCAGCTTCGTCGTCGACGACGTGGCGCTCCAGACCGGCTGATCCCGGCTGTTCCCGGCTGATCCGACGGCATCGGAGGGGCGGGCGCCGGTGTGCCCCGCCCCTCCGGTGCCGGAGGCGTCAGGCCGTCGTCCCGCCCGTCGGGTAGCACACCGCGCTGTAGTGGCCTCGGTCGCCGGTCGGTGTCCAGCCGCCGGCGCCATGGTCCGGGTCGGCGAGGACGAAGCCGTTCTCGTGCAGTTGCACGCCGAGCGGGCCGGCCGGGAAGCCGCTGCCGTCGGGGGTGTCCTCGACGGGCCACAGGGTGACGAGCAGGGCCTCGGTGTCGCCGGTGTCGGGCTCACGGTCAAGGCTGGCGATTTCGAGGTGCCAGCGACCGTTCCGGACGAAGGCCTCCGCCCGGAACACCGCTCGTACCGTTCGGGCGTTCTGATGGGTCTCGGTCATGCGCGAGGAACTCCTGTCATGGGGCAGGGGAGTGGTCGGTGCGCGGCGCGAATTCGGTAGGCCGTGCGGCGAGGCTGAGCCGTGCGATGACGCGGGAGAGGCGCTGCCTGCGCGGCGCGGCGCGGCGTGGTGGCGTGGTCAGACGTTGCGCCACCGGGCCATGGTGAACGAGAAGAGGCCGAACAGGGCGAGACCCGCGGCGATCGCGGCCAGCAGCCAGGGGCCGGCCGAGGTGTCCGCGAAGGAGCGGAGGGTGTCGTCCATGCCCTTGGCCCGGTCGGGATCGTAGGTCACCGCGGCCTTGACGACGAACACCCCGGCGGCCGCGAACACCCCACCACGGGCGAGACCGCCGGATATGCCGAGCACATCGATCCCGCGCCGCAGCCGAGGCGACATTCCGCTCCGGTCGAGATGCTTGTGGAACGTGCGGAGAACGGCGCGCACCGCGATCCAGACCCCGGCGAGGGCAACGCCCACACCCGCGGCGGCCACCAGCCAGGGGCCACCGGGCAGGCCCAGGGCCTGGGCCGTGGCATCCCGGGACTGCTGATCGCTCGACCCGCTTCCGCTGCCCTTCTCACCTGCGGCGAAGGACACCACGGAGAGCGACACCACGGCATAGAACACGAAGCGGGCGAACGACAGCAGTCGGGTACCGGCCTTGTGCCCGTCGGGCCCGGCCGCGCCGAACCCCGCCTCGGACAGGCGCCACAGCGCCATCCCCGCCAGGCCCACACCGAGCGCCCAGATCAGTACGTTGCCGAACGGCCGGGCGGCGAGCTCTGCCAGCGCCCCGCCCCGGTCGGCCTGCTCACCGGAGTCACCGAACGCGATCCGCAGGGCCAGCACCCCCACGAGCAGGTAGATCACGCCCCGGGCCACGAAACCACCACGTGCCGCAACGCGGACCGCCGAGCTGCGGGCCGCGCGGTGGGCCGTGCCTCGTCCGAGGTGGGGTACCGCGGTGGTGGTGTGCATATGTGGCCTCCAGAGGCTTGACCCAGCTGTCGGGTGCCCTCCGTTTGCCCCTGGCCGCAGAACGGAAACCACCGGGCCCGCCGGCCGCAGCCGCTCCGCATACGCCGTCGTCGTCCCGCTCCACCGCGAAGGCGCCCCCGGCGCGGACCGCGTCACGGGGCGTCCGTGCCGGGCGTCGTCCACGGGGTGGGCAGGGCGGTGGCGGGGGTGGTGTGCTCGGGGAGACCGGCGAGGGCCTCGACACGGGCGGGGCGGTACGGGGTGGGGCCGCTCCACTCCAGCAGCAGCACGGTGGCATCGTCCTCCAGCCGTCCGTCGTGGTAGGCGAGATGACGCCGGATCAGCCGCCGCAGCGTCTCGGGTACGGGCAGTCCATCGGCGTGGTGCTGGATGAGGAAGTCGGTGAAGCTCTCCAGGCCGAATTCGTGTCCCCTGCGATCACGTGCCTCGGTGATGCCGTCGGTATAGAGCAGCAGCCGGTCGCCGGGCTCCAGTTGGTCCCGGCACAGTGTCGGCGGCACGCCCAGGTCGGTGCCCATGGGAGGGGCGGGCGAGCAGGACAGCGTCACGGCCGTACGCCCCTGGCGGATGATGACCGGCGGAGGGTGTCCGAGGCTGGTCCAGGTCAGCGCTCCGGTGCCGGCGTTCAGCTCGGCGAGGATGCCGGTGGCGAAGCGGTTCGAGCTGAACTGCGCCACGAGGGCCCGTTCCACCTCCCCGGCGATCTCCAGGATGCCGCGGTCCTGCCGGCGGTGGTTACGGCTTGCGGCGAGCGCGAGGTTCGCGGTCAGCCCGGCGGCCGTGTCGTGGCCCATGGCGTCGAAGAGCGCCAGGTGCACGGTCTCCTCGGCGATGGCGTAGTCGAACACATCGCCGCTGACCTCATAGGCCGGCTCCATCACCGCACTGATCAGCACCCGGTCGGTGGCGAAGGTCCGGGGCGGCATGACGCGCCACTCCATCTCTGCGGCCACCTTCATCCTCCGGCGCCGCACCAGCCGGGCGTAGGTATCGCTCACGCCTCGCTTGCTGACCAGCATCAAGGCGATCAGCCCGCCGAGGTTGCGCAGGTCCTGGGCCGCTTGGGCGTCCATCTCCGAGTCCGGGGCGGCGGTGGCGCGCAGCACCCCCAGCCGTTCGGTGCCGTCGAGCATCGGCACCCACCACTGGTCCGCCTCGGAGCTGCTGCCCGCGACGATGGCCCCGGTCTGGAACGCCCGGCCGGCGAGCGTGCCTTCCACCCGCACCACGTCCGCCGCCGACTCCGTCTCGCCTTCGGGACCGGAGTCCTGCCCGCCGAGCCGGCACAGGATGACCTGCTGGAGGTCGGCCAGGTAGATCTGCACATCCAGCCAGCCGACCTTGGCCGCGTGCTTGGCGACCACGTCCGGGATCTGCTCCAGGGTGACCACATGGCTCGCGGCGATGAGGTCACCCAGCATCCGCCCCCGGGCGGCAGGACTGCTCATGGAGGCACCTTTCCTCGGGCGTCGGCCCACCGGGCCGTCCGGCCCGTGGGCTGTCCCTTCCGCGGCATCCTCGGCTGCCCCTGCGGCCAGTGGCGATGCCTGTGCTGTCGATGGTGACACCCGGACGGAGCTCGCCGACAGCGACACCGCGGTACGGCACCGGAGCGACCCCTCCGGGTTGCGGACGGTGGGCGCTGAGTGACCGGAAGCGATGCGTCACTCACGCCGCGACCCAGCGGGGTGACAAGGCCACCGGTTCCGTGCCGCCATCGCCCGCAGGCAGCCCTGCCGACGCCACCGCAGGCAGCCCTGCCGACGCCACCGCAGGCAGAGATGAACCGCTCGCTCTGCCTAGAGCGCCAGCCGGGCCACCACGCCGACCTCCAGCGCCACATAGAGAGCACCGTCCGGCCCGAAGGCCAGGCCATGCGGTTCGGACGAGGCGATCGGCAGGTCGTACTCCTCGATGCGGCCGTCCGGGGTGATGGACCCGACGCGGTTGGCTCCCCATTCGGTGAACCAGTAGTCACCGGCCGGTCCGGCGGCGATCGCATGGGGCCGGGACGCGGGGTCCGGGAGCGGGAACTCATCGATCCGGCCGTCGGTGGTGATCCGGCCTATTCGGCCGGCGCCTATCTCCACGAACCAGAGTGCGCCGTCCCCGCCGCAGGTGATGCCGACCGGCGCGGCGTTCTCGGTGGGGAGGGGGTGGAGGGTGATGTCCCCGTCGAAGCTGATGCGACCGATCGCATGCGCTTGATTGAGGGTGAACCAGAGGGCGTCATCGGGCCCGGTGGTGAGGGCTGAGGGGAACGCGCCGCTGAGCGGCAGCGGAAATTCCGTCACCCGGCCGTCCGCGGTGATCCGTCCGATCCGGTCGCCGTGCAGCTGGGTGAACCACAGCGCTCCATCGGGGGCGGACACCATGCCGAAGGGGCCACTGCCCGGAGTGGGGAGGGGGAACGAGCTCACCTCGCCGGTCACGGTGATCCGCCCGATCCGATGGTCCCGGCTCCGGGTGAACCACAAGGCGCCGTCGGGGCCCGAGGTGATGATGGACGGTCCACAGTCCGTGGAGTCGAGGGCGAAGCGGTCGAGTTGGCCGTCCGGGGTCAGGCGGGCGATCTGCCCCGCGTGGACCAAGGTGCACCACAGGGCGCCATCTGGTCCGGTGGTGAGGGCATACGGGCCCGCGTCCGCGTCGGAGACGGGGATCTGCTGGAACGAGGCGGTGCGTCGGGTCATCGGTGGGGCTGGTCCTTTCGACGGGGTGCGGGGTGCGGGGTGGGGCGTGCGGGGCCGTGGTCGGGAGTGGGGGAGCGGGCGTACGTGCGGGAGCGGCAGCGTCGGAGCAGGCCGACCGGAGCGTCGCTACTGCTACTTCAGTTGCATTAAGAATGCTGCCACGGCGCCGCCGCAGAAGCAACAAGAAATTTGGCGAGCTCTCCGTCGCGGCGAGCGGCGCTGCCGGAGGGGCGAGTGCGTCCGCAGATGTCAGCCGGCGGAGGGGCTGGCCCCGGAAATCTCCAACGTCAGGTACCCCGCGCGCAGTTGATTGCCCGTCGAGGACTCCCGCCGAGGGAACGCCGCCCGCCGCCCGCACTCACCGAAAACTCCGGTCGCCACCGCTCGCCCCGGGGCAACGCACCGGAAAGAGTGGACATGCATGTGTCAGCGTCGGGTAGGGGAGCGTGCGACGGGGGCTCAGCAACAAGGCGGGAGCCAGAGCATGAGGACCAACAGCACCACGGCGGCCGGAATGGAGCCGGAGACCACGTCGAAGGTGTGTGCCGTTCCGGCTCTGACGGTGCTGCCGCACATCGAGGCGCCGCAGCGCGTCGCCCCGGCCGACGCACGGGAGTTGTCCAAGCTCTTCCTCGCGCGGCTGGAGTCGGTGGAGGAGGGCACGCCCGAGTACCAGTACGTGCGGAACACCCTCATCGAGATGAACCTCTCCCTGGTGCGCTATGTCGCCCGCCGGTTCTCCAGCCGCAGGGAGTCCATGGAGGACGTCCTTCAGGTCGGGACGATTGGTCTGATCAAGGCGATCGACCGCTACGACCCCTCCCGTGACGTGGAGTTCACCACGCTGGCCGTCCCCTACATCCAGGGCGAGATCAAGCGCTTCTTCCGCGACACCACCTGGTCGGTGCGGGTGCCGCGGCGCCTCCAGGAGCTCCGGATCGACCTCGCCCGCGCACGGGAGCAGCTGGAGGGGGAGGGCAGTCACGAGCCGTCCGTCGCGGAGCTCGCCGACCACCTCGACCTGCCCGAGAGTGAGGTGGCGGAGGGCCTGGTGGCCTGCAACGGCTACGACAGCGACTCCATCGACCGGCCGATCCAGGCCGGCGGTGGCGGCAAGCAGCAGACCGGTTTCGTCGCCGACCTCATCGGTGCCGAGGACCCTGCCCTCGGCCTCGCCGAAGACATCCAGGCCCTCAAGCCACACCTGGCCAAGCTCGACGACCGCGACCGCACCCTTCTCCAGCTGCGCTTCGGGGCGGAGATGACACAGGCCGAGATCGGCGAGGAGCTCGGCCTCTCGCAGATGCATGTCTCGCGCCTGCTGACCCGCGCCTGCACCACCCTGCGCGAGGCATTGCTCGCCGAGGGCTGAAGCGCCGGCCGTGACGCCGGCTCAGAGGCGTGACCAGGGAGTCCCCCGGCGGCCAGGGCAGGTGCCGACCGGGCGCGGGTCCAACCCCCACCGCGCCGGGCCCGCTCGTGATCAGCCGGCCTGGCTGCTGTCCTTCAAGCTGCCCCAGCCGTGCCAGCGGTCGATCTCGATCCAGGCGCTGACCCGACGGCGGTCCCGCTGCGGGTACGGCTTGCCGAGGTACTGCTGTGCCAGTCGGTCGATATCGGTGAGTGCGTCGTCCGCCCGGATGTCGGCGACGCGGCCGATGAGGCTGAGGTGCGTGTACCAGTTGCCCTCGTCCAGCACGGTGAGCGTGACCCGCGGATCGTTGCGGAGGTGTGCCAGCCGTTTGCGGCCTTCATCCATGTTGACCAGCACCCGGCCGTGGTCCCAGAGATACCAGGTGGCCGTGGAGACCGGCTGCCCGTCCGCCCGCAGCGTCGTGATGACCGCGGGGTTCGCCTTCCCCAACATGGTGACTGCCGCATCGGGAAGCGGTGGTTTCGACATCTGAGGTGCCCTCCACTACGGTGCCGCCCGCCGGTCGGGACGTTCGACATGATCGACATCAAAGACTGTACTCAGCTCACCTTTCCCCTTCCTGCTGACCGGGGCGACCGGGCGCCGGGGTGACCGGGGGCGACGGGGCTACCGTGGCCCCGGCACCCCCCCGGCGTCCCCCGCCCACGCCACCGCCGTCCGACCGGGCACCGATCACGAGAAACGAGGCCCAGGGTCCGCTCCCACCCCCGCTTCCTATTCGGCGGGCACCGGCCGCGAAGGGCACCGTTCGACCGGCCCATCGACGGCACTCGATACCACCGGGGCGACGACCGGCTTCCGGAGCAGCAGCATCGCGGCGTCGTCATGGAGCTCTCCGCCCACATGTGTGAGCAGATCTTCATGGAGCGCGGCGAGCGTGCGGGACGGCTCCTCGGAGAGATGCACCGCCAGCCGCTCCACGAGCGGGTAGAACTCCCGCTCGTGGTCGCGGGCCTCGGTCACGCCGTCGGTGTAGAAGAGCAGCTGGTTTCCGTCGGCCAGCGCTACTTCCTGGAGGGCCGGGGACTCGTCGGCCAGGGCCCGCAGGCCGAGCGGCGGGGTCGGCCGGGCGGGCTCCACGGGCAGCACGCCCGAGTCCTGGACCAGCAGCGGAGCGGCATGCCCGCAGTTGACCAGCTCCATCCGGTCGGCGTCGGGGTAGCCGGCGATCACCGCGGTGACGAAGTCGTCCGGTCCGAGGTTGCGCGCCAGGCTCCGTTCGATGCGGTGCACGACGTCGAGCAGATCCGGTTCGTCGTAGGCCGCTTCCCGGAAGACGCCCAGGACCAGAGCGGCGACGCCGACCGCCGGCAGTCCCTTGCCGCGGACGTCGCCGACGATGAGCCGGATGCCGTACGGGGTGGGTACCAGTGCGTACAGGTCCCCGCCGATCCGCGCCTCGGCCGCGGCGGCGCTGTACCGGACCGCCGCCTGGAACGGCCCCACGGTCGCGGGGACCGGCTTGAGGAAGGCGTGCTGCGCGGCCTCGGCGACCGAGCGGACCGCGGCCAGTACCTGTTCCCGACGCCTGCGCAGGGTCGCGGCCAGACTGCTGGCCAGGGTCACGGCGGACAGGGCGGACAGCACGATCGCCAGCTCACGATCCGGCGTCCCGGCATGGATTCCGACGGCCGCGCCCAGTGCCACGGCCAGCGCCCCGATCCGGAGCACTCCCCACCGCCCGCTGGTCGCGGCGGCCAGCGCGGGGCCGACGGCGAGCAGCGGCAGCCAGCTCATCCCGGTACCGCCCGTCAGGGCGAGGAGCGTGACGGCCGCGATGATCAGAACCGGTACTACGGAGGCGAAGTGCCGGCGGACGCCCGCGCCGCGGGACGGCGCCTCGCCCCGCGGCCGGACGGCGCGCCGGGCAGCCATCCGCAGAGCGGACAACGGATGCGCAAGCTGCCACTGTGGCCGGTGGTCGTGGTGGTGGGTTCGGGGTGGGCGCATCCTCGTCCGGGGCTCGCTTCCCTGCTCATGACACTTACGTGCCTAAATGTCCGTTTCATCTAGGAAACGGGTGCAGAGTGGCGGCCGCAAGGACCGGAATTTCAGATAGTGAGCGACAGTCCCCTGGTCACGCGGTCCGCGGTCGGAAGCAGCCGGTCCCGGATCTCGTCGATGCGGGCGATCCGGTCCGCCCGGAGGGAGACGCCGAGGGAGCCGAGCGTGTCACCGCTGTACACCGGTACCGCGACACAGAACGTCCCGAGGGCGTACTCCTCCATGTCCGTCACCGCCGGTGTCAGGGGTGTCGTGCCGAGCCGTCGGAGGAGTTCGGCGCGGCCGGTGATGGTGCGCGGGGTGAGATCCACAAGGGGATGCCGTGCGAGATAGTCGTCGCGGGTCTCGTCGTCCAGCTCGCGCAGTACGCATTTGCCCAGCGCCGTGGCGTGCCCGGCGTCCTCGAAGCCCACCCAGAGGTCCACCCTCGGCGCTCGTGGGCCGTCGACGATCTCGGCGACCCGGATCTCGCCGTCCTCGTAGAAGGTCAGGTAGGCGGCGGCCGAGAGTTCGTCGCGCAGCGCCGCGAGCGCCGGGCGCACCCGGCTCAGCAGCGCCTGGCCCCGTCCGCCGGCATGCAGCGTGGTCAGCTTCTCGCCCAGGACGAAACCGCCGTCGTCCAGCTTCCGGATGTATCCGTCGTGCGCCAGCGTGCGCAGCAGGTGGTACGTGGTGGCCAGGGGCAGCCCCGTCTCCCGAGCCAGCTGCTTCGCCGGCGCACCACCTTCGTGCGCGCCGACCGCTTCCATCAGCCGGAAGGCTCGCTGGACGGAGGTGATGAGGGTGGGGCCCTCTCCGTTGCCCATACGTTCAGCCTGCTCCTGGCGCCCCACGCGGGCAAGGGTCGTCCGGCCGAAGCTCACCCTCGCTTGCGGACGGTATGCGCCGGAGCGCACACGGCGAGCAGGAGGGCAGCAGGCGCCTCGGTGGCGGTGATCAGATCTCGTCCCAGGCGGCGGCTCCGTACAGGCTCCGCACCGTACGCACCAGCTCCGTATCCGCCGGATAGCGGGTGTCGTCGATCGCCGAGACGGCGGCCACTCCTTGGGAGTTGGAGATGAACGCCCCGTCGAAGGAGGCCAGGTCGTCGGTGTGGACCGGCCGTTGTGTCCAGGAAATCCCGGCCCGGTCCAGTTCCCGTCGGAGCACCAGCATGGTGGTGCCCTGGAGGGCAGGCGCGTCGGGCCAGACGACCGTCGCGCCCTCGACGAAGCCGATGTTGGTGGTCGCGCCCTCGGCCACCGCACCGTCCGGCGCCGCCAGAAGCGCCTCGTCGTACCCCTCCTGCCGCACCCGGTCCAGGTGGTACCGCTGCCCGAAGCCGCCGAGATGCTTGAGATGGGCCGCGGGCCGCTGGTACGCCACACTGCGCAGCCGCTTCGCTGCCTCGGCCTCGGGCTCGGGCACCGGGGGACGGACGGTCACGACCGTGACGGGCCCGTCGCCGGGCTCGGGGTGGTAGACGTAGACCCGGACCGCAGCGTCCTGGCTCCGTTCAGGCAGCGCGTGACGGATCCTGCCACGGACCAGCTCGCCGTCCAGCTCCACACCGAAGAGCTCACGGGTGGCCTCGTCCAGCCGCCGCAGATGGAGATCCAGCCCGCGGACCCGGCCTCCCCTGACCTGCATGGCCGTGAAATGTCCCTGGCCGCTCAGCATCTCGAACAGCAACGGATCGGCCTCGGTGCCACGGCCGTTGATCTCTATGCGGGGTGCGGACGAATCGGTCATGATCAACATGTTAGGTGCCGGTCGGGTGGTGAGGGCACCCGTCTCAAGTGGTGGGAGGGGCGGCCCGCGACGACGCCGGGGTCGCGCGGCGCCGGACCGGCCACCACGGTGGCGCGGTGCGTGCCCGTCCGCAGCCGGGTGGGCACGCACCGTCCGGGTCAGCCTTGTTCGGGCGGGCAGGCAGGAACGATGGTGTGCACCCAGCCGATGATCTGGAGGCCGGGCTGGGTCAGCGTCCGGCCGTCCCACTGTGCGCGCAGGTGGTGGCTCCTGGCGCTGTCGCTGGAGTGGAAGCCGCCCATCTTGAACGGTCCCCATCCGACGTCCGCGCTGGATTTGCTGGCCCGTTGGGCGTTCTCGATGTCCTTACGGCCCCACTTCGCCGTGATTTTCACGTCCCGTACGCACAGAAAGGCCGTGGGCAGCATGGGGAGCGAGGTGCCCTCCTGGGCGCGGGTCCCGTCGGATACCTGGTGGCGCGGCCAGCCCGAGACGCTCCAGTACGGGGCCCGGAAGAGCGTGCCGTCGAGCCAGGGGCGCGAAATGGTGCAGAGGCAGTATTTGAAGGAGACCTCCAGATCCCTCGTCGCCTCGTCGGACCGCTCCCGCTCTTCCCTCCCTTCGCCGCTGCCGCCGACATTGAAGCCCCAGAAGCCGAGGCCGTAATTGCCGTTGACCGCGTAGTCGTATGCTTCCTTGCTGTCGTTCTCCACCGTCGTGCCGGCGGAGATGGTCACGGTCGGCCAGTCCTCCGCCTCCTCCGCCGACACCCAGCCGCTGGGGATGACGGTGCTGCGGTAGGTCACCGCGGACGAGGGCCCCTGGAGGCTGGTCGCATACGACGAGAACAGTTCGTTGGCCTGGTTGAAGGCGATGGCCACCGCTTTGTTCTCGGTGGTGTTGACGACCGCGAGGGCGCTCTCGATGGTGTTGGCGTCCGCCCCGCGCCAGTCGTCCCAGGCCGCGGTGACGGGCATCCGCTGGGTGGGGGCGATCAGCGGCCAGGTCTCCGCGCCCTCCGGCGTCTTTTGGGCCTCCAAATAGGCCCCCTGATAGGCGGAGAGGGCTGCCTGGTAGGCCTGTTCGAGCTTCCGGTACTCGCGGTACGCGACGGAGGGGACGGTCTTTTCGGTGACCTCGCCGGTGTCCTCATCCGTGACCTTGACCGTCCGGTAGAGAACCCTGAACGCCGCCTCGTGCTTTTCCTTGATCTCTTGGGAAGGTTCGGGTTCATTGACGTTGGCGCGCAGGATGGTGCCGTACACGTCCGACACCTTGTCCGTCGACCGGGTGGTGACCGGGTTCGTCAGGTGGATCTCGTTGGCGAGTCGGGCCAGATTGACCGCAGCGCTGGTACTGCCCTTCATATTGCCCGGCGTCCAGGGCCGCGCGTAGTCCTTCGGGTCGACGAACCGTCCGGCCGGTTCGAGCGTCAGATACGTCTGGTCGGCCTGGAACGCCGGTTGCAGACGGGAGCCGCCGGCCCCCGGCGAGGTGCCGGTCAGTGCGGCGAAGAGCTGGTTGTAGATGGTCAGCGCCATCAAGTGGTCCTTGTTGAGTGCCGGGCTGTCAGTCATGGTTCTCTCCGGTCCTTCCGTTGTCGGCCGTCCCCGATGACACCGGGGAGAGTGCTGTGTCAGGAGGCCTGTTGGCCGGTGACCTCGGGCCGGGTACGGCCTCCAGCCGCATATGTGTGAAGTCCTTTCCGGGGGTGTTCTCGCAGGCCCATTCCTGGGGCCGGTCGCTGTCCGCCACCTTCTTGTGGAACCGTTCGAGGCAGTTGCCGAGCGCGCGTTGTCCGTAGTAGTTGGGGTGGAATGCCTCTTCCGTCTGCCCCTGGGAGTAATAGAGGCCGGTTCCCAGGAAACGCACCCATTCCGCCTCTTCCGCGGGAAGGGGGTGGTGCAGGCTTTCGCCCTGATGCGCCTGACGGGGGCCCTGGGCACAGACTTCGCGGTGCGCGAACGTCTCACGCAGGTCCAGGAAATGCACCTCCCGGGTTGCCGCGACGCTCTTCAGCCGGTCCGCGAGAGGGTCGACAAGCGCATCGCGCGCCCAGGCGGAATCCGCGTTGTAGAAGGGGCAGCCGCCGGTGAGATACCTGTCCCGGTACGTTTCCGGATAGCGGTAGCCGTTGCCCGGCGGGATCGGGGAGGGGTAGGTCTGCACGGCGATCTGGGCGCCGCTCTGGTGACGGCTGCGCAGGACCTTCTGAATGTCTTCGATGACCCGGTCCACCCGCTCCCCGAGGCCGTCGAGCAGGCCGGGGAGCTTCCGGTTCCAGGTGGTCTGGCAGGGCTTGGTGACCCTGGGTGCCATGAAGTTCGCCGCGCAGTCCCTGATGATTTTGGAGAACTGCAGGTCGTTCCCGCCGATCGAGAGCTGGACGAGCTTCACCTTGTGGTCGTTGAGGAATTCTCTGAGCTGATTGAGCTGTGGGTCCTCCCCTTTGAAGTCGGTGCCGTCCAGGCGGACATTCTCGGTCGTGGCGCCCGAGCAGGCGAAGTTCTTGGTATGCCAAAACCTCGCGGATTCGATTTCCGACGCGTCGGAGCGGTGGCACCCGTTGAACTTTCCGGTGACGGGATTGCGGTAGGACTCCACATAGACCTTCGCGGGGTCGTTCTTGGTGCACCTCGTCCCGTCGTGGTGGCAGCCAAGGGCCGCGCGGTCGGTGCCGTACATATCCGTGGTCTCGTCCTCGCGCAGGGAGATGTTGCCCTGCCAGCGGCCTCCCTCGCCGGAGATGAAACTGTCCCCGAGGGAGACCGCGTAGGTGGTCCATGGAAGTGCCGCCGCTGTGCCGGCGGCGGCGCGCTGTGTCCCCGCGGCCGGGGAGGCGGCGGGCACCAGAGGCCAGGTGAAGACGGCGCACCCCGCAGCCAGGGCCAGCAGCCTGGTCGCACGTGACCGGCTGCGATTCGATGACGCGGACTGCCGTATGGGGGCGTCAAGTTGTTTGCCGAAACGGGGAGTTAATCGGGTCCATTGAGTGGGAGATGTCATGGGGCAGGTTCCCTTCCCTGGGTTCCCACGGCTGCGTCAGGTGTTGCGGCGCTCATGCCGGAGCCCGCGCCGTAGGGAATTCCACGGGGTGACGTGGTGCCGGGGAGGGCATACCCGTGGCACCGGCCCAGCCCTTCGGCGACGCATCCTCTCACCCGGAGAAGAATCAGGACGCACGAAAGTGTGAGGGAAAACGTTTCGCGGACGCCGTTTCCCTCGTACGGAGGAGCGAGAGGCGGAACCTCGGCCGCCGACCCCGGGCGGGAGGTACCGGACCTCGGCCCCGCGCTGCTCCGGATCCCGTGAGCCCCAGCCCCCTGTTCCCGCTCGCCCCGCCTCACCAGAACACGCATTCGATTAAGGGCGTACCCTGACGGCATGGCCAGGCATCTTCAGGGCTCGCTCTTCGATCAGACCGACGAGGTCCGGCTCGGTCCGCTGCGCGGGATACATCGGTCCGAGCTCGGCGACGGTGCCTGGATCGACCTGCTGCCCGGTTGGCTGAGCGGCGCCGACGCCCTGTTCGAGCAGCTCGCCGCGGAGGTTCCCTGGCAGGCCGAGCGCCGGCGAATGTATGAGCAGGTGGTGGACGTACCGCGACTGCTTGCCTTCTACCAGGCCGAGGATGCCCTGCCGCACCCCGTCCTGGATGAGGCGAGGGAAACCCTCTCCGTCCACTACGCCGCCGAGCTCGGCGAACCGTTCACCACGGCCGGCCTCTGCTATTACCGGGACGGCCACGACAGCGTGGCCTGGCACGGCGACCGGATCGGCCGCGGCAGACAGGAGGACACGATGGTCGCGATCCTGTCCGTAGGCGCGCCGCGCGATCTGCTGCTGCGACCGCGGCGCGGCGGCGGCTCGATACGGCACCCGCTCGGGCATGGCGATCTGCTCGTGATGGGCGGCTCCTGCCAGCGGACCTGGGAGCATGCGATCCCCAAGACCGCCCGAGGGGCCGGGCCGCGGATCAGCATCCAGTTCCGGCCGCACGGCGTGCGCTGAACGCCGGGACGAGGTTCCCGCGTCATGGCAGAGGGCCCCCGAGCCGGTGATCGGCTCGGGGGCCCGGGAACTGCTGGGGGCGCCGCGATCAGTGTCTGTGACACACCAGGTGGCCGCGGTGCCACGTCCGCGTCCAGTGGCCCGGGTGGCGGTGGCCGTGCCGGTCGCGCCAGGCCGGGTGCCAGACCCGGACCCAGTGTCCGCGAATCACATGACACCGGCCCCGGTCGACATGCTTCGTGGCGTAGTGGTCGCCGTGGTGCGACGGCGTGGCCGAGGCGGCCCCCACCGAGGAGAAGGCCGCGCCTCCGGCGAGGGCCACGGTGGCGGCGCCGAGAGCGAGGGCGCGCTTGAACCCGTCAATCATTGCGGATCATGCCTTTCTGCATTGCCGTGATGGTGACCGCCCCGCCGTTGGCCGGGCAGGAATGACCATGCACCTGTGGCGCTCACTCCATCCCGCCAACGCCCATGGTTTTGCACAATGCAGACAGAAGCCGGAGAAAAGCAGAAATCCTATGAATGTGGTCGATGGGCGGGAAATCGCAGGATGGTGGCCGATCTCGAAAACATCGACCGGGGCGTGGCGGGAATTTTGTGCGCCCCCGGGCCGGCTCGCCTCACTCCGTCGCGTTCTCCTCCAGCAGCGTCACGATGGCGGCGTGCCCCGTCTCCCGGTGGTACTCGGCGGCGTGCGTTCCGTCCGGTGCGCGGACGATGAGTTCGACCAATTCGGTGCCCTCGGGGCGGGGGCTGCGGCGGACCTCGCAGCGGCTGTCCGGGGACGCGCCCGCTTTCCGGCGCAGCTCGCTCTCGGTGTCCTTGCCGCTTTGCTCATGGGCCATGTGCCACGCCGTTCGGCCCTGGGCGTCGGTGAGTTGCGGGCTGGCGCCATGGCGCAACAGGGCCCGTACGACCGCGATCGATCCCCGCTCGGCCGCCAGCATCAACGGGGTCCGGTCGCCGTGGCTCGCGTCCGGATCCGCCTGGCCTTCCAGCAGGAGCTGAGCGGTCCGGTGGTGGCCATTGGTGGCCGCCCACATCAAGGGGGTGTAGGAAGTGCCGTCATCCTCCCTGAGGTTGGGATCGGCGCCGTGGGCGAGCAGTGCGCCCACCACCTCCTCGTGGCCCCAGCAGGCCGCCGCACACAGCGGCAGCCCCTCGCTTCCCGGCTCTCCCCTGCTCTCCGTATCGGGGGTGGCTCCGGCTTCGAGCAGCAGTCGCACCATTTCCGCCTGCCCCGAGACGGCAGCCAGGTACAACGGCGTCTCCCCGTCGGTGGCCGGCGCGGACGGGGAGGCACCCTGCCGCAGGAGCGCCGCCACGGTGCCCGCCTGGTCCTCGTAGATGGCGGAGATGAGTTGTGCGGTCAACGCCTCGGTCATACAGGGTCCTTCCTCGGGGGAGCCGGTCCGGCGCAGCGTACGACGTCCCGCCGGGGGCCGCCGTGGCCGTGGCGCATCCGGCGACGGCAAGGCGGGGCGGGGCGCGGCGTGCCGTGGGTTCAGCTCCCGTTCGGGAAGAGCCGGTCCAGGTGGTGGCGGAGGATCACCGTGGCGGCCTCCGGGGTGCGCTGGCCGACCAGGACGCTGGTGCCGAGGCCGGCCGACAGGGCGAGCAGGCTGATGGCCTCGGTGCGTACCTCCAGGCCGGGTGGGGTGAGACCGGCCTCGCGTGCCCGTTCCAGCTGGTCGCCCAGTGCGTCCTCGGCGGCGTTGGGGGCGTCGATGAACGGCTGCGCGGCCAGTGCCTCGTCCGTCACCGCCAGGACGGCGTAGGCGGTGTGGACGAGGTGGAAGGTCCGGCTCTCCTCGTCCGTGGGCAGCGCTTCGAGGAGGACGGCCTCGATCACCGCGCGCGGCCCCGGCGCGTCCCCGGCGGCCCGGACCCGGTCGGCGATGCGACTGCTGAGTCGGGTGGTCAGCCACTGGAGGCCATGGAGCAGCAGCTTTTCCTTGGTCTCGAAGTAGTACTGCACCAGCCGCAGGGACACCCCCGCCTCGGCGGCCACCTCGCGCATCCCGGTGGCGTGCAGTCCGCGCCGCCCGGCCACCCGTACCAGCGCCTCGGCGATCTGCGCGCGCCGCTCCTCGTGGTCCACCCGCTTCGGCATCAGCCGCCGCCCTCCGCTCAGTTCGTTCCGTCCGGCCGGTGAGACCGTTTCATGGTACCGCTGTATCAGCTTGGTGATACGGTGGTACCACTAAACCTGATGTCCGGAGGGGGCCTGCCATGCCTGAAACCAAGACGCGCGACCGTGATCCCGCGGTCGGCCGCTATGCGAACGAGGCGCTGCGGGACCGGTACTTCGCCGCATGCGACGCGGTCTATGCGCTGGGACCGGCCCCGCAGGGGGAGTTGACGGTAGCGACCCGTTTCGGGAGCACACATGTCTACCGGTTCGGGCCGGCCGACCCCGGTGCCGCCGGCCGGACCCCCGTGGTGCTGGTGCACGGTGCCGGGGGCAACTCGTCGATGTGGTATCCGAACGTCGCCGCGCTGAGCGCAGAGCGCCCGGTCTACGCGGTGGACACCGTCGGCGATCCGGGCCGCAGCGTGCAGCGCGCGCCCATCCATCAGCCCGAACGTGCCGCTCAGTGGCTGGACGAGACGCTCGACGGCCTCGGGCTCGACCAAGTCCACCTCGTCGGGTCCTCCTACGGCGGATGGCTCGCACTGAACCAGGCGCTGCACCGGCCCGGCCGGCTGGCCTCCGTCACCCTGCTGGACCCGGGCGGCCTGGAGAAGGTGGGGGTCCGGTTCTTCAGCTGGGTCTTCCTCAGCCTGCTGGCCACCTTCGCGCCGAAGGCGATGCGTCCGCGCCTCGCCGCCTGGCTCGAACAGCCGGTCTTGGTGGTGCCGGAACTGCGGACCATGGTGCGGCTGGGCGTCCGCGCCTACCGCATCCGCCGCCCGGCTCCGCTCCCGCTCACCGAGGCCGAACTGCGAAGTATCCGCACCCCGTTGTACGTGCTGCTGGGGAAGCGCAGCCTGATGGTGCACCCGGAACGGCAGCGGGAACGCGTCCCGCGTCTGGTGCCCGGCGCCCGCGTCGAGATCATCGCCGACACCGGTCACGGGCCGCAGATCGACCACGCGGACCAGGTCAACATCCGTATGTTGACCTTTATGGACGACATCAACTGAGGGGAATCCCGGTCCGGTTGGCGATGCAGCGGGACGGCGGGCTCCTTGCCGTCCGCCCCGGCCGACCGGCCCGGCGTCCCATCGGGCGGCCGCTCCGCCCCTCCTCAAGACCTAGCTTGATCTTTAACGTCCGGCGTCGAATGGTGCGTCGAACTTGATCACTCGGTTCGGTAACCGCCGTACACGGAAGCGGCCTTCGTCTGAACATGTGCTCCGACCAAGGAACACACACGCCCAGTACGAAGGCCGTGAGGATGAGTCTGCTGCATCGCGATGCCCGGCGAGATCCGTTGGCGGAACTGTCATGCTTCCGGGGCGAGTTCTATTCCTGTCTCACGGCTCGTTCGGATGCTTTGTTCGAGCTGGCTGATGCTGTTCTGTGCGGTGACGGACCGGTGAGGTCGCTGGCCGAGCTGTCGCTGGTGGGCGAACACCGCCGCGGACATGGCGGGCTCTACGCCGCTGTGGCCCACGGCCGGGTGGATGCGGTCCGGCTGCGGCGGGTACTGGCCGAAGCGCCACTGCCCCGGGCTGCCGACGGCCAGCTGGTCCTGGCCGTCGACGTCACCTGCTGGCTGCGGCCCGACGCCCACACCTCACCACAGCGGATCTTGTGTCACACCTACGGCCGGGGCAAGGACCAGCACATCCCTGTTCCCGGCTGGCCGTACTCGATCGTCTGCGCCCTTGAGCCAGGCCGCAGCTCGTGGACGGCACCATTGGACGCACTGCGCCTGGCCCCCGGGGACGACACCGCAACCGTGACCGCCCGGCAGCTGCGCGAGCTGCTGGAGCGATTGATCACGGCGGGACAATGGCGAACGGGCGACCCGCACGTCCTCATCATCGCGGACGCCGGATACGACGCACCCCGCCTTGCGTTCCTGCTCAAGGACCTGCCGGTCCAAGTGCTAGCCCGAATGCGCTCGGACCGGGTCCTGCGCAGGGCTGTCCCGGCCCGGCTGCCGCACACCCTGGGCCGCCCACCCCGGCACGGAGTCGAGTTCGTCTTCGGGCAACCCGACACCTGGGGCACCCCGGACACCGAAACCGTCACCGACACGCGCCTCTACGGCACCGCCACCGCCCGCTCCTGGGACCGGCTCCATCCCAAGCTGACCCACCGGTCCTCCTGGGCCGCAGCCGACGGCACCCTCCCTGTCGTGGAAGGGACGGTGATCCGTCTGGACATCGGCCACCTGCCCAGCGGAGCAACCCCGAAGCCGGTCTGGCTGTGGTGGTCAGGCACCGATGCCCACGCCGCCGACACCGACCGCCTCTGGCAGGCATACCTGCGACGTTTCGATATCGAGCACACCTTCCGCCTGTTCAAGCAGACCCTCGGCTGGACCTGTCCTAAGATCCGCACCCCCGAGGCGGCGGACCGCTGGACCTGGCTGATCCTCGCCGCCTACACCCAACTCCGTCTCGCCCGCACCCTGGCTGCCGACCTGCGTCACCCCTGGGAAAAACCAAGCTCCCCGGACCGACTCACCCCAGCCCGTGTCCGCCGCGACTTCCGGCACATCCGCCCGAAGGCCGCCTGCCCGGCCAGAGCACCGAAACCCTCACGCCCTGGCCCCGGACGACCACCAGGCCGAAAGAACACCCGGCCCACCCCACGCCACGACGTCCACACACCACGCAAAACGCAGCCAGCGAAACGGCAAACGAAGAAGACAACCACCTCACGGCCCCGCCGCACAGGTTAAAGATCAAGCTAGGGGGTGTCCGCAAAGTCCCGCCTGGCTCGCGACGCCTGGCACGCACTCCCCCACGCCTGAACGGCGCGGGGGGACCCCCATGCTGTGTTGTCGGGATCGTCCACGTAGACCCACTACGAGGACGACCCTCCGCCTTGCGAGCGCACGCACCAGACGCCGCGAGCCCCGCCCTCCGGGCGGACGACGGGACTTTGCGGACACCCCCTAGGCCACGGCGCCCCGGCCGCCCCGTCACCGCCCCGCCAGCTGCTCCACGGCCGTCAGGACCCGGCCGGCCCCGTCCTCCGCGCCGATCAACGCCGAGACCTGCCGGGCGCGATGACGGTACCGGGGGTCGTGCACGGCCTTCCGCAGCGCCTCCGCCAGGTTTTCCGTGGACAGTCGCCGGAACGGCACCTTCCCCGGGCTGACCCTCAGCGCCGTGAGACGCGACGCCCAGAACGGCTGGTCCAGCATCATCGGCACCGGGACCGCCGGTACCCCCGCGCGCAGACCGGCCGCCGTGGTGCCGGCCCCCGCGTGATGGACGACGGCCGCCATCCGCGGGAACAACCAGGAGTGCGGCACCTCGCCCACGGTCAGCACATCGTCCCCGTCCACCGCCAAGCCGGCCCAGCTCGCCTGCACCACACCGCGTACCCCGGCGAGCTTCAGGGCCCGGGCCACCAGCCGCCCCAGTCGCTCCGGATCGCTGGGCTGCATACTGCCGAAGCCCACGAACACCGGTGGCGGGCCGGCGGACAGGAAGTCCGCGAGCCGGGGCTCCGGCGTCCAATCGGGGCTCTCCGACGGCCACCAGTAGCCCGCCACCTCCATCCCCCGCCGCCAGTCGGCAGGCCGGGGAACCACCACGGGGCTGAAGCCGTGCTGGACGGGCCAGGTGGCCCGACGCCGTTCCAGGGCGGCCGGCGGCACGCCCAGCCGGCGCTCCAGATGGCGCACGCCAGGGGCGAAGGCCCGGGTCAGCAGGGACTCGGCGCACCGTGCCGCGGCCCGGTTGGCGAACGGCCCCATCGACGGCATGTCGAAGATGACCGGCGGGAACTCCCGGGTGGGTGCGAGGGGTTGCAAAAAGACACCGAGGCTGGGCAGCCCCAGACCCTCCGCCGCCACGAGCCCCAAGGGCGCCAAACCGCTGGACAGCAGCACGACTTCGGCTCCGGCCGCACAGGCATCCGTCACCGCGTCGGCCATCTCCGGCGCCAATTCCCGGGCCAGCTTTATCTGTTCGACCTTGGAAAGGCCGGCTCCCGACCCGCCCTTACCCGGCCCGGTTCCCTCCCGGGAATCCGCTCCGGCGGTGGCGTACCGGTCGAGTGGAAGCGGGCGGAAACCGAGGCCGCAGCGGCGGACCGCCTCGGCCGAGCGCGCATGGGTGGCCATCACCACCCGGTGCCCGGCTTGCCGCAGCCGGGCACCGAGGCCGGTGTAGGGAGCCACGTCGCCGTGCGACCCCGCGGTAGCGATGAGGATGTGCATAGTCGGCAGTGTTCCGTTCCCTGAGTTCCGGCGATTCCGACCACGTACTGCTTCACTCGGGTGGGCTATCCGCCGCAGCCCCGTGGAGCCGAAAACGCTTGTCTTCCTGCACGGTTGTGCAGGGCGCCCGCGGTCAGTCCCGGCGGGCGATCACCCGGTAGGCGTTGGAGAGACGGGTGCGCCGGGTGAGCGGCGCGAGCAGGATGTCGATTCCGAAGAGGACGAGTAGGGCCGGCGCGACGGCCAGCAGGGCCAGCCTGCGGACCCAGCGGCTGACCGGGCCCGGTTTCCTGGGCAGCCACGGCAGATCTTCGCCCGGCAGCACCCAGTTGAGCACGTTCACGGCCGCAGACGTGAGATCGGTCGGGATGTGCGGCTCCCGCCGGTTGGTGGCCACCACGGTGAAGCCCTGTTCGGTCAGTGCGCCGCACAGGTTGTCCAGCGGGATGAGGTGCAGATGCTGTGGCTGCAGCCAGGGGCCCCACCAGCGGCCGAGTAACCGGGCGGCGGTGGACTGGGGGTCGGGTACCTCGATCAGGAGATGCCCGCCGCGCCGGAGCGCCGTATGCGCGGCGGCCAGCTCCTGCCGTGGCGCCAGAGTGTGTTCCAGGTAGTGGTACATGCTCACCACGTCGTACTGGGCGCTGAGTTGACCCGCCAGACCGGCGAAGGAGCCCCGGTAGGCACGAGTGATCCGGCCGTTGCGTACGCCGATCTCGACGCCTTCGCCCCAGTCGAGCCCGTGGAATTCGGTACGCGGGTGGATTCTCCGGGCCTCGGCGCAGAAGTGGCCGTGGCCGGTACCCACGTCCAGCCAGCGTGCGGGGCGGCTGAACGGGAGCATCGCCCGCGCGCGGGCCCGGTAGAGCCTGACCGCGAGGGGCGAGGCGGCCATCCGCGCCATCGTTGTCTCGCCCAGGCCGTCGTAACAGTCGCGGTAGTAGAAATCCAGCCCGTCCGCGCTGAGCCGGGGGTTCTGGAATACGTGCCCGCAATTGCGGCACTGGTCGAGTACGAAGTGCCCCGGCTTGCGCTGGGGATGGTTGGTGGTGCACAGACGGCGGCGCAGGCGGGCAGAGGTGCACCAGGGGCAGGTGGCGCGCTCCGGATCGAAGAACCGGTCCAGCCCGTGCGCCAGCTCGTCCTGGTAGCGGGGTCTGTGGGCGGCGATCTGCTCGCTTCGCTTGTTCCTCACGGGGAGCCCCTTTCAGCTGTAGTCCTGGTGGCGTGGGCGCGGCTGTCGGTGTGGGCGGTGAACGCGGTACGCGAGGTTGGATTTCCTCGGCCGTATGGCCAGCAGACCGAGCCGGAGCGGCGGGTCGGGACGGGCGGCCGGCTGCCGGTGCGTCGCCCCGAGCGCGCACCGCGACGGGCGGGCCGGGCCGTCCGGCTGCGGCCGGCCGGGGCACCGTCCGGCGCTCACGAGGCCGCCGCCGTACGGGTGCGGTGCCGGGCACGGGCACGTGGTGTGGAGAAGCGACGCACACAGGGGCGCTCCACCCCCGCGTACAACAGCCATGAGGCCAGCAGAACGAGGGGGAGGCCGAGCAGCACCACGCCGAGATTGCTCCAGCCGTGGTCCCGCAGCCCCAGGTACAGCAGCCCCAACACCAGGAAATGCACGAGATACATGGCGTAGGAGAGCTCACCGAGGAACACACAGGGCCGGCTGCGCAGCAGCGAGGGCCGGTCGCGCAGATCCAGCTCCGCGGTCGCGTACACCAGCATGACGAGCGGCGCCACGGTCGAGGCCGCGTACAGGAAGCGCTGCGGAAGAAACGCGGGGTTCATGATGACCGCGCTGATCACACCCAGTGCGGCCGGCAGCACACCGATCCGCGGAATGCGGAGGCCCGATGAGGCGATCCGCGCCGCCATCATCCCGAGCACGAACTCGGGCAGCCGGACGATCGGCAGCATGTACAGAAACCAGTACTCGGAAAACGAGGCGCTGTCAGGGCTGACCACGAGCGCATGGAACAACGGCAGCGACCACACGAGCGCGATCGCCGTTACCGCGCCGATCAGCAGTCCACGGGGCGACAGCCGCTTGACCCTGGGCAGCAGTACGGGGAAGAGGAAGTAGAAGAACATTTCGGCGGCGAGGGACCAGGAAACAGGGTTGCCAGCGGAGACGAATTCATGGCTGGGGACCCAGGTGTGCACCAGGAAGAGGCTGGCCAGACCGGCCGCTATCCCGGAGCCCGTGGTGACGGCCGCCGTACCGGCACAGGCCAGCGCGGTGACCACCACACACCAGGTGAGCAGGTGATTGGGAAAAATTTTGGCGGCCCGCCGCCGCCAGAAGGCGCGTGCGGTGTCGTCCGGGCGGGCGGAGTGCGTCAGCACATAGCCGCTGAGAATGAAGAAGAGCGATACCGAGCTTCCGCCCAGCCACACTTCGGGCCCGAGGGTCTCGGCGAGATGTGGATCGATCATCAGCCGGCTGTGCGTATAGAGCACCCCGACCGCGGCGGCAAAGCGCAGACCGGTCAGCGACGGCAACCGTTTGGGGACGGCGGACGCGCCGTCCGCACCCGGCGGTGTCGCCTCCCCGTGCTCGGCAAGGGGACCTCCCGCCATGCCGGTTGACTCGGACGACGGACCGGAAAGAGGGTGCACGAGGGGCCTCCTGCGGGGGAAACTCCCGGGCCCGTGGCATCACTCATTGACGTATGGCTGCGCCGGTGGGTCGCCCGGGATCGGATGGAAGGACTGGTCCTTGCCCCGTGCGGAGGAATGGGCGGCCCGTCGCGCGGATAGCACGATTGACCCACTGGGGCACGCCCCGTGCATAGGGTGGGTGACCCGATTTCACTCGTACGGTCCAGCATTTGGTGAAGCCGCCGGTCCGCCGCCGTACAGGTGATTCCTGCGGTCCTGTGGCCGGGCGGGTGTGGGGCGCGGCGGGGCCAGGAAGAGATACGTCCGCGCCGCGATGTCACGCCCTCGGGCCGCGGAACGGTGCCGACAGCCCCTCAAGGGTGGGGAAGGAAACCACGCGACCGCATCCGGGCCCGACCCCTTGCCCGGTCCAACCGCCACCAGAGGTTCCGAGTTGAAGCACACCCGCGTACCAACGCCCCGCACCGTCCTCACCGGTGCCGCTCTGGTGGTGGCCCTGACCGCCGCCACACTCACCCTGAAGACCGCCGAGGCCGCCCCCGCCAAGGCCCCCGATCCGCCGACGGCCACCGCCGCCGGACAGCGCGCCAAGGGCATCAGCTCCACCCTCGGTGCCGACGGCGCGGGTGCCTACTACGACGCCAAGCACCGCAAACTCATCGTCAATGTCACCACCGAGGCCGCCGCGGCCAAGGCGCGGGCGGCCGGTGCCGAAGCCAGGGTCGTCAAGCACTCACTCGCCTCGCTGGACGCCGCCCGCGCGACCCTCAAGAGGCAGGCCACCATCCCCGGCACCTCCTGGGGGATGGACCCCAGGATCAACAAGGTGGTCATCACCGCCGACCGCACGGTCCGGGGCGCCAAGCTGGCGCAGCTCCAGCGGGTCGCCGCCGCGCTCGGTGACCGCATCGTCCTCAGACAGTCCACGGGCACCCTCCGGCCGCTGATCGCCGGCGGTGACGCCATCTGGGGTACCCGGGCACGCTGCTCGCTCGGCTTCAACGTCACCAGGGGCGGACAGCCGTACTTCCTGACCGCGGGGCACTGCACCAACGCCGTACGGAGCTGGTCCGCGACACAGGGCGGCGAGGAGATCGCGGTGACGGAGGCCGGCACCTTCCCCGGTGACGACTACGGGATCGTGAAGTACACCGCCGCCGGCATCGTGCACCCCGGACAGGTGGATCTCTACAACGGCAGCATGCAGTCCATCACCCGGGCAGGCGATCCGATCGTGGGCCAGAAGGTGCGGCGCAGCGGCGGCTCCACGCATGTGCACGACGGTGACGTCATCGCGCTCGAAGTGACCGCCAACTACCAGGAGGGCGCGGTCGACGGTCTGATCCAGGCGACCCTCTGCGCGGAGGCCGGGGACAGCGGCGGAGCGCTCTTCGAGGGCGACACCGCCCTCGGTCTGACCTCGGGCGGCAGGGGCGACTGCTCCGCGGGTGGGGTGACGTACTACCAGCCCGTGCGCGAGGCCCTCGAAAAGACCGGAGCGCAGCTCGGCTGAGCACCACAAAAGCCGGGGACCGCTCACCCCGCGGTCTTTGAAGACACCGGGCCTGTCCGGCGGATCAGCGTCGGACAGGCCCTGTCGCTGCCTTGACCAGGTCACCTGTCGGACCGTCAGCCGACGGGTGAAAGAGTGTCCCGTTGAGTGACGACGGGGCCCGGTGCCGGGCCGGGGGCGGACGAGGTGGGGCAGAGATGAATGCGCAGGAGCGGGAGAACGACGGCCGGGGTCAGGGGGGCCACGTCCTGCCGGATGACACGGTCCCGCTGCGGCCACGCCTGGGGAACCACCACGCGAACCCGTCTCGCGAGGCGTACGACGGCGGGGTGGCGAACCCGCCGGGTGAGCGGCGGGTTCCGGTCCCGTCCCCGGCCGGTGAGCCGATACCCGAGCCGAAGCGGTCGGGGAGTGGCGCCTCGGGTCTGCTGAAGTCCAGCGCCGTCATGGCGGCGGGCACCTTCGTCTCCCGCATCACCGGCTTCCTCCGTACGCTCGTCATGGCCGCGGCGATCGGCGTCGGCACCCTCAACGACTCTTACCAGGTCGCCAATGTCCTGCCCACGATGATCTACATCCTGGTCGGTGGCGGGGCGCTGAACGCGGTCTTCGTGCCGCAACTCGTGCGCGCCATGAAGCAGGACGACGACGGCGGTGACGCGTACGCCAACCGTCTGATCACCCTGGTCATGGTGGTGCTGGGGAGTGTCACGGTCCTGTGTGTGCTGGCGGCTCCGCTGCTGGTGCACATGATGTCGCCGGATATCGCCGCCGACCCGCGCCGGATGGCGGTCACGGTGGCCTTCGCCCGGTACTGCCTGCCCACCATGTTCTTCATGGGCGCACATGTGGTGCTCGGCCAGATCCTCAACGCCCGGGGCCGCTTCGGCGCGATGATGTGGACCCCGGTGCTCAACAACGTCCTGATCATCGCCACCTTCGGCGGCTTCATCTGGGCCTTCGGCGGCTTCACCGACTCCCGCGTCAGTCCCGCCACCATCACCCCCGAAGGGGTGCGGCTGCTGGGCCTCGGCACCCTCCTGGGCCTCGCCGTACAAGCGCTGGCGATGCTGCCGTATCTGCGCGACGCCCGGTTCAGACTCCGCCCGCGCTTCGACTTCCGCGGGCACGGACTGGGCAGGGCCATGGGCCTGGCCAAATGGACCCTGCTCTTCGTACTCGTCAACCAGGCCGGCCTGACCGTCGTCACACAACTCGCCACCAAGGCCGGCTCACTCGCCGAACGGGCCGGGCACTCCGGCGCCGGGATCACCGCCTACAACTACGCCCTGCTGCTGTGGCAGATGCCGCAGGCCATCATCACGGTGTCGGTGATGACCGCGGTGCTGCCACGGATGTCCCGCGCGGTCCAGGAGGAGAATGTGACCGCGATCCGCGAGGACATCTCCCACGGACTGCGGACCTCCGCCGTCGCCATCGTGCCCTGCGCGTTCGCCTTCCTGGCGCTGGGTATGCCGGTGGCCACGCTGCTCTACGCCGGCTCCGATGCCGACGGCGCCCGGGGCATCGGCTACGACCTCATGGCCTTCGGCCTGGGGCTCATTCCCTACTCGGTGCAGTACGTCGTGCTGCGTGGCTTCTACGCCTACGAGGACACCAAGACCCCCTTCTACAACACCGTCGTCGTCGCCGCGGTGAACGCCGCCGCGTCCGGGGCGTGCTTCGTCCTCCTCCCGGCGCGCTGGGCCGTCGCGGGAATGGCCGCCTCCTACGGTCTGGCCTACGCGGTCGGGGTCGGCACCGCCTGGCGCCGACTGCGCAAGCGGCTGGGCGGCGATCTGGACGGCTCTCGTGTGCTGCGTCCCGCCGCCCGGCGTTGCCCTGCTTCCTTCCCCGCGGCCCTCGCCGGCGGTGGTGTGGCGTACGCGCTCACCCGGGCCGTCGGCAGCGACGCCCTGGGCTCACTCGTGACGCTGCTGGTCGGTGGGGGTGTCCTGCTCGGTGTCTTCGTGCTCCTCGCGCACTGGATGCGGGTGTCGGAGCTCAGCGCGATGGTCGGCATGGTCCGGGGACGCCTCGGACGCTGAACGCGGGTGGGGCGGGGCGGCCGACGGGCCGGCGCCGTCAGTCGGCGAAGCGGCGGACGTAACGCTTCTGCCAGGGGGTTTCGACGGCCCGGGGGTCGTAGTTCCGGCGAACGAAGTCCACTGCCTCGCCGGCCGGAACGCCGTCCAGCACAGCGAGACAGGCCAGCGCCGTCCCGGTCCGGCCACGGCCCCCGCCGCAGGCGACCTCGACACGTTCGGTGTCGGCCCGCGCCCAGGCCGCACGGAGCGCGGCTTGGGCCTCGGTGTGACTGCTGGGCAGCCGGAAGTCGGGCCAGCGCAGCCACTGGGATTCCCAGGGGACCTCGGGTGGCTGCTTGCCGAGGAGATAGACGGCGAAGTCCGGCGCCGGACCCTCCGGCAGCGGTCGGCGGAGCCCCCGGCCTCGGATCAGACGACCGGAAGGGAGCTCCAGGACTCCGGGGTCGGCGGCGTTCCAGGTAGCGGTCATCCGGACACCGTATCGGGGCAGCCGATCAAGAAGGGGTCATTCAGCGGTAGTTGGTGCCGTTCGCACGTGGCGGCAGCCGGCGGCCGGTGCGCACTCGGTGTGTCAGGACCGGGGTGAGCCACGCGGCAGCGCCGGTGGTTTTGCGGCGCCTTCGATGCGCGCTCTGCCATTCGAGTGAGGGGGCGTCAAGGCGCTTGCAGCTGTGCTCACCCCAATGGATAACTGGTCACATTCCAAACCGGTGGGCTGCCCATTCCTCTCGGGGGAGTGGCAACTTGCCTGCCCTTACGCCCGATTGAGAGTGCAGGCGGCGATGCGGCCCTGGCATCCGCGGCAGGCGCCCTCCCACGCTTGAGGAAGTGCATTCACCACTCGGTGCCCCGTCGCGGGCACCGACTGGTGCGGTAGCTCACGTCACCTCTTTCTGGGGGCGTCATGCGAACTGTCCGCACGTTGCGATCCCTCCTCGGGATCTGTGCGCTGACCCTGGGACTGACCGTGGCGATGGCCGCGGCTCCGACCAAGGCACACGCCCAGGTTCCGGTCCTGTGCAGCGAGACCTCGCTGGTGAACGCGATCAACTCGGCCAACGCGGCCGGCGGGGAAACCCTGGCCCTCTTTCCGTTCTGCACCTACCAGATCACCAGCGCTCACGGGACCTCGCCCCACGGGGCGGTGGGACTGCCGCCGATCACTACCCCGATCACCCTGCTGGGTATGGGAGTCACCATCACCCGCGCTCCTGGTGCGCCGGCCTTCCGGATTCTTCAGGTGGAGGGCGCCGCGAACGTGCCGGGCACCAAGGGCCAGTTGAGCGCGGTGGGTCTCACCATCCGCGGTGGCAGCGCGGTCTCTCCGTATCCGGGAGGCGGCCTCTCGAACCTGGGTGGCACGGTCTCGATGCTCTCCAGTGCCGTCACCGGCAACTCCGCCATCGCCGGGGGCGGCATCTACAACGACAACGGCAGCATCACGCTGACCACCAGCTCCGTCACCGGTAACGAAGCCACCTCCAGCGGGGGCGGCATCTACGTCAACTCGGGCGGGGTGACCTTGCTGGGCACGTCGGTGCGCGACAACACCCCGGACAACTGTGCCCCGTCAGGCAGCGTCATGGGCTGCACCTGACGGTCCCGGCCGAGGTCTCGGCCGACTGCTCCACCACGTAACACCTCGACCGACGACGGCGCACGCGGCCATCCGGTCCCGGTTCAGCACCCCCTCTCACACCTCTCGTCAAAGGAGCATCACCATGCCCATCTCCCCCAACCAGGGATCGACCGGCGGCGGCACCACGGTCGTCATCACCGGCACCAACCTCGGTGGCGCCACCGCCGTGAAGTTCGGCACGAAGAACGCCACCATCACCGCCAACACCGCCACCTCGGTCACCGTGACATCGCCCTCCGGCACGGGCACCGTACCGGTGACGGTGACCACCCCCGGTGGTACCAGCAACCCGCTGCAGTTCTTCTACGTCGGCGCGCCGTTCAAGTCCTCCCTGTCACCGGTGAGCGGTGTGACCGCGGGCGGTGACACCGTCACCATCAACGGCACCGGCCTGACTACCGCCACATCGGTGTCGTTCGGCGGTGTCACCGCGACCCCGACCGTGGTCAACGACGGCCAGCTGACCGTCACCGTGCCGGCAGGTGTGGGGCCGGGACCGGTGGGTGTCTCGGTCACCACCGCCGGCGGCACCAACAACGGCCTGTCGTACACCTACATCGACGCGCCCACGATCGTCAGTCTGAACCCCACCTCCGGTTCGGCGAGCGGCGGTACGGTCGTGACGCTCACCGGCACCAACCTCAGCACCACCCAGTCGGTCGCCTTCGACGGCACCCTCGCGCCGTTCTCCGTCCTCAGCGACACCAGCCTCTCGGTCGTCACCCCGCCCGGCACTGCCGGTGCCGTGGATGTCACCGTGACCACCAGCGGCGGCACCGCCACTGCGACCGATGCCTTCACCTACGTCGCCGGGCCCGGCATCTGACCGGACCCTGAGCCGCCGATGGCCTGGTCCCGCGACCAGGGCGGGGCGGTCAACCTGCCCGGACAGGGGAGACCGCCCCTGTCCGGGCCCTTTCTCCCTCCCATGACGAGCCTCGGCCCGGTTCTTCCGCTCAGGGCCGGCAGGGGCTCAATGCCCACGAAGGACCTGGCTGTGAATCGCTCCGCACACCCGCCCACCTCCTCCGCAGAGCCGTCCCTTGCGGCCACGCCCACCGTCACATCCGTCTCTCCGACGTCCGGTTCCACCGCGGGTGGCACGGCGGTGACGGTGACCGGCACCGGCTTCACCGGCGCCACCGCCGTCCGCTTCGGCGCCACCCACGCGGCGTCGTTCACGGTCAACTCCGACACCCAGATCACCGCCGTCAGCCCGGTCGGCAGCGGAACGGTGCAGGTCACCGTGACCACCCCCAGCGGCACCAGCAACCAGTTCGTCACCTACACCTATGTCACCGCCCCCGTGCCGAGCCTCACTTCGGTGAGTCCCAGTTCGGGTCCGGCGTCGGGTGGGACGGTGGTGACGTTGTCGGGTTCGGGGTTTTCGGGTGCGACGGCGGTGCGGTTCGGTGGGGTGTCGGCTGCGTTTACGGTGAATTCGAGTACGCAGATCACGGCGACGGCGCCGCCGGGTTCGGGGACTGTCCCGGTCACGGTGACGACGCCCGGGGGGACGAGCAATGGTGTGTCATTCACCTACGTCTCCGCGTCCGTGCCGGTCCTGACCTCCGCGAGTCCCAACTCCGGCCCGGCCACGGGTGGGACGACGGTCACGCTCACCGGCACCGGCCTGGCGTCCACCACCGCGGTGCGCTTCGGGGCCACACCGGCAACATCCTTCACCGTCGTCTCCGACACCCACCTCACCGCCGTCGCCCCTCCCGGCACCGGCACCGTCCAGATCACCGTCACGACGCCGGGGGGCACCAGCAACGGCCTCTCCTACACCTACACCGGTGCCCCCACGCTGAGCAGCATCAGCCCCAACCAGGGGAGCACCTCGGGCGGCAGCACCGTCACCCTCACCGGCAGCAACTTCGCCCAGACGACCACGGTGCTCGTAGGCGGCGCGCCCACCGGGTTCACCGTCGTCTCCGACACCCATCTCGTCGCCGACATCCCAGCCGGCGCCGCCGGCCCGGTCAATGTCACCGTCACCACCCCCGGCGGCACCAGCACACCGGCGGTCTACACCCGAGTCGCGTCCCCCCAGATCTGATACGCCGAAACGCCTGACAGCCCGTCACAGCCTGTCACAGCCCGTCTCCCGTGGGCTGTCCGGCACTGAGGTGGCAGCGAGCGGTCCACTCCCCGCTCGCGGGACGCGGAGACGCACGTAAAGCAGATGCCGCGGCACCACCCGGTCACGTAATGTGCTCGCCCGGAAAGTGGCACTTACTTCGGGAGGGCTGAATGATTCCGGAACTGGTCAGGACCTGGGCGTCCGGCTGGGCCATATCGCGACACACGCCGACGCCGACGGCAAGGCCCTGGGGGCTCTATATCGAGGTGGGCAGGCCGGACCAGGTGGGGCGCCATGTCCTCCCGGACGCCTACGAGTCGCCGGTGCGCGAGGCCGCTGCCTCGGTCACCGTGCCGCACACCTGGCTCAAGGTGCCCATTGAGCCGGCTGAGGTGGGACGCTGGCTGCCCGCCGGCTGGGTGGTGGACAAAGATGAGGCGGGCCATCTGATGGCCACGGACCTCCGGACCACGGCACCGACGGCACCCGAGGGCTACACCGCAACGGTGGAGACCCGAGACGGCGTCACCTCCGTCCAACTACGTGACACCGCTGGGGAGTTGTCCGCCCAGGGCCAGATGGCCGTCCTCGGGCGGGCCACGGTCATCGACCGCGTCACGACCGAGCAGGCCCATCGCCGCCGCGGGCTGGGTGCCTTCGTGATGCGCACCCTCGCCGATCACGCGGTGGCCGACGGCGCGACCCTCGGCGTCCTGGGCGCGACGGACGAAGGGCGTGCGCTGTACGAGACCCTGGACTGGAAGGTGTACGCACCGCTGGCGGCGTGCATTTATCGGCCTCAGGGGGCGACGGCGTGAATCCTTGGGGCGGCGGGCGGCGGGCGGCGGGCGGCGGGCGGCGGGCGGCGGGCGGCGGGCGGTCGGCAGCCGGCAGGTCCGGCACCGTCGGCCCGGCGGAATTCCTTCACCCGTACCCCCTCGTTGCTGATAGCGCGGAAAGGGCAGCGGGCGGACGGTGGATTCTCTCCCAAGAGCGTTTGCCGCGGGGCCGCAAAGGCGGCTCCGCAGCGGGCGATGCTTAACGCTCTTTCTGAACGGATCATCCAGCATTCGTAGAACGGCCGGTCTTCATTCGCAGAACGGCCGGTCTTCTACTCGGCCGTTCAGACCCGTTCCCCACATACTCGGGCCACGACGGCCGGAGCCAGCACGGAGAGGCGGGGGAACGATGCTGGTGAACCACTTCAGCACCGAGATGGTGGCTGCGCAGGACCGATTCGAGCTGTGGGAGGAATTCGCCGTTCACTCTCATATGCGCAACTGGATCCGCAGCGACCATGAAGACGACTTCCGTGCGACGATGCGGGTGCTGAACATGGGGGACACGCAGATATCCAAGATGACCTTCCCGAGTCTGGAGGTCGTGCGGACTCCGAAGCTCATACGGCAGCAAAGTGATCAGGAATTCTATCAAGTCAATTGTGTCCTGAGTGGTTCCGGTGGCGTTTCCCAGGGGGAGCGGAATACGTCCATCCGGCAGGGGCAGTTGGTGCTCGTGGACAGCGGACTGCCGTTTCGTGGGCGCCTGCGTGGCGGCGCGGAGGACTATGCCGCGATGATCATCCAGCTGCCCCGGGAGTTGCTGCCACTGCCGCGGAAAACCGTCCAGCGGGTGACCGCTCGCCCGATATGCGGCGGCCAGGGAATGAGCGCAGTGCTCTGGCGCTGGCTCGCCGAAGTCCATGCCCGGGCCGAGGAGTTCACTCCCGCCGATATCCCCACCCTGCGTTCGGTGACCGCGGATCTCCTCGCCGCGGCACTCGGCGGTTGCCTGGACGCCGAGGACACGATGACCCCGGAATCCCGGCGACGTGCCTTACAGGTGCAGATCCGCGACTTCATCCGCCGGAACCTCGGCGATCCCTCCCTTTCCCCCGCCACCATCGCCGCCGCCCACCGGATATCGGTCCGCTACGTACACCAGTTGTTCGCCGAGGAAGGCACCACGGCCGCGGCCTGGATTCGTGGCCGCCGCCTGGAACGCTGCCGCCGCGACCTCGCCAACCCCCACCTCCGGTTCCGCCCCATCCACGCCATCGCCGCCCAGTGGGGCTTCATCGACTCCGCGCACTTCAGCCGCGCCTTCCGCACGGTGTACGGCATGCCGCCCCGCGACTACCGGCAGCACGCCCTCCGCGGCCCCGTGCGCGAATCGACAAGCGCTCTGCACGGATAGTCAACGCGATCCGCCGCTCTTCTCGGCATCGTCGTGTCCGGGCACCGACGCAGGACGTCCGAGGTCGTCAGCCGGGCGTACCGAAGCCGGTCCCGCACACCCTTCATGCACCACGACGCGAAGTCGTGGGCCGAGCAGAACTTGGAGCAGTCATGTTCGCAAGGATGGAGACACTGGGGAGCAGACTCCTCGAACGCATCGTGCCGAAGGTGGCAGCCGAGGCCTCCGGCACCTCGTGCGACTACCAGTACCTGTGTGTACGGGGCACCAGCGGATGTAACGCGACCGGCCACACGTGGTGGAAGTACCGGCTGGCGTGCACGGATGGTTCCACCGGCAACTGGATCTTCGGGTACTGCGACAACTGCACGCCCGGCGACTGGAACTGACCGACCACGCGCCGTGTTCCTGGGGCCGGCCGCCGGGCCCGCCCCAGGAACGCCCGCTCCCGGAGGGACGCCATGGTCTACCTGATGACCGGTCTGAAGTGCCTGGTCGGTGTGGTCTTCCTGCTCGCACTGTGCGGAAAGACGGTGGTCCGCGGTGGGTTCGGCGGCTTCGAACGGTCACTGCGCGATCTGCGGGCGGTGCCGCGGGCGTACCTGCGGCCGGTCGCGGTGCTCGTCGTCGTCGGTGAAGCGGGCGTGGTACTGGCCCTGGCGGTGCCCGGCCGGGTGACGGCGTTGGCGGGCTTCGGGCTGGCCACGACCCTGCTGCTGGTCTTCACCGCCGGTATCGCGCGCGGGCTGCGACGCGGTGCCCGGACCCCCTGCCGATGCTTCGGCGCCTCCACCACACCGCTGGGGCCACACCATCTCCTCCGCAACCTGCTGCTCGCCGTGCTCGCCGTCCTGGGCGCGACCACCACAGCCGTCGCCGCGCCGGACGGCCACCCGGCCGGGGCACTGCTGGCGGCAGCGGCCGGCCTCGTCCTCGGCGCGCTCGTCGCCGCCCTCGACGAACTGCTCGCCCTGTTCCAGCCGATGACGCCGCAACGACGATGAATCCGGAGCCGCTATGTCCTTCCTGACCGCCGCGGTCGTACTCGTCGGAGCGCTCAGTGCGCTCAACCTGGTCCTCGTCCTGGGGGTGGTCAGACGGCTGCGGGAACACAGTGCGCTGCTGACCGGCCGCCGCGGTGCCCCGTCCGCGGACATCGAAGTCGGCACGCGGATCGCCGAGTTCGAGACCGTGACCGAGGCCGGTGAGCCCCTGACCCGGGCGTCACTGACCGAGGCGGGGGACCTGCTGGTGGCGTTTCTCTCGCCCGGCTGCGCCCCCTGCGTCGAAAAGCTGCCGGGGCTCGTGGCCCACGCGCGATCCCTGTCCGGCGGGCGCCGTCGTGCCCTGGCCGTCGTGGTTGGCGAGCCGGGGGAGGCCGCCGCGTTCGCCGCACCGCTCGGCCCGGTCGCCCACGTGGTGGTCGAGGAGCCCAACGGCGCGCTGAGCAGAGCCTTCGGCGTGCATTCCTATCCCACGTTGCTGCGGATCGGCCCCGATGCGGAGGGCCGGCCGGTGGTCATCTCCAACGCCGTGGACCTGACGCGCCCGACGGCGATGGCCGTATGAAGTCCGTACCGAAGCCCGCGGCGTCCGGTTCCGTATCGCACGCACCCCCGCAGTCCGCACCGGACGAGGCCGCTCCGCTCCGTCTGGCCCGGTCGGCCTGCGCCCTGGTCGCGACGGCGGCGCCCGTCCTGCTCACCGGCTACGCCGTCCTCACCCTGGCCGCCGGCGTGCTGCCCGTGGCGACGGCATGGCTGACCAAACTCGTCCTGGACGCCTTGGCCGACGCAGCGCCGCTCTCGCAGGTCGTGCGGCCCGCGACGGGACTCGCGGCGGCCGGGGTCGTCCTGGTGCTGACGGGGGAGGTGGCCCAGTACCTGCGGGCGCAGCTGGGCCGGGAGGTCGCCGTCGCCGCGCAGGAACGCCTCTATCGGGCGGTGGACGGCTTCGTCGGTCTGCGCCGTCTCGAAGACCCCGCGTTCCTGGACCGGCTGCGGCTCGCCCAGCAGTCCGGCGGCGCCTCACCGGGCCAGGTGCTCGACGCGGTCCTCACCGTCGCCGGCTCCGTCTTCACCGTCACCGGCTTCCTCGGTTCGCTGTTCGTCCTCAGCCCGCTGATGACCCTCCTGGTCGCGGCCGCCTCGGTGCCGGTGCTGGCCGCCGAGCTGTGGCTGTCGCGGCTGCGGGCACGCCTGGCGTGGGACCTGGGCCCCGTGGAGCGCCGCGAGTTCTTCTACAGCACGCTGCTGTCGCGGATGGAAGCGGCGAAAGAGGTACGGCTGTTCGGCACCGGCGCCTTTCTGCGCGGACGTATGGTCGCCGACCGCCGGGCCGTGAACGCGGCGCGCCGCGGCCTCGATCTGCGCGAGGCACGGGTACAGACCGCACTCGGACTGCTCGCGGCACTGGTCTCCGGGGGCGGCCTGCTGTGGGCGGTGGCGGCGGCCAGGGCCGGCCGGCTCTCCGTCGGTGACGTCACGATCTTCGTCGCCGCCATCGTCGGGGTGCAGGGCGCCCTCGCCTCGCTCGCCACCGCCTTCGCCCGCACCCACCAGGCCCTGCTGCTCTTCGGCCACTACACCGCCGTGGTCGAGGCCGGCCCGGACCTGCCCGTACCGCGGGAGCCCCGGACGCTGCCACCACTACGGCACGGCATCGAGCTCAAAGACGTGTGGTTCCGCTACTCGGACGACCACCCGTGGGTGCTACGCGGCATCGATCTCTTCCTCCCGCACGGCACCTCGCTGGCCCTCGTCGGCCTCAACGGCGCCGGAAAATCGACCCTGATCAAGCTCCTGTGCCGCTTCTACGACCCGACACGGGGCGCCGTGCTGTGGGACGGCGTCGACCTCCGCGACACCGACCCGGCCGAACTCCGCAGCCGCCTCGGCGCGGTTTTCCAGGACTACATGAACTACGACATGACCGCGAGCGAGAACATCGCGCTCGGCGACATCTCCGCGCGGCCCGACCACGCGCGGGTCGCCGCGGCGGCGGCCCGGGCGGGGATCGCCCCCCAACTGGCCGCCCTGCCCCGCGGTTACGACACCCTGCTGTCCCGGATCTTCTTCGCCGGAACGGACCGGGACGACCCCGAAACGGGCGTCGTCCTGTCCGGAGGCCAGTGGCAACGGCTCGCCCTGGCCCGCGCCTTCCTGCGGGACCGCCGGGACCTGATGATTCTGGACGAACCCTCGTCGGGCCTGGACGCCGAGGCCGAGACCGAGATCCACTCCTCGCTGAAGCACCACCGCAGCGGACGCACCAGCCTGTTGATCTCGCACCGGCTGGGCGCGGTGCGGGAAGCGGACACGATCGCCGTGCTGCGCGAGGGCCGCATCGCCGAACTCGGCAGCCATGACGCACTGATGTCAGCCGGGGGTGAGTACGCCCGGCTGTTCGCGCTCCAGGCCGCCGGCTACCGCGACACCGCACCGGCCCACGACGGACGGCAACCATGAGGCCCGCGACGACTGCCGCTCTGCTCGGCCTCGCCGGACTGGTGCCCGCGGCCGCCGTCCTGCTGGGCCACCGCCTCGTGGTCGTGACCGTACGGGGCATGAGCATGGCCCCTGCCTACCTGGACGGCGACCGGGTGCTCGTCCGCCGCACCGCCCGCCCCACCCGCGGTCAGGTACTCGTCGTGGAACGGCCCGCCCTCCGCACCCGGTGGCCGGGCGGACCGCTGACCGCCACCGACGGGGCCAGGACGGTGGGCCGGCGCCAGTGGCTGATCAAGCGGGTGGCGGCACTCCCCGGTGACCCGGTACCGGAGGCCCTGCTGTCCACGTGGCCCCTCGGCCTCCCCGGCCCACCACCCCGGGTGCCGGACGGCACTCTGGTGCTGCTCGGTGACAACCCTCAACACAGCGTGGACTCACGGAACTTCGGGTTCTACCCCGTCGAGCGTGTGCTGGGGACGGTGGTCCGGACGCTGCGGCCGGACCGGACGCTCTGGCCGGACCGGACGCTGTGGCCGGACCGGGCCCGGCGGCCGGATGAGGCTTCCGGTGGCCGGGACGGGGCCGGGTCCGGGGGGGCACCTAACACCTGATGGGCAGTCAGGTCATTAAGCTTGCCCGTTCCGTGGTCGCGAAGGCGCGAACAACGTAGACACGGTCAGGCCCCGACTCCCGTCCCCTCACTCCTCGACCGCACTCCGCCAGAAGTCCCGCATCAGGGCGGTCGCCGTCGGTGCGGCCAGTTCCAGCTGGCTGAGCAGGATGGTGACGGTGCCGGTGGACGCGGTGAGATGCGCTGCCGTTCCGGTGCCGCCGATCCAGCCATAGCGTCCCGGCACATTCCAGGTGTCGATCACCTGGATGTCCACCGAGCCGCCGAAGCCCCAGCCCTGGCCCTCCAGGAACAACCGGCCGGCCTCGCGCTGGGCGGGAGTCAGCTGGTCGGTGGTCATCTGCCGCACCGAGGCGGGCGACAGCAATGGGCGGCCGTCGACGCTCCCGTCGGCGAGCAGCATCCGGGCGAAGGCGTACCAGTCGTCGACGGTCGAGACCAGGCGGCGCGACGAGCTGCGGTTGCGGCGGTCCCTGTCTCAGATCGCTGAACAGCAGTCCGACGGCCGGCAACGAGAAGTCGGACGGGAAGCCGTGTCCGGCACGGGAGGTGAGCAGATCGAGCACGGTGATGGGTCTGGTGGCGGGGACCACTTCGTCGAGCCACCGGATCAGGGGACAGGGCAGCAAAAGGGCAGGCCGGGGCCCGACGGACACGCCGGTGTGGCACTATTTCGCCGCGGTGCACAAGCGGCGGAGAGCCGGCGCCGCTCGCGCCGGGGCCAGGCAGCAGGAGAGCCGGTGCGGATGAGCCGTGGCGGACGGGGGAACTTGTGTTTGCGATATCGCTGGGTGATGACGGTGCCGAGCTGCGGCCGCTGGAGCCGTGGCATGCCGGGGAGTACCTCGCGCACATGGACCGGGGCCGCGAGTACATCGGCCGGTATGTCGCACTGCCGGACCACACCACGGACCTCGCGTCCGCCACCGCGTTCCTCCAGATGTACGCGGACAAGGCGGCTGCCGACAGCGGTCGCCTCTACGGCATCTGGAGTGACGGGGTACTCGTCGGCGGTGTCCTGTTCCGGACGTTCGACCTGGCCACCGGCACCTGCGAGGTCGGCTGCTGGCTGGAGGAGTCGGCGGTCGGGCGCGGTCTGATCACCCGCGCGATCCGGATACTCATCGACTGGGCCGTCGAGCAGCGCGGGATCCACCGCGTGGAGTGGATCGCGTCCTCGGCCAACGCCCCGAGCCTCAAGATCGCCCAGCGGCTCGGCATGGTGCGCGAAGGCGTACAGCGGGAGAGCTATCCGCACCGCGGCGTACGCCATGACATGGAGGTCTGGTCGGTCCTGGCTCCCGAGTGGCGCCGCCGGCGGGAAACCACCGGCTGACCTCGGCGGGGGCCGGTCCCGAGGGTTCACCCGCGACTTGAGGGTTGTCCGCCCCTCGGCCCGGCGTCCGTAGGCCGGATCCGACCCAAAGTCTCCGGGCTCGGTTCAATGGAACGCTGGAAGTCATGAGTGCTGACAACAGCGAACTCCCAGGTCATCGGCCTGCTTTGGAGCCCCTCGACACCTCTGTCCCGCCCCGCTGGCGGGAGCTGCTCGGCCCGGCGCATCGTGGCGCGGCGATCGTGCTGGCCGCCGGCGTGCTCGTCGGCGCGGTCAATATCTATCTGGCATCGAGCATGCTGCCCACCGCGGTGGCCGAGATCGGCGGTGAGGGTTTCTACGCGTGGAACATGACGCTGTACCTCGTCGCCATGGTGATCGCGACGATGCTCGTCAGCCGGTTCCTCGCCCGATGGGGGAACGCCAGTGCCTACCTCATCGGGTTCGCCCTGTTCATGGTGGGCTCACTGGCTTGTGCGGTGAGTCCGACGATGCCGGTGTTGCTGGTGGGCCGCTGCTTTCAGGGCCTCGGCGCCGGGTTGTTGTCCGGGCTGGGGTTCGCCGTGATTCGCTCGGCGCTGCCGCGTCGGCTCTGGACCCGTGGCAATGCGCTGATGTCGGCGATGTACGGCGTCGGGAACTTCGCCGGTCCCGCGCTCGGTGGCCTGTGCGCCCAATTCGGCTCATGGCGACTGGCGTTCGTCCTGATGGCGGGGGTCGCGGCGGTGTGCGGCGCGGCGGTGCCCCGCGTACTGCCCCGGGGGGAACGCAGCGATGCAGCGGCTCCCGTACCGGTCGTCTCGCTGGCGCTCGCCATGGCCACCACCGTGGCCGTCAGCGTGGCCGGAATCCTGCACGACGCCATGGCGAGGGCAGCCGGCATCGCGATGGCGCTGCTGCTGGGCGTCGGGTTAGTCGCCCATGAGCGGCGCAGCGCCCGACGGGTCTTTCCCGACGCGACGTACCGGGCGGGCTCCGCGCTGAAGTGGGTCTATCTGACGCTCGGGCTGCTGTCCTTCGGCGTCGCTGTCGAGTCGTTCCTCCCGCTGTTCGGGCAACGCCTCGCCGGGCTGCCCCCACTCGCGGCCGGGTTCTTCGGCGCGGCGGTCTCCCTCGGCTGGTCGCTGACCCAGATCGCCGGCTCATCGGCGGTCCGGGAGCGCACCGTACGCCAACTCCGCACCACCGGACCGGTGTTGCTCGCCCTGGGCTTCCTCGTCCAGGGGCTGCTCCAGCGCGAGCACGCGTCGATCTGGTGGGTGGTCATCTGGGTGCCGGTGCTGTGCGTCGCCGGATCGGGCATCGGGCTCGCCTACCCGCACCTGTCCGTGGCCGCGATGTCGGCCGCCACTGATCCGGAGGAGGGACGGCAGGCGGCCGCCGCGATCGCCACCGTGACGACGATGTCCACCGCGTTCGGCACGGCGGTCGCGGGTGTCCTGGTCAGCCTGGGCGGCCCGACGATGCTCGGCTCGGCGCGATGGCTGCTCTTCGGCTTCGCCGTCCTCTGCGCCATCGGAATCGTCACCGCGCGCTCCGTGGATCGGACGAGCCGGCCCAGGCGGTCAGCGGCGGCCGAGGACAGCTCGGCGTCGTTCCCTGCCGAACGGTGCCCACGGCGGTAAATGTGCAATATGCCTGCGTCCGTCGTCCTGATGCGCCATCATGTGGCCAGCGCGCGCCGGGACCTCGGATCGGCCATGGGAGAGGTGTCGGCGGCGCCTCGGCAAAGTGCCCCAACGGGGCGCTACACAGGGGGAATTCATGAGGACCGTACAGCGAACACTGCTTTCCGGAGCGCTGACCGGCGTGCTGGCACTGACCATGGGAGCGGGTACCGCCGGTGCCTCGACGCCGGCCGGGCCGGGACCCGACACCGCGACCGGCGCCACCACCGTACGCACGATGGACGCCCGCAGCGGTGACGTGATCACCTGCAAGATCACCACGCATCTCCCGCACTACTCCCACCACGCCCACGCCGACAACCGGCACATGGTGAACGTCACAGCCGACATCAAGTGCAGCAAGTCAGTCGCGCAGTTGGCCCTCCGCGTCGGCCTGTACAAGAACGGAACGCTGTACAAGCAGAGCGGCGCCAAGGTCAACCGCGGACGGAACAAGGTGAGCCAGAACGCCGCGCGGCGCTGCATCAAGCGGCAGAACTACACCGGCTACTCCGTCGGCGTGGTCACCTTCCCGCCCGGCTACACCCCGCACACCAAGCAGGTGAAGCACACCAGCGCGACGGTCCGGATCAACGCCTGCAAGAAGCGCTGACCTCGCCGGGCCGGGCAGGCGTCCGGCCGGGCAGGAGAGGCGCTCGACGACCGGTTCAACCGAGCCGGTCGTCGAGTGCTGCCGGCACCACCTCGATGTCCGGTGCGCCCGCCAGCCGCTCGGCCAGGCGGGCGGACCCACCGATGTAGGTGGAGTCGAGATCCACATCCGTGGCCACACACCAGGCCCGGTCCCGTGGCCACCACAGATTCGGCGACTGCGGAAAGAAGACCCCCGCACTCCGGTCTCCCGTGGCCAGCGCCGCCTCGATCGGCCCCTCGTACAGCGCGTAGGCACGTCCGCTCAACTGCACCATCGGCCCGCCGGCATCGGACCAGCCCCACCCTTCCCAGAGCCCGAAGAGGCACTGCCGCGGGGTGCCGGTTTCCGCTGCCAGTACCGAGCACAACGCCGCCAGCAGATGCGCGGGCAGCGAACCCTGCCAGGGCGGCTCGTCACCCGGGCCGGCCACGTCCTCGAAGCGCGCCGAGGGGTGCAGTTCGCGCCCTGACCGCAACGCCACCTCCGCCCACCGCTCGAACCGTCCGTCCGACGGCTCGCTGGGGTGCAGCAGCCGTGCGTACGCTTCGAACCCGGCCGGCAGCAGGGCATGGACGCCACTGTCGAACCCGCCGACGCCCTCCTCGATCCAGCGGGCGGACGACACGTCCTCGACCCGATGCGGCGGTTCCACCTCGTCCGGCGACCACGTCATGGCTTCGGTTCCCCCTCATTTGCGGGTCTGGCTCCCAGTATGAACCGTGCACGCGGTCAGCGGCGGCCGGCCGCCCCAAGCCGCCCGGAACGGAAGCACTCGTGCCGGCGCCGCCGACCGATGACCGGTCGGCGGCGTCGGACGGACCGAGCGTCGGACGGACCGAGCGTCAGGCGGCCTGTTGCAGCTGCTGCAGTGAGGCCACCAGCTTGTCCACCTCCTCGGATGTGTTGTAGAGCGCGAGCGAGGCACGGGCCGCGCTCGCCAGGCCGTAGTGGGCCAGCGCCGGCTGGGCGCAGTGGTGCCCGGCCCGGATGGCGATCCCGTCCCGGTCCAGCCAGGCGGCGATCTCCGACGGGTCGTGGTCGGCCAGGGTGAAGGTCAGTACGGCGATACGGTCGGGCGCGGAGCCCAGCAACTCAAGTCCCGGGACCGTCGCCAGGGCTTGTTGTGCGTACGCCATCAGTGAGGTCTCGTAGGCGGCGATGGCGTCGCGGTCGAAGGAGGTCAGCCAGTTCAGGGCGGCCAGCAGACCGACCACGCCGGAGATGTGACCGGTGCCGGCCTCCAGCAGATGAGGGACGGGGGCATAGGTGGTACGGGTGAAGTCAACCGACTCGATCATGTTGCCGCCGCCCTGCCACGGCACCATGTCCCGCAGGATCTCCGGTTTCACATACAGCGCGCCGATGCCCGTGGGGGCGTACAGCTTGTGGCCGGAGAACACATAGAAGTCGGCGTCCAGGTCCTGCACATCGACGGGGAAGTGCGCCACCGCCTGGGCCCCGTCCACCAGGACCTTGGCCCCGTAGCGGTGGGCGAGGGCGGTCATCTCGCGTACCGGGGGGACGGTGCCGAGCACATTCGACGCCTGGCTGAGCGCGACGAGCTGGGTGCGCATGGAGAGCAGATCGTCGTACGCGGTGAGGTCGATCTGCCCGTCCGGTTGCAGTGGTACGGGTACCACCCGGGCCCGGGTCTGCTGGGCGATCAACTGCCAGGGGACGATATTCGAATGGTGCTCCAGCACCGGCACCAGGATGTCGTCCCCGGGACCGAGGTTGGCCCGGCCCCAGGTCTGGGCGACGAGGTTGATGGCCTCGGTGGTGCCGCGTACGAAGACGATGTCCTCCGGTGACGGCGCCCCCAGGAACTGGGCGACCGCCGACCGGCCCGCCTCGTACGCCTCGGTGGCCTCGCGGGCCATGGTGTGCGCACCGCGGTGGATATTGGAGTTGGCGGATCCGTAGAAGCCGGCCAGTGCCTCGATCACCTGGCGTGGCTTCTGCGTGGTGGCCCCGTTGTCCAGCCAGACCAGCGGGTGCCCGTTGACGGTCCGGTGCAGGATCGGGACATCGCGGCGGGCCAACTCCGGTGAGAAGGCGGCCGTTTGACCGGGGAGCCCGGTGAACTGTGCGGGGTGGGCGGCCGGGACCGCGGGATCCGTGACCGGATCCGTAAGCGGGACCGTGGCCGGATCGGGCGACAACAGACCGTCGCCGAGGAGGTGCGGAGTCGGCGCCCCGGGCCACAGACCCCGGACGACGTCAGGAGTAGTCATAGTAGTTGGAGACCTCGACGTTCTGGAGCACCGCGACGGCGTCCTCCACCAGGACCGCCGTATTGAAGTACGCCGTCATCAGGTACGACGTGATGCCCTTCTGGTCGACGCCCATGTTCCGCATCGACAGACCGGGCTCCACCTCGTCCTCGACCTTCGCGGGACGCAGACCCACCACGCCCTGCTCGGCCTCGCCCACCCGCATCAGCAGGATCTCGGTGGTACCGACACCCGCATTGCCGGAGAACCGCACCTTGTCGGAGGGGAGCAGCGGGACACCGCGCCAGCTCAGCAGCGGACTGCCGAACCGGTTGTCGATGACCGGGGGCACACCCCGACGCGTACACTCCCGGCCGAACGCGGCGATGGCCCTGGGGTGTGCGAGGAAGTAGCCGGGCTGCTTCCAGACCCGGGTCAGCAGCTCGTCCAGATCGTCGGGGGTCGGGGAACCGGTGCGGGCCTGCACCCGCTGCCCGGGGGCCACATTGTTGAAGAGACCGAACTCCGGGTGGTTGAGCAGCGCGGCCTCCTGCCGCTCACGCAGTGCGTGTGCGGTGAGGTTGGACTGGGCCCGGATCTGGTCGATGGGCCCGTTGTAGAGGTCGGAAACCCTGGTGTGCACGCGCAACACGGTCTGGGCGAGGCTCATGTGGTACTCGCGGGGCGTGTCTTCGTAGTCGACGAATGTCGCGGGAAGGTCGGGTTCGCCGATGTGCCCGGAACTGAGATCGACCGGCACCTCTGCGCCCGGCAGCATGCCGTCCGCCGAGAGGTAGGCATCCATCGCTCCCCGCACTGCGGTATCCCGTTCACGCAGCCCCTCCAGCACACTGCGCTCGACACACAGCGCCACACCGGGGGTGAGCGCGCGGACGCGGTATGGCAGGGGCTCGGAACGGGTCCAGGCGTCGAGGTCGAAGAACTGGCCGTCGCCGATTACTTCCAGGACGGCGTCCTCGCCGTAGCGGCCGCTCACCCGCTTCTCGGCGCGGCCCTGGGCGATCACCCACAGCTTGTCGTGCGCATCGCCCTCCTGCGCCAGCATCTGTCCGGCCTCGAAGCTGACTTCGGTGAAGGAGTCCGCGAGTTCGGAGAGCAGGGCGTCGTCGGCATCCCGCAGATAGGGCAATTCCCGCAGATCGCCCGGGATGACGCGGGGGGAACCACCGTCGGCGTGGATGCTGATGCGATCGTCCCCGAGGACGTAGGTTCGGCGGCGGTTGACGCGGAAGACACCGGCTTCCACATCCACCCATGGCAGGGCCCGCAGGAGATAGCGCGGGGTGATGCCGCGCATCTGCGGGCTGGTCTTGGTCGTGGTCGCGAGTTGCCGTGCCGCATCCGGGCTGAGACTAGTCTGGTCGTTCATCAGGACCTCCTCGCCTACGGGCATGCCGCTCGGCCGGCACTCGGCCGACCGGCACGCGGGAGTCTGAATCGTCGGGTCGAAGCCCACCGCTCGCAACCGGTTGTCCGCCGGCGCGCGGCCAGAAATGCTCGCTGCACTGAATACGCAACCCCGAATACCTGCGCGATTACCTGCCGTTCCAGCGTCACTACCTTGCGTAGTAATCTCGCGGAGGCGTGTGGCAGGGCGCCCGGATCTGTCGTACGACATCACCTGAAGCCCGATTTACGACGGGATTTACCCTCATAACGGTGCTTTGCGTTTCCTAAAGGCAGGCTTATGACGCTGCCTCATGACACGCGGGTGCCTCAACTCCGGGAGAAATCACGGCTGTTGCGCATGGTGGGGGAGAGGTGGCCGGACGGGCTGCGCACCGCCCTCACGCCAGCCCGGTCTGCGACTTGCTGAACATCACGCCCTCGGAGTAGAAGAACACCGCGCTGCTGCCGTCGGCGCCGTAGCACGTCCAGGTGGTCGGGTAGTCATCGGCGCGCTCGGAAGCGCTGTTCTGCCGGCACGTATTGGTGTAGGCGAACAGGGCCTTCTCGCTGCTGCCGGCCTTGATCTTCTTGTATTCGGCGAGACTCAGCGGGTCGCTGGTGTCGGCGCCGCCCTTGTAGGCGCAGGCGATCACGAAGAGGCCGAGGAGGCAGCCGCCGGCTATCGCGCTCTTCTTCACGGGTGGAGTCATCCTTTGGTGGGTGGTGGGGCGAGTGGATCGGTGTGGGGCCGGGCCCAAGAGGTGTGTTTCGAGGAGGAGTTGGCGGTGATCCGGCTTCGGTGGCCGCGATCCGTGCGTGGGAGGTCAGGTCACCGTGCCACCGCCGATGCGTTGGTTTCCCGTGACGGTGCCCCTCCGGTCCGGGGCTCATGGGGTTCGCCGCGCAGGAACCGTTCCAAGATGAGGAGCAGGGTGGGCAGTTGCCCGGCCGGGTCGAAGGACGGCTCGGTGGCCGCGCTGGTGTACATCGAGGCGATGAGGGCCATGACCCATGAGGCGGCGTGGCCCGGGTCGAGTGCGGGGTCGATCCGACCGGCCGCGGCGGCCTTGGTGAGCAGTTCCGTGATCACGGTGTGCTCGTCGGCGTTGTCCTGGCTCAGGAGTTCCGCGAGCTCGGGGTCGCGGTGCGCCTGAAGCATGGCTTCCATCACCAGTGGCGGTGCCAGAGGTTCCGCGGCGGGTGCGGCCAGGAACCGTACGACATCCAGGAGTGCGGCCCATGGGTCGGCGCCGGCCTGCGCCGCGGCGAGCCGCTCCGCCTTCTCGTCCTTGTCGTCCTGGAGGAGGGCGATGAAGATCGCGCGCTTGTTGGGGAAGTAGTGGAACACATTCCCCGAACTCATCCCGGCGGCCTTGCAGATCTGCGCCGTAGTGGTGCGCTCGAAACCCTGCGTGGCGAACAGCTCGCACGCCGCGTTCACGATGTGCTGACGCCGCGCTGCATGTTTCGCCGGATCGATCGTCCTCATGGCATCACCTTATGACTGGCCGCTTCGGCTGACGGACGGCTCCTTCGCTGGTTCGCCAATAATAGACCGCGCGCTCGGTTTATGGTTGGGGTCCGCTCCTGCGTCGCACCGCGCCGGCTTCCGTCGGCCGCGGCGGCGCAGACTGCTTGAAGGGGGACAACACCCATGGACGAGCTGCTGCCGCAGCGCCACCCGACGGACAAGGCCACGATGCTGGCCCAACCGGCCTGGATGGCGGCGCTTGTTTACGTCGTCCTCGCGCTGCTGGGAGCCGGGGCCGGCTGGCTGGTGAAGATCCTTGCGGAGTGGCTGGTGACGTTGCCCTGGGCGCCGATGCAGGGGCCGGCCAAACTCCTGGCCTCGGTTCCGGAGCCCTGGCTCACCGTTGGCCTGCTCTCCGCCGGGCTGGTCCTGGGGCTGATCGTGGGCCTCATCGCCCAGTACGAGGAGCTCTCCGTCCTCGTGTCGGCCGAGCGGATCACCTTTACCCGGAAGAACAAGGACCAGGAGTTCGCACACGACCGTGTCGTCCACGCGTTCCTGGACGGCAGACACCTCGTGCTGCTTGGCGACGACGGGGGTGAACTCGCCCGGGAGACCTGCGATCTGGAGGCCCGGCACATCGCCGATGCCTTCACGGCGCACGGCTACGCCTGGGTGGACGAGGACCCCTACAAGGACGACTTCCGGCGCTGGGTGCCGGATATGCCGGGACTGCCACAGGAAGCCAACGCGCTGCTCAAGGCCCGCGCACGGCTCCTCGAAAAGAAGAGTTCCGCCGAGGATCTCCGGGAGCTGCGCGAGGAGTTGGCCAGGCTGGGGGTTGTCGTGCGGGACGAAAGGCGGCGTCAGTACTGGAGGATGAGCCGGGGGCGGGGCTGAGATGGCGGGGCTGAGGTGACTTCGGACCCCTACTGGGTGACCACCCGTCCCACCAGCGGCTTTCCGTCCTCCGCTCGGTCCCTCACACAGTCCCTCGGCCGCAACCCTGACGGTGGTTCAGGGGTGTTCACCCCGGAGTATGACCACTGACGCGACCACGGTCTGACTACTTTCACCGTCCCCGCCGCTAATTTCGACTCATGGCACCGAGACGAGGTGCGGGAGACGGGGGATCGAAGTGAGCGAAGTGGGCGAAATGAGCGAAGAAGCGCGACGGCGACAGGTGTGGGGTGATCGGCGGAGGCGTACGGGGGCGGTGCTCGGTGCGGTCCTGGCCGCTGTGGCGCTGAGTGTGAGCACGGCCGGTTCGGTGCACGCCATGTCCGGGGGCACGCAGTTGCCGCAGCGCGGCGCGGCCCCGTGGCTGGCGACCCTGGCGGTGAAGGGTGATGCCCCGCTGCTGCAACGTGCCTCGTGCGGTGGCGCGCTGATCGCTCCCGACCGAGTCCTGACCGCGGCCCACTGCCTCGACGGACAGGACACACGGCGGGCGGAGGTGCACATCGGGTCCTCGGTCCTGTCGCAGGACCCCGGCACCGTACGCGACATCCGCAGCGTCACCACGCACCCCCGGTACGCACTGCTGCCCTCTCCCGCGGACCCCGACAACGTCGCACTCTCCTCGGCGGCCTACGACATGGCAGAAATCCGCCTCAGCTCACCGGTCCGAGGCGTCAAGCCGCTCCGCATCGCACACCACCGGCCGCTTCCCGGCACCCCCGTGTCCCTCTTCAGCCACGGCACCACTGCCGCACCCGATCCCTCCCAGCCGGGGAAGGAGATCCGCGGTGATGTACTCCGCCGCGGCGACCTCACCGTCCGGACCCATGCGCAGTGCGCCGCCCAGACGCCCGCCATGGTGGACGAGGCCTCGGTCTTCTGCGCCCGTGACATATCCGGCGGCGAGACGACCATGTGCTTCGGGGACAGTGGCAGCCCCCTCGTCATATGGGGACGGCGCGGCCCTGAACTGGTCGGCGTCTTCAGCTTCGCCGGCGAAACGGCCGGCAAGGTCTGCGGCCAGGCCGCCGACGCCGCATTCGCCGATGTTCCGGCGCTCATGGCAGGGGTGACCTCGGCATAGGTGTGTTGTTCGGGAAATGAGTGTGCAGCGAAGGATGCTGCTCAGGAGGGGGGATTCGGCTGATCTGCCGCCCGCGGCGTCGGCGGCTCGCTACCGTGACGGGCATGGAATCCAGTGACGTGCCTGGTGCCGATGAGTGGCCGCTGCCTCCCTCCTGGATGTGGAGCTGCCAGGAGTGCACCGAGCTGTACAAGGCGATGAAGCGCGCCCCCGAGGTGGTGAATGCCGCACGGGAGGAAGGGGAGCCGGGGGTGGACTACGACCCCCTCGACACGGTGGTGTCCACTCAGATCCGGCTCGCCCGGCACATCGCCACCCACCATGCTGCGGACGTCCCCGCCATCGATCCGTCCTGCGACAGGTGCACATCCGACGAGAATCGGCAGATGCCGGAAATCCTCGTCCTGGAACACCGCGCCCGGCACGTCTTTGCCCCGCCTGGCATCGCCGGTCTGTTGTAAGGCTCACGGTGCCCGACCAAGGCGTGGTCGTGGTCATCGGCGCCACCTGAAGTGCGCGTCCGAGGGTGCGCCGCACCGACCGGCTGGTGCGCCGCCCCAACGGGCGGGGAGCCGGTGCTTCGGCTCACCGAGAGTTACAGCGCCACGGTCACGGCGTAAGCGATGAAGAATGCCGCACAGAGCACGACGAGGATGGCGAGGGCGATGGCCGGCCCCTTGGCCCAGCCGCGCGTCTGCTTGTCGCGGGGACCGGTTTCGGCCCCTGTGCTGCCCTCGCCCTGGGGTGTTTCCTCGGGCGGCACCCCGTCACCGGGCCCTATGCCTGGTGCGTTATGTGGATCCGGTTCCGGATATTGAGTACCCATACTGGAAGCTTGCCCGATATCGGCCGTATTCATCGATGGGTGGCGGCACGGGTTGGGCCATACGGATACGGGTTACTGCTCTCTCCTGCGGATGCGCCGCTTACGTGTTAGGGGCGGCGCAGTCTTCCGCGCACGCGGCCGCCTCGCAGGGGAACGTCACGGAAAGGGTGCTCGGCGAAGGGGCGCGGTGCCCAGGGGTGCCGCCTGGCGCCCGGCGGTGGGGGCGGGGCCCGAGCCCGAAGGGGGGCGACGCCCCGTGGTGCCGCCCGGCGCCCTTCGATGCGGCGGGGCGCCCCTCGATGGGGCGGGGCGGCCCATCGAGGGGCCATAGGGCCACAGGGCCGGCGAGGCGGCAGATGCCCAGCGGTGCACATCGCCCCCCAGCGACGTCAGGTGCCCCACCGAGGGGACTCGGCGCCCGTGATGCCGCACTGCCTGCGAAACGGCGTCGCTCAGCGAAACGGCGCTGCTCAGCGACGCGGCAGGCCCTCGCGAGGGGTCACGGTTCCCCGCGCAGCGGCACAACCGCTCACCGACGGGGTTCGGCGCTCACCGACGGGAAGCGGCGCCACCAGGGGCGAATAGTGTCCACACCGGGGGCGAACGGCGCTCACCGAAGGGGGACCGTGGCGGTGATCCGGAAGCCGCCGGATTCCAGGGGGCCGGCCTCGAAGGTGCCGCCGAGGACCGTTACCCGCTCGCCCAGGCCCACCAGGCCGTGGCCGCCGCTCGGCAGCAGGGTGGGTACCGGTCCGTCCGGGGCCTCGTTCTCCACGATCACCCGCACCGCGTCCTTCTGGTACCGCACCTCCACCCGGGCCGCCACCTTGCCCGCGTGCTTGTGGGCATTGGTCAGCCCTTCCTGGATCACCCGGTACAGGGTGGGCTGGACCGTGGAGTCCGCGGCCGGCGGTTCGCCGATGACGTCGAAGTCGATGCGCATCCCGGCGGCCCGCGACTCCTCCACGAGCGTCGCGATGTCGTCCGGCGTCGGCTGCGGGGAGAGCGGAACCTGTTGGTCCCCGTCGTTCAGGCGCAGCACCCCGAGCACCTGCCGCAGCTCGTTCAGCGCCTGCCGGCCCATGTCCCCGATCAGACGGCCGGTGTCCGCGGCCACCCCGGTGCCGCCGGCCCCCGCCTCCAGCGCCCCGGCGTGGACCACCATCAGGCTCACCCGGTGGGAGACCACATCGTGCATCTCCCGGGCGATGCGGGTGCGCTCCTCCATCCGGGCCTGCGATGCCAGGAGGTGCTGCTCCCGTTCCAGCCGGTCCGCGCGGTCCTGGAGGGTCACCATCAGACTCCGCTTGGCTCCCCGGTACATGCCGAACAGCACCGGCACCACCACGGAGGGCACCACGAGGAAGATCGAGTAGGGCACGAACGCCTCGGCGTTGAACTCCGTGGTGACCATGGTCCACACGACGAGGATCGCGGCCGCCGCGCCGGAGCCGAGGAGGAGATTGCGCCGCGACGCCCCGTACTTCGCCAGCGCGTAGAGACTGACGGGCAGGATGCTGAAGGACGGCAGGACGAGCGGGATGAGGAGCACCGAGAAGGCGGCGAGCGCGTCCGGATACCGCCGCCGCCAGAGCAGCGCCACGCCCTGCACCATCACGACCACGACGACCACCGGAGCCGGCAGCAGCAGAGGGTCCCGCTCCGCGCCGTTCAGGCCACTGACCAGCGCGATCGGATTCGCCAGCGGGAAGAGCAGTACGAGCAGGACGTCGAACAGCATCGCGCTCCGGTGCTCCCACCACCAGGGCTGCCGCGGAGTTCGAGGGTAGAGGCCGGCCAGGACGGGCAGCACCACCGCGATCAGACCGGCGAACACGATGAGCACCGTCGTCTGCGCGAAGGCCGTCCCGTGAAGCGGGGCGTAGCGCCACAGATGCAATGCGGCGACGCCCAGAATCAGCAACAAGCCCGTCGGCGCGGCGATGAACACCGTACGCAGCCGCGGGGTGTGCCGGGCCAGCGAGTAGTACGCCACCACCGTGGCGAGGACGGAGCCGGTGCCCAGGAGGAGACCGCCGGTGATGGCCGCGGCGACCGCCACGGGGAATCGGCGCCGCAGCACCAGCAGCAGAGCGGCCACGACCGTGCACCACATCGCCCATCCCTGGGGCAACAGGCTTTGTATGTCCCCCTCGGGGAAGGCGGTGCGGAAGTTCGCGTCGAACGGCGCACAGGCCATGGCTATCAGCACGTCCAGGGCGATCGCGCCCCACGGCCGCCACCACCGGGGAAGCGCAGGAAGCCGGAACAGCGGGCCCGGAGCGGGCGACGCCCGGTCCGGCAGTGGGGCGGGCGCGGCGGCGGGGCCGGCAACCTTGGCGGACATATCGGCGACCAAACGGACGTGCGGACAATTCCCGGTATGTTACGTCGCCCCCGCCCGGTCCGGACCCTCCGGCGAGGGTCTTTGCGCAGTCCGGGAGCAGCTCAGTACGCCGAGGCGTCCGGGCACGCGGCTCGCTGGGCGGCGGGGAGCGGACCTCCAACCGGGCGCGGAGGGAGACTCGCCGCCGATGCCCGCCGATGCCCGCCGATGCCCGCCGATGCCCGCCGATGCCCGCGGATGCCCCCGGATGCCCGCCGCTGTCCGCCGACGCCCGCCGCTGTCCGCCGGCACCCGGCGGTACCGCGTCACGGGCTGCGGACCTTGTGCGCCCCGTGCCGGACGCCCACGACAGCCGGGTCAAGGCCTACCGCGCACCGCCGGGCGCCGGGAACACGACGAGCTGTCGTGACCTGCTGCCCGGCGGGCGCGGGGGAGAGGGGACCTTTGCCGGCGTTCTGCCCCTTGCTCCGCATGCTCCCCGGCAACGGGGGCTCACAGCAGACGCGTTGGGGCCTTCCCCGCGGCCGGCTCCGGGTCCCTCCTCCCGGCCTTATTGCGGCTTGAAGGAACGGATTTGGTAGCTGCCCTGCAAGTTGCCGCCGGCGTGGGAGGGCGTGGAGCCGACGCGTGCGTGGTAGTTGGTCTGCGTGTAGTACTGCACACGGTGTCCGGTGTTGTTCCATACGGAGCGCACATTCTGGCCCCGCTGGATGAAGGAACAGTTGTCGGCCGTGTTCGCCTTGCTGGCTTGTGACCACTGGCAGCGGGTGCCGCCACCGTTCCAGTCGCTGTAGATGCAGAAGTACCCGGAGGAGCAGTTGAAGGCGGCCAGGCCGGCAGGTGCCGTGGGGGCCGCGGTGGCGAGGGGCGCGGCGGCGAAGGCGGTGGCCAGGGCGGCTGCGGCGATGGCGAGCGAGTGAAGACGACGCATGGCGAAGGTCCTTTTCGTGGTGAGGGTGGGAAGGTCACGCCGCTGTGGACCGGCGGGAAAGGATCGCGTCGGGGCGGGAGAGCCACGGCTGATGGGTGGCGTGCGAGGGTCGGCCCGCGAAGGGCGCCGGGCGGCCTGACGAAGCACCAGTATGGTCCGGGCCCCGCGGCCGTCCGCAGGGCATTTCTCGCCGGACCACCCGCTGTTGGAGCGCGGCAGCGTAGGTGCCGGGCGTACGCGGCGCGCCGCGCTCCGACGCTTCGCGGCACAACGTCCGACACCGCCTGCGCAACGGGTCCGGCCCGCGCGACCGGCACCGGCCGGGCACCCGTTCCCGTTCTCCGGTCCTCGCAGCTGCCTGACGGAACGCACCCACGGCTGAGACGATCCGTGCCGTGATTGCCTGGATGTACCGCACCCCGCGGTGGGTGGTGACAGTGGTGTGCGCCATCGCGGCCGTTCTGCTCCTGGTGGGCGCCGTCGCGCATGTCACCGACCTGCTCCGCCACGGACTTCAGGTCTACGACTGGGCTCCGGGGTGGCTCAACTCGTACTGGTCCTCGCTGGCGCTCCTCGACCCGCTCGCGGCTGTGCTGCTGATCGGCGGCAAGCGTCGCGGGGCAGACCTCGCCTGCGCCATCATGGCGACCGACCTCGCCGCCAATGCGTACGCGGCCTACGGCATCCAGCACAGCAGCCTCGCCGCGGAACCCGGCCTCCAACGGCTGCTCGCCTTCGCTGTGCTCGTCCTGGGAACGGCTCCCTTCGTCCGACGGCATCTCCCCAATTAGGCAGTGACGCACCGGGCTTCGGCGGAGAAGGCGAAGGAGGTGGAGCAGGCGGAGGGATTAAACGGGTAGTGCGGATGATCTTCCGTTGAGTAGGGTGCACCCTCGGATACCGGGCAACCGTCCGCGCGCTGCGCTCGAGACTCCGCGCTTGGCCGTGTGGCGCCTGCCACGCACGAAGTGTCCCTGCGGTGCGGACGGTGCGCAGGACGACGGCCCGTTCCTCGGCCGCGAGGTGGCCTGCGGCGCCGGAAGGGTTGGGGCGTGCGGGCGGACACCTCGGCGGCAAGAAAGTGAGTAAGAACAAGATGCAACCGACCTTCGTACTGGTGCATGGAGCCTTCGCGAACTCCTTCTCCTTCGCGCCGCTCCAGGCCGAACTCGGCCTCCTCGGACACCGTTCGGTCGCTGTCGACCTGCCCGGCCACGGATTCGGGGCCACCTACTCGCACGCCTATCAGGCACCACAGGATCTCGAAGGGCTCGCCGCCGCGCCCGGCGCGCTCAAGGGCGTCACGCTCGCCGACAACGCCGCGCACCTGATCGGAGTCCTGGAGCGGGCCAAGGAGAACGGGCCGGTGATCCTCGTCTCCCACAGCCGTGGCGGCGCCACGGCGACCGCGGCGGCCAACGCAAGACCGGATCTGATCGACCGCATCGTCTATGTCTCGGCCTGGTGCCCGGTCGATCTCGACGTCGCCGACTACTACGCCGAGCCGGAGATGGCCACCGTCGACGCGGCTTCCCTGGCGATAGCGCTGGCCGGGAACCCGGCCGAACTCGGCGTGCTGCGCATCAACTTCCGCACCGCGGACCCGGCCGCCCTCGCGGCGTTCAAGGCGGCCTTCCTCGCCGACGGCACCGACGAGGAGTTCCTGACCTTCCTGAACACCTTCCAGCCCGACGAGAACCTGGACGTCGGCACCTCCGCGGACCGGGCGCAGGCCGCGACCTGGGGCCGCATCCCGAGGACCTTCGTGCGTCTGGCCGAGGACGCGAGCATGCCGCTCGCTCTTCAGGACCGGCTGATCCGTGAGGGCGACGCACTGACGCCGGACAACCCCTACGACGTCCGCACCCTGGCGGGAAGCCACCTGAAGTGGCTGATCGACCCGGCACCGGCGGCCCGCGTCCTGGGTGAACTCGCCGAACCCTGGCGCGCCGGGGGCGAGCGCCAGGTGTGACCGCCGCACCCCTCGGTAGTAGCAGCTGATCCTGCACGGAGCAGGTCGGCCCCGGCCGATCTGCTCCGTGGCCCACCTGCGAGGATGCGCTGCGCGTCGGGTGACGGCGCGGCACGGCGACGGCCGGGTGGCGTTTGTCGCCAGGGGCGTGGTGCGGTTTGCGAGGCGGGTGTGGCGCGGGGCACCCTTGCGGCATGTCATACGTAAGGCTTGAGGCCTGGATCGGTGGAGAGTGGCTGGAGGTCGACGCGGTGAGCGTCACCGTGATGGACTCCGCACTGACCCTCTCCTTTGAGCATCAGCGGACCGAGTCCGGGTACCGGAGCCTGATCTGGGAGCCCCTGGAGAAATTCCTCAGGGAGTACCGTGACGAGCCGCTCGTCGTCGTTCCGCTGGGCCGCAATCTGCCGGTGATGTTCGGTCCCGGCGCGGCGGGGCCGTTCCGGCTGGCGGAGATGCGGGACGCGTGACCTGGCCTTACGGCCCGATACGGCCACGGTGACGCCGAGGCCGGCCCTCGACCGCCCGCCGGCCCGCGGGGTCACGGCGGGCCGGCGCGATCATCGGGCGGACGCATCGGGCGGACGCTCCCCGTGCGGAGGCCGTCACCAGCTCCCCATGCCGTCGGAGGCCACCGGAGGGTGGCCGCGCGGCCACAGCCGTCAGTCCGCAGGGGTGGCGGGTACCCGGCGACGGCGGCTGAGCGTGCCGAGAGCGATGTCCACGGCCAGGAACGCGACCAGCGACATGCCCAGCAGTGGCACCAGCCAGCCCATTACCCCTACTGCCGCCATGAGCGGAATGAGCACGGGCAGGGGCACCTGCCGCCACGCGCCGCGCGGAAGCGGACGCCCGAAGGACAGCGCGCGGTCGCGGGTGGGGCGGCGCTGCCACCACATCCGGTAGCCCCAGAGGATCAGGAAGATCAGGGCGAGGGCGAGCGCGGCCAGCGCGATCTGGTTGGCGAGGCCGAAAAGGGTGCCGGTGTGCAGGTCGATGCCGTAACGGGTGAGCTTGGCCAGGACGGGGTGGTCGGCGAAGCGCGAGACATCGGTGACCTTGCCGGTGGCCGGGTCCACGGCGAGGGCGTCCTGCTTCTCCGGCCAGCTGCGCTGTACCTGCTTGACGACATAGGCGGTGCCCCGGTCCGTCGGCAGACCGATCTCGACGGGGTTGCTGAGGCCCTGGGCGTGGGCCGTTCGGAGCACCTTGTCGAGGCCCACGTCCGCGGGTGCGGATCCGCCCGACCGGTTTCCCTTCGAGTCACCCGTGTTCGGCATGTCAGGCATTCCAGGCATACCCGAGGAGGCGTCGTGTCCGGCGTGGTGCTCGGCCACGGCCGTCGAGACGGTCGGGGTCGCCTGTCCCAGGGACTCCCGGAGTTCGCCGATGTTCGCCCCGGCGTATGCGGACCAGGTCAGACCGGTCGCGGAGAGGGCGACCAGACCGACCGCGGCCCACAGGCCGACCGCACCGTGCCAGGAGAGGGTCCGGCGGCGGCCGGTGGCGGTGCGGTCCGGCAGCGCGAGCGCCCGCAGCCGGCGGTTCCCGCGCTGACGGCCGATCCACAGCGCCACTCCGCCTCCGGCGACCACCCACAGCCAGCTGGCGGCCAGTTCGCTGTAGAGCCGGCCGGTCTCGCCCAGGCGCAGGTCGCGGTGGAGGCCGTCGAGCCAGGTGCGCAGGGGCAGCGCGCCCGTGGAACCGTACGTCTCCAGGGCCCCTCTGATGTTCCCGGTGTAGGGGTCGACGAAGACGGCGAGCTGGTGGTCGGCGGAGACGCCCGGTACGTCGGACAGCAGGACCCGCGTGGTGTCCCCGGGCCGCGGTGCCGGGCGCACGGCGGCGAGCTTGCCCTCGGGATGGGCCTTGCGGGCATCGGCGAGCTGCTGCGACAGCGGCCGCTCGGCCTTACCGACCGGCACGCTCAGCTCATGCGCGTAAACGAGCTTCTCCGCCTGGAAGGAAGCGGCGTACAGCAGCCCGGTGACCGCGGCGACGAGCAGGAAGGGCGCGATCAGCACCCCGGAGTAGAAGTGCAGACGCAACACCAGCGGACGGAGTGCTGCCCATCCGGTACGCCGGACCGCCCGCTCCTCCCCGGAGCCGGTGGTGGCGGTGGTGTCCGGGGAGTCCGGTGCACCGCTCGGTGCGAGACGTTGTTCAGTGGACACGCGGGGCTCCCGGCTCGTAGGTCAGGTGGCCCGGCCCGCTGCCGGTACCGCTCAGGGAGTCGGAAGGACCGGGGGATGAGTTCCCGCGGGTGCTGTGAGTTGTCCCATACAGCGGGCTGTCCGGCCCGCACCCACCCGCAAGGTGTGCCGGCACCGGATGGCACGATGGCGGCCATGACAAACGGGCCGACCTTACCTGCTGACGTGCTGATGTCGCGCGTGCTGTGTGGGCTGCTGCGCCGGGTCCTTCCCTCCCGCACACACCGCCCGAAGTCCCCGGATCCGGCCCGTGGCAGACGGAGTCTTCCGCCCGTCCCCCCACGCCCCAGGCCCGAACAGCCCTGCCCACCCCCCACCGTTGGAGGCAGCCCGATGATGACGCACCCCGCAGACGCGCACGCTGCCCGGCGGAGCCGGAAGCGGAGGGCGACCGCCCTCGCGGCGGTGACGGCCGTGACAGCTGCGTCCCTGCTCGCCGGCTGCTCGTCCGAGGAACCGGCGAAGCCCAAGCGCCCGGACCCGGTGTCGCCCTCCCCGCACTCCTCGCCCTCCCCGCACTCCCCGCACTCCTCGCCCTCCCCGCGGCCGAGCAGCGCCGCCCCCACGCCGAAGACCGTTGGGTTCTCGCCATATGTGGACACCTCGCTCAAGCCCTCGTTCGATCTGGTCAAGGGGGCCGAGGAGACCGGCGTGAAGGAGTACAACCTGGCGTTCGTCTCGCCGGGGGGCGGCTGTGTGCCCAAGTGGGGCGGCAGGCAGCCGCTCGCCGCCAACCCCGTGGCGCGGCAGGCGGAAGCGCTGCGCGCACAGGGCGGCGACGTGCGGATCTCCTTCGGCGGGCAGAGCGGCAATGAACTGGCCAGGGTCTGCGGCTCGGTGGACAAGCTGGTCAACGCGTACCGCCAGGTCATCGACGCCTACCACCTGACCAAGGTCGACTTCGATATCGAGGGCCCCGCGCTGACCGACACCAAGGCCAACAACCTTCGCGCACAGGCGATCGCCCGGCTTCAGCAGCACACGAAACTGGATGTCTCGGTCACCCTCCCGGTGCTCCCCTCCGGCCTCAACCGGCACGCCGTCGCGGTGCTGAAGAACGCCAAGAAGAACGGTGCCCGGATCTCCACCGTGAACATCATGGCCATGGACTACGGCACCTACTACGACGGTGACATGGGCAAATACGCCATCGCGGCGGCCACCGCCACCCAGAAGCAGATCAAGGGGGCGCTGGGCATCCGGGACGAGGCCACGGCGTGGAAGAGCGTCGCGGTCACCCCGATGATCGGCGTGAACGACGTCAAGGTCGAAGTCTTCCGGCCCGACGACGCGGCCGAGCTCAAGAAGTTCGCCAAGGAGAAGGGGCTCGGCCGGCTGTCGATGTGGTCGGTCACCCGCGACAAGCCCTGCCCGGGAGGCGCCAACCTCAAGGCGGTGGCGACCTGTTCGAGCCTGGGGAAGAAGACGAACGAGTTCGTGCGCGCCTTTACGGGCTGAGCCGGGGGAGCCGAGGGGCGGGCCGGGCACCGCCGCACCGGGGACCGGTCACCGGGGTTCGCCGGTGACCGGGTTCCGCTCGCCCGTTCGGGTGAGCTCGGTTCCGCTGTGTTGCCTGCATCTCATCGGGATGGGTAACTGAATCCGTCCGATTCCGGTGGGCCGCCCATCCTTTCCGGGGGAGTGGAAGGCGCCCTGCCCGTTTCGGAGCACCGGTGTACTGACGGTGCCGTCCGAGCGCTCCTCCGTGGGGGATGTGGAGGACCGGCCATGTCGGCGCGCGTACACGGGCGTCTCATGGTGCGGCGGGGCCCGCAAGTTGGCCTGGAGCCGTCATGCCTGCTGCCCGCGCTGTGTGCCCCGTCCCCGTCACCGCTCTCCGATGGGTGGCCCCGCCGGGCCGGTACGCTCCGTTCCTCCAACTTCCCTACGGAGAACGCCCCATTGACCCGGCCGCCGGGCGTAGCGCATCGGCGGTGACACCGCCATGCTGACCCCGGAACGCCCCGGCACGCTCGCCCTCGTCACCGACCGCGACGGCAACTGGCTCGCCGTCATCGATCCGCTGTCCCACCGGGTGATCCCCACCCTCGGCGCGCCGGTCCCCCTCCTGGCACGGGCCGATGCCGGCGGTCCGGTCGTCCGCACCGTGGTCGACGGCACAGCTCTGGTGGTGTCGAGGGACAGCTCCGCCCTTCTGGGGGCGCTCGCCGCGCTGCACAACAGGTCTGCCCAGGGGGCGAGTTGGGGGCGGCTCGATGCCGGGGCCCGGCCCGGCCTGTTGGCGGCGCGTAACCGGTTCTCCGGTGTCTTTCCCGACCAGGGCTCCTCCAGCGGCGGCACGCTGGTGACCATTATCGGGCGCAACTTCACCCACGCCACGGCCGTGACTTTCGGTTCGCGCCCGGCGGCGAGTTTCACCGTGCTCGACGACGAGACCATCGTCGCGGTGACTCCCTCGGGGCACGGCGCGGTCCCGATCACGGTCACCACTCCTGGCGGATCCGCCAGGGTCGGCTACTTCTTCTACATCACCTGGCCCAGCCTGGCGGCAATCGTCCCCGCCACCGGGCCGATCGGCGGGGGCAACACCGTCGTCCTCACCGGCGCCAACCTGCGCACCGCGCTCCTGGTCCATTTCGGCGGCGCCGTCGCCTTCCCCACGGCGCTCTCCGACCGGCAAATCAGTGTCACCGTTCCTCCTGCCGCGGGCCCCGGCACGGTCCCGGTGTACGTCACCACCCTCGGCGGGGTGAGCAACCGACTGCTCTACACCTACGCGGCGGTGGCTCATGTCACCGGTGTCATCCCGGACACCGGGCCGATCGCGGGCGGCACCACCGTCGTGCTGACCGGCAGCGGCCTCGCCCGCGTCAGCGGGGTCACCATCGGCGGCGTCCCCGTACGCTCCTTCCGCGCGTACTCCGACAACGTGCTCGTCGTGGTGACACCCGCGGGCGTCCCCGGCCCCGCCGACATCGTCGTCACCACACCCGGGGGCAGTGTCACCTTCCCCGACGCCTTCGACTACAAGGCGCCGTCGGCGATGACCGTCACCTCCACGCCGGATCCCTCCCTCGTCGGCCAGCCGGTGACCTTCACCGCGGAAGTGGAGGGCGTCCCGGCCACGACGGGTACCCCGTCCGGCACCGTCACCTTCGACTTCGGTGACGGCACCGCCCAGGTGACGGCGTCCCTGACGGACGGTACGGCCACGGTGGAGCACGCCTACACCGGCCCGTCGGCCACCCCCTATGCCGTCACCGCCACCTACAGCGGCGACCTCTTCTTCCTGCCTGCCACCGGGACGGACACCCAGGCCGTGGAGGCGGCACCGACCACCACCACGGTGACGTCCGGGCCCGACCCGTCCCTGGTGGGCCAGCCGGTCACCGTTGTCGCGCGGGTCACTCCCACCCCGCCGGGAGCCGGTGCGCCGACCGGCACGGTGACCTTCGAGTTCGGTGACAACTCCGCACCCGTCACCGTGCCGATGGACGGCGGCGCCGCGACCGCGATCCACTCCTATGCGGACGCCGCCGCACTGCCGTACCCGGTCACCGCCACCTACAGCGGCGACGACAACTTCACGCCTTCCACGGGGACGGACAGCCAGACCGTGCAGCAGGCGGCCACGACCACCGTGGTGGACCTGGCGCCCGACCCGTCCGTCGCCGGGCAGCCGGTGAACGTGACCGCCACGGTCGCCGCCGTCCTGCCCGGAGCCGCCGTCCCGACCGGAACGGTCACCTTCGACTTCGGCGACGGCACCCCGCCCGTCGATCTACCGCTCACCGCCGGCACCGCCGTCACCAGCCATACCTTCGCCGGTACGGCGGGCAGCCCCTACACGGTCACCGCCACCTACCAAGGCGACGGGAACCTCGAACCCTCCACGGGGACCGGCACCCAGTCGGTGGGAGCGAGCGCGTCGTCGACGGCGGTGGTCTCGGCGCCGGATCCGTCGACGGTGGGGGAGTTGGTGACGTTCAGTGCGACGGTCACCGCGCTCGCGCCCGGCGCCGGTTCCCCGACCGGGACGGTGACCTTCGACTTCGGTGACGGCAGCGCGCCCGTCAGCGCACCGCTCACGGCCGGCACCGCCACCACCGGCCATGTCTACACCGCCGCGGCGGACAGCTATACGGTCATCGCCACCTACGACGGTGACGCGGATTTCACCACGTCCTTCGCTACCGACACCCAGAGCGTCCAGCCGGCCGGCACCGCCCTCGCCGTGGTCTCGGCGCCGGATCCGTCGACGGTGGGGGAGTTGGTGACGTTCAGTGCGACGGTCACCGCGCTCGCGCCCGGCGCCGGTTCGCCGACCGGGACGGTCACCTTCGACTTCGGCGACGGCACACCGCCCGACACCGCGTTCCTCACCGCGGGCACCGCCGAGATCACCCACGCCTACACCGACGCCGCCGAACTGCCGTACCCGGTCACCGCCACCTACAACGGTGACCCGGATTTCACCACCTCCCTCGGCACCGACACCCAGACCGTTCAGCCGGCCGACACCACCACCGCCGTGGCCTCCGTACCCGACCCGTCCACGGTGGGGCAGCTGACGACCTTCGTCGCGCAGATCTCCCCCGAGGCCCCGGCGGCCGGCGCGCCCACGGGAACCGTGACATTCGAGTTCGGCGACGGCAGCCCGCCCGTCACGGCACCCGTCGAGGGCGGTACGGCGACGGTCACCCACGTCAATCCGGAGGTGGCGGAGAGCCCGTACACGGTCGCCGCGACCTACAGCGGGGACGACAACTTCAACCCCTCCTCGGGGGCGGACAGCCAGTCGGTCGCCAAAGCGGTGTCCACGACGACGGTGACGACCTCGCCGGAACCGTCGGTCACCGGCCAGCCGGTCACCTTCACCGCGACCGTCGCGGCCGCCCCGCCGGCCTCGGGCTCCCCGACCGGTACGGTCACCTTCGACTTCGGTGACGGCACCGCACCCGTCATCGCACCCCTCACGGACGGCACCGCCGCCCTCACCCACGCCTACACCACCGCGCCCCTCAACCCGTTCGCGGTCACCGTCACCTACAGCGGGGACACCAACTTCACCGAGTCCGTCGGTATCGGTACGCACAGCGTCGAGCAGGCCGCGACCACCACCACGGTCACGGCCGAACCCGACCCGTCCGTGACGGGGGAGACGGTGACCGTCACCGTGACCCCCACCGCACCCGCCTCGGGTACCCCGACCGGGCCGGTCACCTTCGACTTCGGCGACGGAACCCCGGTCCTCACCGCCCAGTTGGTGGACGGCACGGTGACCGTCACCCACCCGTACACCAGCGTGTCCGGCAGCCCGTACACGATCACCGCGGTCTACCTCGGGGACGCCAACTACGCCGGGTCCGAGGACACCGTCGTCCATGCCGTCGCCCCGGCCGAGACCACCACCACGGTGACCTCCTCGCGGGTTCCCTCGGCGGTCGGCGAGAGCGTGACACTGATCGCGCGGGTGATTCCGGTGCCACCGGGCGCCGGCGCACCGACCGGCACGGTCACCTTCGACTTCGGTGACGGCACCACGCCCACGACCGCAACGGTTTCCCACGGCGTGGCCATGGTGTCGCACACCTACACCAGCACCGCCGGCAGTCCCTACACCGTCACCGCGACCTACAGCGGGGACGCCGACTTCGTCGCCTCCACCGGGACGATCGCCCAGGGGGTGGAGACCAGTGTGTCGGGCACCTCGACGACGGTGAGCTCCACTCCGGACCCGTCCGTCGTCGGCCAGTTGGTGACCGTCACCGCGACCGTCGTGCCCGTGCCGCCCGCCGCGGGCACTCCGACCGGCACGGTGACCTTCGACTTCGGCGACGGCACCGCGACCGTGACGGCCTCGCTCACCGGCGATACGGCGACGGCCACCCACACCTACACCGCGGCCGCCGATCCCAGCACGATCACCGCGGTCTACAGCGGTGACGGGAACTTCGCGGGCTCGGCCGGGTTCGACACCCAGACGGTCGTACAGGCAGCCACCTCGACCACCGTGGCGTCCGCCCCGGACCCGTCCGTGACCGGCCAGGACGTCGCCTTCACCGCGACCGTCACCGCGACGGACGCGGGCGCCGGCACCCCGACCGGGACGGTCACCTTCGACTTCGGCGACGGCTCCCCGACCGTCCGGGCACCCCTCACCGACGGCACGACGACCGCCGTACACGCCTACCCCCACACCTCCGGCAGCCCGTATCAGGTCACCGCCACCTACAACGGTGAGGCGAGCTTCACCCCGTCCACGGACACCGACACCCAGACCGTGAACCCGGGGACGGTGTCCGTCGCCGTCTTCTCGTCGGAGGAGCCTTCCGCGGTCGGCCAGCCGGTGACCCTCACCGCGCACCTCACGGCGGACGCCCCGGCGGTGGGCACGCCGACCGGGACGGTCACCTTCGACTTCGGCGATGGCTCCCCGACCGTGTCCGCCACCGCCGTGGGCGGCACGGTGACGGTCACTCATGCGTACACCACCACGGCCGGCAGCCCGTACACCGTCTCCGCCACCTACAGCGGGGATGCGGACTTCAGTCCTGCCACGGGCACCGGTTCCCAGTCCCTCTACCCGGCCGCGACCACCATGGAGGTGACCTCCGGCCCGGATCCCTCGGTCGTGGGGCAGCCGGTGACCCTCGCCGCGACGGTCGCCCCGGTCCCGCCGGGTGCCGGGGTGCCGACCGGCACGGTCACCGTCGACTTCGGCGATGACACCCCGCCCACCACGGCCCCCCTGGCCGGCGGAGCCGTCACGCTCATCCACACCTACACCAGCAGCCTCCACAGCCCGTACGCGATCACTGCCACCTACAACAGCAGCGACGACTTCACCGGCTCGGTGGCCACGGCCACCCAGACCGTCCTGCCGGCGGCGACGACCACCACGGTGACCTCCGCACCGGACCCGTCCGTCGTCGGTCAGCCGGTCACCTTCACGGCGGTGGTCGCGCCGGCGGAGCACGGCGCGGATGCGCCGACCGGAACAGTGATCTTCGACTTCGGGGACGGCACGGACCCGTCCGCACAGCCGGTCGTCGCCGGGGTGGCGACCGCCGTGCACGCCTACCCCGGCCCGTCCGGCAGCCCGTACACCGTCACCGCCACCTACGGCGGGAGCACCGATTTCACCGCCTCCAGCGGCACCACCACACAGTCCGTCGGCCAGGCCGCGTCCACGACGGTGGTCACCTCGCTGCCCGACCCGGCAGTGACCGGCCAGCCGGTGACCGTCGCCGCGACCCTCTCGGCCGCCGCGCCCGGGGACGGGACACCGACCGGCACGGTCACCTTCGACTTCGGTGACGGCACGTCACCCAGCACGGTGCCGGTCACGGCCGGGGTCGCCACGACGACACACACCTGGGCCGGCACCTCCGGCAGCCCGTACACCGTCACGGCCGACTACAGCGGGGACGGCAACTTCACCCCGTCCACCGGTACCGGCACGCAGACCATCGCCCCGGCCGCGACCACCTTGACCGTCAGCGCACTGCCGACGCCCTCGGTGACGGGGCAGCCGGTGGACCTCACCGCGACGGTCTCCGTCGTCGCACCGGGTGCCGGCACCCCCACCGGCACCGTCACCTTCGACTTCAGCGACGGCACCCCGCCCCTCACCGCAACCCTGACGGACGGCACCGCCACCCTCACCCATGCCTGGGACGGTACGTCCGGCAGCCCCTATACCGTCACGGTCACCTACAGCGGGGACGCCGACTTCAGCCCCTCCACCGGCACCGGCACACAGACCGTCGGCCCGGCCGCGACCACCACGACCGTCAGCGGACTGCCGGAGCCCTCGGTCACCGGCCAGCCGGTCACGTTCCTCGCGCGGGTGAGTTCCGACGTTCTGGGGGGCGCTCCGCCGACGGGTACGGTCACCTTCGACTTCGGCGACGGCACCGCTCCCGTTGCCGTCGCCGCGGCGGGTGGTGTGGCGAGCGCCGTGCACACCTATACGAGCGCCACGGGCAGCCCGTACACGGTCCACGCCACCTACTCCGGCGACGGCCGGTTCACCGCCTCCGTGGGCACCGAAACGCACACCGTGCAGCCGTCGTTGTCGGCGACGGTGGTCAGCTCGTCGCCGGATCCCTCGGTGACGGGCCAGTCGGTGGACCTCACCGCGACGGTCTCCGCGACCGCGCCGGGGGCCGGGACCCCGACTGGTACGGTCACCTTCGACTTCGGTGACGGCCCCCCGTCCGTCACCGCGCCCGT
>NZ_JBVHZH010000023.1:0-7799 GCF_055574515.1 Streptomyces sp. NPDC029466
GCAGGCGCAACGGCGAGCAAGCCACAAACGTCGGCCGGCAAAGCGCAGCGGGTGGCACCGCGCAAGCGGGCAACAAACGGCGAGCAACAACCACGGCGGGAAAGCCGAAAACGTGGGAAATCTCAGTAACGGTACGGCTGCCCGTCATACCCCGGCTGCTGGTAAGGCGGATAAGGCTGCTCGGGCGAGAGCTCCGTGTCGCGTTGCTGGGGGACCCAGACGCCGCCGGGCGGGGTCTCCCCGTAGCCCTGGCCCGGGTACGGGCCGAGTGGCTGGCCCTGGCTGTCGTACTGCTGCGCGCCGTAGGGCGGTTGGGCGTACGGGTCCGGCTGCTCGTAGGGGTCGTAGGGCGCGGCGTACTGCTGGGTGCCGAGGTACGGGTCGGCGTAGGGCGGCTGTCCGCCCTGGCCCGGATTGTCGCCGTAGGCCGCGTAGGGATCGCCATACGGGTCCTGGGCGGCGGGGCCCTGGCCGTAACTCCCGTCGTACGCATAGCCGTTGCCGTTGGCGGCGCCGTTGTAGGCGTCGTAGCCGTAGTCGTTCTGCGGGCCGCGGGCGTCGGGGCTGTAGATGCCGTACTGGCCGGTCTCGTCGGGCATCGGCTGCGGGGCGTAGACGGCGGTGGCGTCGGCGCGGGGGTAGTCGTCCTGGGCGGCGAACGCCTGGGTGGCGTAGGCGTCCTGGTCCTGCTGCGGCTGGTAGGGGTCCTGGCTCCGGTAGCCGTCGTCGGCGGTGTAGTTGTAGGAGCCGGGCCCGCCGTAGGAGCCCTGCCCGGCGAAGGTGTCCTGCGCGGGGAAAGTGCCCTGGCCGACGATGGTTTCCTGCGCGGCGAAGGCTTCCTGGCTCTGGAAGCCGCCCGTGTTCCCGAAGGCGTCCCGGCTCTGGAAGCCGCCGGTGCTCTCGAAGGTGTCCGGGCCGCCGTCGGGAGCCGGGGCGGTGCCGCCGGGGGGCGGTACCGCCTCCAGGCCGGAGACCTCCAGGGTCGGTTCGGCGGGCGGCGGGCCGGACGGGCGGGCCCGCCGGCGCCGGCTCTCGCCGGGCTTGCCGCCCAGCGCCCAACCGGTGGTGAAACCGCGGCGGAAGGAGAGCGTGACCTGCGTCTGCCCGATGGCGAAGGCGATCAGGCCCAGCCCGATCACGATCACCGAGGGGATGATCACGCCGATGACCACAGCGAGGAAGCCGGTGAAGGCGAGCAACCGCCAGCGCAGCCGCGCCTTGTACTGGAGCAGCACCTCACCGAGCAGCCACAGGGCGACCAGACCGAACGCGATGTAGAGGATCGTCCAGCCCATATACGCCCCTCTTCCGCCGCTCGCCGGCCACCGTGATCAGGACTGCTGGTGCAGCCCCAGATTCTCGTAGATTTCCAGGGTCGCCGTGGAGTGGTTCAGGGTAATGAAGTGCAACCCGGGAACATCCTCGGCCATCAAGCGTGCGCACAGGTCCGTTGCGTACTCGATCCCAATGGAGCGTACCGCCGCGGGGTCGTCCTTGACGGCCAGGATGCGCTCGGCCAGCTCGGGCGGGAACGCCGCATTGCTGAGCTGAGCGAACCGTTCGATCTGGCGCACGTTCGTCACCGGCATGATCTCCGGAATGATCGGCGTGGAGCAACCCGCGGCCGTCACGCGGTCCCGGAGCCGGAAGTAGTCCTCCGGGTAGAAGAACATCTGGGTGATGGCGAAGTCCGCACCGGCCCGGCACTTGGTGACGAAGTGTGCCACATCGGTGTCCCAGTCCGTCGAGCGCGGATGCATCTCGGGGAAGGCGGCGACGCCGACGCAGAAGTCGCCGGACTCCTTGATCAGCCGGACCAGGTCGGCCGCGTAGCCGACACCGTCGGGGTGCCTGACCCACTCGCCCATGGGGTCGCCGGGCGGGTCGCCGCGCAGCGCGAGCATATTGCGGATCCCGGCGTCGGCGTACTGGCCGATGATGTTGCGCAGATCCGCCGTGGAGTGGTTGACCGCGGTCAGGTGGGCGACCGGGGTCAGGGTGGTGTCGGTGGCGATGCGCTCGGTGGCGCGCACCGTGCCGTCACGGGAGGTGCCGCCGGCGCCGTACGTCACGGAGACAAAGGTCGGGGAGACGGCCTCGATCCGACGAATGGCGTTCCACAGGGTCCGCTCACCCTTCTCGGTCTTCGGGGCGGCGAACTCGAACGAATAGGACTGCTTGCCGGAAGCGAGCAGCTCGCGCACCGTGTGCGCACGATCAGTCCTGGTGGAAGCTGTACCTAGGGCCATACCGGCAGGTTAACCAGCGGCGGGGCACACACCAACCGTCTTCGGCGTAATGCCTGGTTGGTCGGGTTCATGTCCACTGGTTGGACATTTTCCGGTCGCCCGGACGACAGAAAACCGCCGCTCGTCCGTCGACCACCGCCGCGCAGCGATCCCAGGCAGCCCCTATGCCTCCCAGGTCCGGATGCGCTTGGCCAGGGCGGCGGCCGCCGCTCCCGGGTCGTCCGCCTCGGTGATCGCGCGGACCACGACGACCCGGCGGGCGCCGGCGGTCAGCACCTCGTCCAGATTCCCGGCGTCGATCCCGCCGATCGCGAACCAGGGGCGCTCGGGGGCGCGGGCGGCGGTGTAGCGGACCAGGTCGAGGCCGGGGGCGTGGCGGCCCGGCTTGGTGGGCGTGGGCCAGCACGGGCCCGTGCAGAAGTAGTCCACGCCGGGCTCGGTGAGTGCGGCGTCCACCTCGGCCTCGGCATGGGTGGAGCGGCCTATGAGAACGTCCGGGCCGAGGACGGCGCGGGCGGCCGGGACCGGCAGATCGCCCTGGCCGAGGTGCAGCACCTCGCTGCCGGCCGCATGGGCGACATCCGCCCGGTCGTTGACCGCCAGCAGCTTGCCGTGCCGCCGGCAGGCGTCCGCGAAGACCTCCAGGTGGCGGAGCTCCTCACCGGCCTCCATGCCCTTGTCGCGCAGCTGGACGATGTCCACGCCCGAGGCGAGCACCGCGTCCAGGAACTGCGGCAGATCGCCCTGCCGCTTACGGGCGTCGGTGCAGAGATAGAGCCGGGCGTCGGACAGGGCCTGTCGTGCGGTGCTCATCGGGCGGCTTCCCCCCAGGTCGGGGGCGTACGGCCGGGCCTTCCGGCGCGTACGCCCCTCGGGTGCGGTTACGGATGCGGGTGCGGCGGCCGGACGGGAGCGCGCCGCGCCGGGCGGGTCAGACGGCGAGCGCCTGGGCCCGGCGCTTCACCTCCGTGCCGCGATTCTCGCGCAGCGCCTGGGCAGGCGTGCCGGGCAGGGTCTCATCCGGGGTGAACAGCCACTCCAGCATCTCCTCGTCGGTGAAGCCGTCGTCCTTGAGGAGGGTGAGGGTGCCGACGAGGCCCTTGACCACCTTGTCGTCCTTGATGAAATCGGCGGGCACATGCAGCGCCCGGTTCTCGCCACGGCGCACCGCGATCAGCTGGCCCTCCTTGACCAGCTGCCGGACGCGCGTCACCTCGACGCCGAGCTGTTCGGCGATGTCGGGGAGGGTGAGCCAGGCGGGGACGAGTCCATCGATGTTTGCGTCAATCTCGGTCACAGGACAAGCCTGCCACCTCGCACTGACAGCCGGTAGCCGGGCATCGCCATCAGGGGCTTCGTGCACACCGGAGGGTGACGGCGGCCGCCCGGCAACCGGCGGCCCCCGCACGCGCTACACGGCCGCGGCCTTCAGCGGTACGGACGCGTTCGCGGCCCGCTCGCGGTCCAGTACGACGCCCCGCTCGATCAGCTTGCGCCCCTGGGCGAGGTCCCGCGGCCGCCCCACGGCCAGCAGCGCGACGAGCCGGCCCACCCGTCGCCCGCCACCGCCCCGGTCCGACTGCGCTTCGCGCAGGCTCTCCTCACCGCGCAGCCAGAGCACCGACCAAGCGGCCCCGGCCGGGTCACCGCGCCAGACCAGCTCGTCGGCGTTGCCGTGATGGCCCGCGTACTGCACGAAGCGGCCGAACTGCTCCGACCAGAAGTACGGGACGGGGTCGTAGACCAGCCCTTCGGCGTCGCCGCGGGCGATGTTCTCGGCAACCGTTCGGGGGCCCTGGAGGGCGTTGTCCCAGTGGTGGATCAGCAGTCGGGTGCCGTAACGGGCCGAGGGGAAGGAGGCGCAGTCGCCGACCGCGTAGACATCGGGCACGGAGGTGCGCAGCCGCTCGTCGGCGAGGACGGAGCCGTCCTGCGGGGAGATCTCGACGCCCGAGCCGGCCAGCCAGGCGGTCGCGGGCCGGGCGCCGATCCCGATGACCACCGCGTCGGCGGGCAGCGTCACGCCGTCGGCGAGGGTGACCGCGCCCGCGGTGACGGACGCGACCCGGGCGCCGGTGCGCAGCTCGGCGCCGGCGTCCGTGTACCAGCCGGTCATGTGGGCGGCGACCTCGGCGGGCAGCGCACCGGCCAGCGGGCGGTCGGCGGCCTCGACGACGGTGACCGCGCAGCCCGCCTCCCGGGCCGCGGTCGCGAACTCGGCGCCGATCCAGCCGGCCCCGACGACCACGATCTCGTGCTGGGCGGCGAGCACCGGACGCAGCCGCTCGGCGTCGTCGAGGGTGCGCAGCAGATGGACACCGGGCATGCCTTCACTGCCGGGCAGCACGATCGGGTCGGCACCGGTGGCGAGGACCGCGTAGTCGTAGGGAAGGGGGCCGTCGGCGGTCTCGACGAGGTGGGCGTCCGGTAGCAGCGCGGTGACCGGGTGGCCCAGACGGAGCTCGATGTCGAGGCCGGCGAAGTCGATGTCGAAGGTGGAGCCCTCGGCCTTGCCCAGCAGGACCGCCTTGGACAGCGGGGGGCGGTCGTAGGGCTGGTGGGGCTCGTCGCCGAGGAGCGTGATCGCGCCGCGCCAGCCCTGTTCGCGCAGGGCGACCGCGGTCTGCACACCCGCGATTCCCGCGCCGACGATCACGACGCGTGGCGTGCGGTCAGGGGCCTGGGAGGACTTGCTCTGCTCGCTCACCCGATCACTCTAGGACGGTCCGTGACGCCGCTCGCAGCAGCACGCAAGGAGATCTCTGACACACCGTCATCGTCGGCCGTCCCGGAATACGGGCCATGGGGGGCCGGGGCCATGCCTTACGGCGCCTCGCGGCCCCGTATTAGGCTGACGGATACACGCACTCGCGGGAGCCCGGACGTACCGGGCTGAGAGGGAGGCTGACCGGCCTCCGACCGTACGAACCTGATCCGGGTCATGCCGGCGAAGGGAGGGGCTGAAAGCTCATGCATCCAGCTGCCACACCGTCGGGACCGGCCGTGCCGCGTCCCGATGTGCTCGTCCTCGGCGGCGGCATCATCGGCCTGGTCACCGCCTGGCGGGCGGCCGGCCGCGGGCTGACCGTCGCGCTGGCCGATCCCGCGCCCGGCGGCGGCGCGGCCCGGGTCGCGGCCGGGATGCTGGCCGCGGTCACCGAGCTCCATTACGGCGAGCAGACCCTGCTGGGCCTCAATCTCGCCTCGGCGCAGCGCTATCCGCGGTTCACCGAAGAGCTGGAGGAGGCCGCCGGGCAGCGGATCGGCTACCGGCGGTGCGGCACCCTGGCCGTCGCGCTGGACGCCGACGACCGCGCCCATCTGCGCGAGCTGCACGCGCTGCAGACCCGCTCGGGACTGGAATCGCAGTGGCTCACGGGGCGCGAGTGCCGCCGCCTGGAGCCGATGCTGGCCCCCGGGGTGCGCGGCGGGCTGCGGGTGGACGGCGATCATCAGGTCGATCCGCGGCGGCTGGTGAGCGCCCTGCTGGCCGCGTGTGAGCGCGCCGGAGTGACGTTCCACCGGAGCGCGGCGGTCCGGCTGACGGTCGGCGGCGGGCGCGCCACGGGTGCCGAACTCGCCGACGGCACCCGGCTGTCGGCGGGTCAGGTCGTGCTGGCGGCGGGCAGCCACAGCGGCGGTCTGGCCGGTGTTCCCGACGAGGTGCTGCCGCCGGTGCGGCCGGTCAAGGGCCAGGTGCTGCGGCTGCGGCTGCCGGAGGTGCCCGCGGGCAGTCCCGCCTTCCTGTCGCGCACCGTACGGGCCGTCGTCCGCGGCGGTCCCCTCTACCTGGTGCCACGGGAGAACGGCGAACTGGTCGTCGGCGCCACCAGCGAGGAGCTGGGCTGGGACACCACCGTGACCGCGGGCGGGGTCTACGAGCTGCTGCGGGACGCCCATGAGCTGGTCCCCGGCATCACCGAGCTGCCGCTGGTCGAGACCTGCGCCGGGCTGCGCCCCACCTCCCCCGACAACGCGCCGCTCCTGGGGCCGACCGCACTGCCCGGCCTCCACCTGGCCACCGGCCACTACCGCAACGGGGTGCTGCTGACGCCGGTCACCGGTGACGCGATGGCCGAGGCGCTGACCACGGGGAGCCTCCCCGAAGAGGCCCGCCCCTTCTCCCCCGCGCGTTTCTCCGCCACTCCTGAACGGCGCGGGGGGACCCCCCTCGCCGCCCCGGGGTCGGAGCGCACCCCTGCCCCCGAGGAGCAGCCCGTATGAGCGCGCGCATCGAGCGAACCGTGAACAGGCGCGCGGGCGGCGCCCTGCCCTCCGAACGAAGCGAGGCCGGCGCATGAGCGCGTCCACCGTGTCCGTGTCCGTCAACGGCGAGGCCCGGGAGATCCCCGGCGGCCTCACCCTCGACCGGCTCGTCGCGACGCTGTCCCGGGCACCCGCCGGGGTGGCCGCGGCGGTCAACGAAACCGTGGTGCCGCGCACCCAGTGGCCCACCACCCCGCTCGGCGACGGCGACCGCGTCGAGGTGCTCACCGCGGTCCAGGGAGGCTGATCCGCAGACATGGCCGACGATCCGTTCACCCTTGCCGGCACCACCTTCACGTCCCGTCTGATCATGGGGACCGGCGGTGCGCCCAGCCTCGACATCATGGAGCGGGCACTGCTCGCCTCCGGCACGGAGCTGACGACGGTCGCCATGCGGCGGCTGGATCCGACCGTGCAGGGCTCGGTGCTGTCCGTACTGGAGCGCCACAAGATCCGGGTGCTGCCGAACACCGCGGGCTGCTTCACGGCCGGCGAGGCGGTGCTCACCGCCCGGCTCGCCCGCGAGGCGCTCGGCACCGACTGGGTCAAGCTGGAGGTCGTCGCCGACGAGCGGACCCTGCTGCCCGACCCGATCGAGCTCCTCGACGCCGCCGAGACCCTGGTGGACGACGGTTTCACCGTGCTGCCCTATACGAACGACGACCCGGTGCTGGCCCGCAAGCTGGAGGACGTGGGCTGCGCCGCGATCATGCCGCTGGGCTCCCCGATCGGCTCCGGCCTGGGCATCCGCAACCCGCACAACTTCCAGCTGATCACCGAGCGGGCCTCTGTCCCCGTCATCCTCGACGCCGGCGCCGGCACCGCCTCGGACGTCTCACTGGCCATGGAACTGGGCTGTGCGGCCGTCATGCTGGCGTCCGCGGTGACCCGCGCCCAGGAGCCGGAACTGATGGCGACCGCCATGCGATACGCCACGGCGGCGGGCCGGCTGGCGCATCGGGCGGGCCGCATCCCCCGTCGCCATTTCGCGGTGGCGTCATCCCCGACGGAGGGGGTGGCCGCGTTCGATCCTGAGCGGCCGGCTTTTTAGCGTTCCGCTGCGCTTTGCCTTCGGCCCACGTTTTCGGCTTTCCCACCGTGGTGGTTGCTCGCCGTGGCTCCCCCACTGCCTGAAGGGCGTGGGAGGTACCCCCACGCGGCGGGCCAGGTGGTTTGTGGGTGCGGTGACGGACCTCCGGGGCCGGTGTGTGGGACTGCTTCGCTTTACGTCCCACACACCGGCCCCTCCCGGCTACTCCCTCCCCCTCGGGGGGTGGGGGGGCG
>NZ_JBVHZH010000023.1:7809-10301 GCF_055574515.1 Streptomyces sp. NPDC029466
GAGACCCCCCAATGGGGGAGTGGGGGTTGTGGGTGGGGGGGGTACGGGCCTTTGGGGGTGGTTTTTGTGTCTTCTTCCTCTCCCCCCCCCCCCCCCCCCCCCCTCCGGCCCGTCCCCTCCCGTTGGGGGAATGAGTGACGGTGAGTGGGGGCGGGCGTGGTGGCTGATTTCACCGATGCACAAGGCGCACCGGACCACTACGGCCACCCCCACCGGCCTTCTTCCCACCCTCCAACGGGAGGGGACGGGCCGGAGTGGGTGGGTGTCCGGACGTAAAGCGAAGCAGTCCGGACACCCACCCGCGGAGGCCCGTCACCGCACCCAACAGCCCCGCGCAGCGGACCCGCCCGCCGCAGGCGCAACGGCGAGCAACACCCACGGCGGGACGGCGACCACGTGGGAATAGGCCATACACTCGTTTGCCGTGGATACGACCCTTCAGGACCCCCTAGTGGGTCAGCTGCTCGACGGCCGCTACCGCGTCCAGGCGCGCATCGCCGCAGGCGGTATGGCTACGGTCTACCAAGCCATGGACACCCGGCTGGACCGTCTGCTCGCGCTGAAGGTGATGCACCCGACGCTGGCGACGGACGAGGCGTTCGTCGACCGCTTCATCCGCGAGGCGAAGTCCGTGGCGCGGCTGTCGCATCCGAATGTGGTGGGCGTCTTCGATCAGGGCACGGACGGGACGTACGTCTATCTGGCGATGGAGTACGTCGCCGGCTGCACGCTGCGCGATGTGCTGCGCGAGCGGGGCGCTCTCCAGCCGCGGGCCGCGCTGGACGTCCTGGAGCCGATCCTGGCCGCTCTGGGGGCGGCGCACCGGGCCGGTCTGGTGCACCGCGACATGAAGCCGGAGAACGTCCTGATCGGCGATGACGGCCGGGTGAAGGTCGCCGACTTCGGTCTGGTGCGGGCGGTGGACACCCACACCACCGCCTCGACGGGCTCGGTGCTGGGCACCGTCTCGTATCTCGCCCCGGAGCAGATGGAGCACGGCACCGCGGACGCCCGGGTCGATGTCTACGCCTGTGGTGTGGTGCTCTACGAGATGCTGACCGGCGGCAAGCCGCACAACGGCGGCTCCGTGGCGCAGATCCTCTATCAGCATCTGCATGAGGACGTGCTGCCGCCGTCGGGCCTGGTGCCGGGGCTCGCGCCGCAGCTGGACGAGCTGGTCGCGCTGGCCTGCGCCCGTGACCCGCAGCAGCGCCCGCAGGACGCGGTGGCGCTGCTGTACCGGGCGCAGGAGGCTCGTGCGCAGCTGACGGACGCCCAGCTGGATGTCGTTCCGCCGCAGGCCAACGAGGTGCCCGCGGGCGGCCTCGGCGCCGGGGCGGGCGACGGCTCGGAGCGTACGGATGTGATACCCCGCCCCGAGGGCGTACAGCCGCCGCTGCCGGGGACGGACGAGGCGGAGCTGAACCGCACCAGCCGGCTGGAGGTGCCGCCGTCGGAGCAGACGACCCGGCTGCGTCCGGCGCCGGCGCCCGAGGCGCCCCGTGGCGGGCTGCTCCAGCGGCGCAAGCTCGCCACGGTCATCGCGGCGGTGCTGCTGCTCCTGGGGGTCGGCACGGGCGTCTGGTACATCAACTTCGGCCAGTTCACCACCGTCCCGGCGGTGCTGGACATGCCGCAGGCCAAGGCGGAGCGGACGCTGCGGGACGAGGGGCTGGGCGTGAAGGTGGTGCGCGGCTTCAGCTCGAACGTGGACCGCGGCCATGTGATGAAGACGGACCCGGCCACCGGCAAGCAGATCCGGGGAACGGGCACGGTCACGATCACCGTCTCCCGGGGCCCGAACATCGTCGCCGTCCCGGATCTGTCCGGCACCCCGGTCGCGGACGCCAAGCGCAAGCTGCGCGACCTCGGGCTGAAGCCGGGCACCGAGCGGCATGAATTCAGCGACGAGGTGGCCAGGGGCTCGGTGATCGGTACGGACCCGGCCGCGGGCAGCAAGCGGCATCCCGATACGGCGGTGGGGCTGACCATCAGCCGGGGCGCCGAGGTCCAGGTGCCCGGCGTGCTCGGCAGCGAGCGGGCGGACGCCGCCGAGACGCTGCGGGCCGCGGGCCTGCGGGTGCGCTTCGCCGACGAGCCGGTCTTCTCGACCCAGGACAAGGGCACCGTCGCCCGGCAGACACCGGCCGAGGGCAAGAAGCTGGGCAAGGGCGACACGGTCACCCTCACGCTCTCCAAGGGCCCGGAGATGGTCCCGGTGCCGGATGTCACCGGCAAGAACGAAGAGGACGCCAAGAAGCAGCTGACGGATCTCGGCTTCCAGGTCGAGGTGGACAAGCCGTTCCTGTTCCCGCAGGACGAGGTCGACTCGCAGTCCGTGGAGGCCGGCAAGAAGGCGCCGAAGGGCGGCACGATCACCATCAAGATGAAGGGCGCGCTGTAGCCGGTGCGGGGGGGGGGGGGGGGGGGGGGGGGGGCCCCCCCCCCCCCCCCCCCCTGGGGGGGGGGGGTCCCCCCCCCCCAAAAACGCA
>NZ_JBVHZH010000023.1:10311-60943 GCF_055574515.1 Streptomyces sp. NPDC029466
ACAAGAGAAACCGAACAGCCCAGGGGCGGCCGGTCTCTTGCTCTCGCCGCCCCCCCCCCCCCCCCCCCCCCCCCCCCCCCCCCCCCCACCTGGCACCCTGGGAGGGTGAGTATCTCCCCCTCCCCGAAGAGCGCCGAGCAGCGCGCCCGTGCCCGTAATCCGGTCGGCGGCCATGTGCCGGTGGCCGGCGGTCTGGCGAAGACCGGCATTCCGTACGCCCAGGAGATGGGCGACGAGGTCGTGCAGGTCTTCGTGGCCAATCCGCGCGGCTGGGCGACGGTCCCCGGCAACCCCGGCCAGGACGAGGCGTTCCGGGCGGCCTGTGCGCAACAGGGGATTCCGGCGTACGTCCATGCGCCGTATCTGATCAACTTCGGTTCGCACACCGAGGCGACCGTCGAGAAGTCCGTGGCGTCGCTGCGCCACTCCCTGCGCCGCGGCCGGGAGATCGGTGCGCTCGGAGTGGTCGTGCACACCGGCTCGGCGACCGGCGGACGGGCCCGTGCGGTGGCGATGGCGCAGGTCAGGGAGCAGATGCGGCCGCTGCTCGACGAGCTGACGCATCCGGACGACCCCTGGCTGCTGCTGGAGCCGACGGCCGGGCAGGGGGCGTCGCTGTGCGCGCGGGCCGAGGACCTCGGTCCGTATTTCGACGCGCTGGACCGGCACCCCAAGCTGGGGGTCTGCCTCGACACCTGCCACGCGTTCGCCGCGGGGCACGACATGGCGGCGCCCGGCGGGATGAAGGCGCTGCTGGACGAGCTGGTGGAGGTCACCGGCGAGGGCCGGCTGAAGCTGATCCACGCCAATGACTCCAAGGATGTGGCCGGCGCCCACAAGGACAGGCACGAGAACATCGGCGCAGGTCACATCGGTGCGGAGCCGTTCGGCGAACTGTTCGTCCATCCGGCGACGGCCGGGGTGCCGCTGGTCGTCGAGACGCCGGGCGGCAAGGAGGGCCATGCGGCGGACGTGGCCCGGCTCAAGGAGCTGCGCGCGCCCTGAGCCCGCCGGCCAGGACCGCTGCCTCGCGTTGGGGGTTTCCATGGAACAGGCACCGCACGAGCACGGGGCGGCGGCACCCGACACCCGCGCCGCGGCCGTCCCGCCGGCCGCCGGCCCGGCGGGCTGGGCGCCGGCCGCCAGGGCGACCCTGCACTGTCTGACCGGCTGTGCCCTCGGCGAGATCCTCGGCATGGTGATCGGCACGGCGCTGAGCTGGCACAACGTCCCGACGATGGTTCTGGCGATCGTGCTGGCCTTCGTCTTCGGCTATGCGCTCACGGTGCGCGGCGTCCTGGCGGCGGGCGTCGGCCTCCGGGCGGCGCTCCGGGTCGCGCTGGCCGCCGACACGCTGTCCATCGCGGTCATGGAGCTGATCGACAACGGCGTGATCGTGCTCTGGCCGAGCGCCATGGACGCCCAGCTCTCGGACGCGCTGTTCTGGGGCGTCCTGGCGGCGTCCCTGGTGCTCGCCTTCGTGGTGACCACGCCGGTCAACAAGTGGATGATCGGCCGTGGGAAGGGGCATGCGGTGGTGCACCGGTACCACCACTGACCAGGCGCCCGCCGGATGACGGTAACCCGTCCCGGGGGCTCCGGCTCAGAGCTCGGGGCCGTCCCCGGGCTCTTCCTGGTACGAGTAGCGCTGCTCCCGCCACGGGTCGCCCAGGTTGTGATAGCCGCGTTCCTCCCAGAAGCCGCGGCGGTCGGCCCGCATGTATTCGATACCGCGGACCCATTTGGGCCCTTTCCAGGCGTACAGATGCGGCACGATCAGCCGGACCGGGAATCCGTGCTCCGCGGTGAGGAGTTCACCGGAGCGATGGGTGGCGAAGAGGCACTTCTCCGCGGCGAAATCCTCGATCCGCAAATTCGAACTGAAGCCGTACTCGGCCCACACCATGACATGGGTGGCATCGGGTGCCGGCGGCGCCAGCTCCAGGATCGTCCGGGTGCGTACCCCACCCCATTCGGCTCCCAGCATGCTGAATTTCGTCACGCAGTGCATATCCGCGACGACCGTGCTGTACGGCAGCGCCGTGAATTCCTCGTGCGACCAGCAGTGTTTCGCCCCGTCGGCGGTGGCGCCGAATGCCCGGAACTCCCAGCGTTCGGCGCGGAACTTCGGCACCGGCCCGTAATGCGTCACCGGCCAGCCCCGCTGGAGCCGCTGCCCCGGAGGCAGCTCCACAGGCTCCTCTTCGCGGCTTTCCGGCTGACCCATGCCTCCATGTTGTCAGACCGGAAGGGGTGCCGATGACCAGGGATGGGAGGGAATCGGGCAACTCGTACTAAGCGTGCACTTACTGGACGCCCCACTCCGGGCGGTGCGAGGATGCGCGGCACCTGCCCAGTTCTCGCGTGGAAGGAGCCCGCTGCCATGCAGGGCGACCCCGAGGTCATCGAATTCCTCAACGAGCAGCTGACCGCCGAGCTGACCGCGATCAACCAGTACTTCCTGCACGCCAAGATGCAGGAGAACTTCGGCTGGACGAAGCTCGCGAAGTACACCCGCTCCGAGTCCTTCGACGAGATGAAGCACGCGGAGATCCTGACGGACCGGATTCTCTTCCTCGACGGCCTGCCGAATTACCAGCGGCTGTTCCATGTCCGGGTCGGCCAGACCGTCACCGAGATGTTCCAGGCCGACCGGCAGATCGAGGTCGAGGCCATCGACCGGCTCAAGCGCGGTATCGAGCTCATGCGCAACAAGGGCGACATCACGTCGGCGAATATCTTCGAGGACATCCTCGCGGACGAGGAACACCACATCGACTATCTCGACACCCAGCTGGAACTGATCGAGAAGCTCGGAGAAGCGCTCTACATCGCCCAGGTCATCGAGCAGCCGAGCTGACCGAGCGGCCCACTGCCCGCACTCCGCGACGGCCGGGCCGGCACGGGGCGCTCACCCGCGCCCTGAGGGCTACGCGGCCTCCGAGAGCGCCGCTGGCACCACTGCGCCCGCCTCCGCGGCCAGCGGCTCGGACGCGCCGCTGTCGATGAGCTCCCGGCGGGGGCAGTCCCCCCGGCCGAGCAGTGACTGGATACGGCGCACACAGCCGCCGCAGTCGGTGCCGGCCTTGCAGGCGGAGGCGATCTGGCGGGGCGTGCAGGCGCCCGTGTCCGCGTGCTCGCGGACCTGCTGCTCGGTGATCCCGAAGCAAGAGCAGACGTACACGCGGTTCACCTCCGGTGGGAATCCCCACCGATCCGGGTGATCTTCAGTGAGGTAACCCTTACCTTACCTGGCCCGGCGGGGGCGGCACAACGCAGTGGGGCGCGGATCACAGGATCCGCGCCCCACCTCTGCTATGTCCCTGACCGTCGGTGCAGGTCAGCGGCTGGTCGCCTCACTGATCGCGGTACATCTCCGCCACCAGGAACGCCAGGTCGAGCGACTGGCTGCGGTTGAGCCGCGGGTCGCAGGCGGTCTCGTAGCGCTGGTGGAGGTCGTCGACGAAGATCTCGTCGCCGCCGCCCACGCACTCGGTGACATCGTCACCGGTGAGCTCGACGTGGATGCCGCCCGGGTGCGTGCCGAGGCTCTTGTGGACCTCGAAGAAGCCCTTGACCTCGTCCAGCACATCGTCGAAGCGCCGGGTCTTGTGACCGGAGGCCGCCTCGAAGGTGTTGCCGTGCATCGGGTCGCAGATCCAGGCGACCTGCGCGCCGGAGGCGGTGACCTTCTCGACCAGCTCGGGGAGCTTGTCGCGGATCTTGTCCGCTCCCATGCGGGTGATGAAGGTCAGCCGGCCCGGCTCCCGCTCCGGGTCGAGGCGCTCGATGAGCGTCAGCGCGTCCTGGGCGGTGGTCGTCGGGCCGAGCTTGACGCCGATGGGGTTGCGGATGCGCGAGGCGAACTCGATGTGCGCACCGTCCAGCTGACGGGTGCGCTCGCCGATCCAGACCATGTGGCCGGAGACGTCGTAGAGGTTGCCGGTGCGCGAGTCGACGCGGGTCAGCGAGGACTCGTAGTCGAGGACGAGTGCCTCGTGGGAGGCGTAGAACTCGACGGTGCGGAACTCCTCCGGGTTGACCCCGCAGGCGTTCATGAAGTTCATCGCGCGGTCGATCTCGCGGGCCAGCGCCTCGTAGCGCTGTCCGGAGGGCGAGGACTTCACGAAGTCCTGGTTCCAGGCGTGCACCTGCCGCAGGTCGGCGTAGCCGCCGGTGGTGAAGGCGCGCACGAGGTTCAGGGTCGCCGCGGAGGCGTGGTACATCCGCTTCAGCCGCTGCGGGTCCGGGATCCGGGCCGCCTCGGTGAACTCGAAGCCGTTGACGGAGTCGCCGCGGTAGGTCGGCAGCGTCACCCCGTCACGCGTCTCGGTGGGCTTGGAGCGCGGCTTGCTGTACTGGCCGGCGATCCGGCCGACCTTGACCACCGGCACGGAACCGGCGTAGGTCAGGACGGCGCCCATCTGGAGGAGCGTCTTGAGCTTGTTACGGATGTGCTCGGCGGATACGGCGTCGAAGGCCTCCGCGCAGTCGCCGCCCTGAAGCAGGAACGCCTCACCACGGGCGACCGCTCCCAGGCGCTCGCGCAGCTGGTCGCACTCGCCCGCGAAGACGAGCGGCGGATAGGACTCGAGCTCCGCGATCACATCGCGCAGAGCCTCTTGGTCCGGCCAGTCAGGCTGCTGCGCCGCGGGCAGGTCTTGCCAGGTGTTGCCACCGGCGTGGGTTTCAGCGTTCACGGTCACAAGCCCCACATTACGGGGTCCCGGCAGACTGTCCGTCCCGGCATCCGGACTTTGAGACGCACCGCACTCGGAGGGTCCGGTAGGGTGCCCTCCATGTGCACGCGACCTGCGATGAACAGCAACTGGTGGTGGACCGCTCATCCGGCGGCCCACTGATTCGCGCGCACAACCCACACTTCGCGAAGGCCGCCCGAGGGGCGGCCTTCAGCCTTTTCCGGCGGCCGTTCCTCCTCTCCTGGAAGGAACCCCGCCATGCACCGCGAGCCCCCCGCCCGCACCGGCGCCGCCGCGCTCGTCCAGCGGCTGCTCGACCCCGCCTGCCCGCCGTTCGCCCTGCTGCACCGCCGTACCCCGGGGCGGGACGCCGCCTCCCCCACCGTCGAGGTGCTGACCGGTGAGGTGACGGAGGTCGAGCGGCTGGCCGACATCCCGCTGGGCGAGGGCGTGCCGGACGCGCCGGTCACCGACGCGCTCGCGCTGATCCCGTTCCGGCAGATCCGCGAGCGCGGCTTCCGGGCCCATGACGACGGCACCCCGCTGGCCGTGCTGCGCCCGCGGGAGACCGCCGAGCTGCCCCTGGACGAGCTGCTGGCGGCGCTGCCCGCCCATGACGTGCGGGTGACCGACGGGGCGTTCGACGTGGACGACGACGCCTACGCCGGGATCGTCGGGCGGGTGGTCCGGGACGAGATCGGCACCGGCGAGGGCGCGAACTTCGTCATCCGCCGGACGTTCGAGGGCGAGATCGCGGACTTCTCGGCGGCCGGTGCGCTGGCGCTGTTCCGGCGGCTGCTGGCCGGTGAGCGCGGCGCGTACTGGACCTATGTCGTCCACCGACCCGGGGTGCACACGCTGGTCGGCGCCAGTCCCGAGGTGCATGTCCGAGCCTCCGGGGGGACGGTCGTGATGAATCCGATCAGCGGCACCTACCGCTACCCGGAGGGCGGCCCCACCGCCGAGAGCCTGCTGGCGTTCCTCGACGACCGCAAGGAGGTCGAGGAGCTGTCCATGGTGGTGGACGAGGAGCTGAAGATGATGTGCACCGTCGGCGACAAGGGCGGGGTGGTGATCGGGCCCCGGCTCAAGGAGATGGCGCATCTCGCGCACACCGAGTACGAGCTGCGCGGCCGGTCCACCCTCGATGTGCGCGAGGTGCTCAAGGAGACGATGTTCGCGGCGACGGTCACCGGGTCACCGGTGCAGAACGCCTGCCGGGTGATCGAGCGGCACGAGCCGGTGGACGCCGACGGCCGGGGGCGCGGCTACTACGCGGGGGCGCTGGCGCTGATCGGGCGGGACACCGGCGGAGCCCAGACACTGGACTCGCCGATCCTGATCCGTACCGCCGATATCTCCGCCGCCGGGCGGCTGCGGGTGCCGGTCGGGGCCACCCTCGTGCGCGGCTCCGACCCGCACGGCGAGGTCGCCGAGACGCACGCCAAGGCCGCGGGGGTGCTCAGCGCGCTGGGTGTGCGGCCGGCGCCCGCGCGCCCGGCGGACGGGGGGCGGCCGCCGCGGCTGGCCGACGACCCGCGGGTACGGGCCGCGCTGGACGCCCGCCGGGCCGATCTGGCGCCGTTCTGGCTGCGGATGCAGACCACCGCGCCCACCGCCGAGCTCAGCGGGCACGCCCTGGTCATCGACGCGGAGGACACCTTCACCGCGATGCTGGCGCATCTGCTGCGCACCTCGGGGCTGACCGTGACCGTGCGCCGCTTCGACGAGCCGGGGCTGCGCACGGCCGCCCTTGCGCACCGGGGCCCGGTGGTGCTGGGCCCGGGGCCGGGCGATCCGTCCGACGCCGCCGACCCCAAGATGCGCTTTCTGCGGTCGCTGACGGCCGAGCTCGTCGCGGGCCACCGGCATGGGCCCGCCCGTCTCCCGGCCACCGCCCCTCATCGAGGCCCTTCGGGCCGCCCCTGCTTGTTGGGGGTCTGCCTCGGCCATGAACTCCTCGCCGCGGAGCTGGGGTTGGAGATCGTCCGCAAGGAGGTGCCCTTCCAGGGCGCGCAGGAGCGGATCGAGTTCTTCGGGCGTGAGGAGACGGTCGGTTTCTACAACACCTTCACGGCCCGCTGCGATGACACCACCGCGGCCGAACTGGCGATGCACCGCGTGGAGTTGAGCCGGGACGCGGCCACCGGCGAGGTGCATGCGCTGCGCGGTCCGGGCTTCGCGGGGGTGCAGTTCCACCCGGAGTCGGTGCTGACCCTGGACGGTGCCTCGGTCACGGCGCAGCTTTTGGCAGCTGTCCTCGTGTGACCAGCATGTTCTCGTTGGTGCGGTGGGCCAGGTAGTCCTCGACGTTGGCCACGGTGGCCTCGATGATCTGGCCCACCGCGTCCTGGGTGAAGTACGCCTGGTGCGAGGTGACCAGCACGTTCCCGAAGGTCATCAGGCGGGCGAGGGTGTCGTCGCTGATGATGTCCAGGGACTTGTCGAAGAAGAAGAACGCGGCCTCCTCCTCGTAGACGTCCAGGCCGACGCCGGTGAGCCGGCCGGCCTTGAGCGTGTCGACGAGGGCCACGGTGTCGACCAGCCCGCCGCGGCTGGTGTTGATCAGGATCGCGTCGTCCTTCATCGCGGCCAGCGCGGCGGCGTCGACGAGATGCCGGGTGTCGTCGACCAGCGGGAGGTGCAGGGTGACCAGATCCGCCTCGGCGAACAGCCGCTCCCGGGCGACGTACTTCATACCGAGCTCGACACACTGCGGGTTCTCGACGAGGTCCCAGCCCAGCAGGTTCATGCCGAAGCCATGGGCGATCCGGGTGAAGGCCGTGCCGATCTTGCCGGTGCCGAGCACCCCGGCCGTACGACCGCGCAGATCGCGGCCCATCAGGCCGTCCAGCCGGAAGTCGAAGTTACGGGTGCGGTTCGTGGCCCGGACCAGCCGCCGGTCGACGGCCAGCGCCAGCGCCCAGGCGAATTCGGCGACCGCGTGCGGCGAGTAGTGGGCGACCCGGCCGACGCTCATCCCGAGGTCGGCCGCGGCCTCCAGATCGATGTTGTTGAAGCCGGTGGAGCGCTGGGCGATCATCTTCGTCCCGCCGGCCGCGAGGGTCTGGAGGACGTCCGCGCCCAGATCGGCGTTGACGCTGGAGCTGACGATCTCGTATCCACGGGCGATGGGGGCGGTGTCGCGGTTGAGGAAGACATTGAGGCTGCGGACCTGGTGGCGGCCGGCGAAGCCCCGCTCCAGGAACGGCTGCTCATCGGTCTGCACGCCGAAGGCGACGATCTCCACGAGCTCTCCCGGTTCTTCCGACGGTTGAGAATGTCCCGCTCTGTGAGCGAGAGGCCGGATATGCCGCGTACGGCGAATATACGGCCCCTCGCCCGGCGACGCCGCCCGGGATGTGGGACGGCGGGAGCGGTGCGCGGCCGGGCCCAGCGGCCGGGCCCAGCGGCCGGGCCCAGCGGCCGGGCTCAGCCGAAGAACACCCCGGCCTCGGCGTACAGCGCCGGATCGACGGTCTTCAGCTTGGCGGTGGCCTCCGCGATCGGCACCCGGACGATGTCCGTGCCGCGCAGCGCGACCATCGTGCCGAAGTCGCCGTCGCGCACCGCGTCGATGGCGTGCAGCCCGAAGCGGGTGGCCAGCCAGCGGTCGAAGGCGCTCGGGGTACCGCCGCGCTGGGTGTGCCCGAGGACCGTCGTCCGCGCCTCCTTGCCCGTCCGCGCCTCGATCTCCTTGGCCAGCCACTCCCCCACACCGGACAGCCGGACATGCCCGAAGGAGTCCGTGGAGTCGTCCTTGAGCACCATCTGTCCGTCCTTGGGCATCGCGCCCTCGGCGACGACCACGATCGGCGCGTAGCGGACCTTGAAGCGGGAGTCGATCCAGCGGCAGACCTGCTCGATGTCGAAGCGCTGCTCCGGGATGAGGATGACGTTCGCCCCGCCGGCGAGTCCGGAGTGCAGCGCGATCCAGCCGGCGTGCCGGCCCATCACCTCGACGACCAGGACCCGCATATGGGATTCGGCGGTGGTGTGCAGCCGGTCGATGGCTTCGGTGGCGACGCCGACGGCGGTGTCGAAGCCGAAGGTGTAGTCCGTGGCCGACAGATCGTTGTCGATGGTCTTGGGGACGCCGACGCAGGGGACGGCGTACTCGCCGGAGAGCCGGGCGGCGACGCCGAGGGTGTCCTCGCCGCCGATCGCGATCAGCGCCCCGATCTCGTGTTTGGTGAGCGTCTCCTTGATCCGGCGGACGCCGTCGTTCTCCTTGAAGGGGTTGGTCCGCGAGGAGCCGAGGACGGTGCCGCCGCGCGGCAGGATGCCGCGTACCGCCGGGATGTCCAGCGGTACCGTGTCGCCTTCCATCGGCCCGCGCCAGCCGTCCCGGAAGCCGACGAACTCGTATCCGTACTCCTGGGTGCCCTTGCGGACGAGGCCCCTGATCACCGCGTTCAGACCCGGGCAGTCGCCGCCGCCGGTCAGTACTCCGACCCGCATCGCTGCTTCACCTACATCCCGTCAGTGGCCGCACGCACACGGCCGGGTTCGATCCGACGCCGGTCACGCTAATGGTGATCTGGGTCACTCAGGGATGGGACAAACGGTGATGTCGGTGATTTATCCGGGAGTTGGGGCGAGGCGTTCACCCGTACGAGCGGACCGCATCCGGCCGCGGCCGGTACGGCCGGTGAACGCGCCGGTCACGCCTCGTCGAGACCGCGCTCGATCGCATACCGCACCAGCTCCACCCGGTTGTGCAACTGGAGCTTGCCGAGGGTGTTCTGGACGTGGTTCTGCACCGTGCGGTGCGAGATGACCAGGCGTTCGGCGATCTGCTTGTACGAGAGTCCCTTGGCGACCAGCCGCAGCACCTCGGTCTCCCGGTCCGTCAGCTGCGGTGCGCCCGGCTCGTCCGGCGTCGCCGGGGCCGGCTCGGTCGCCAGCCTGCGGTACTCACCGAGCACCAGACCCGCCAGGCCCGGGGTGAACACCGCGTCGCCGGCGGCCGTGCGCCGCACCGCGTCCAGCAGCTCCGCCGTGCTCGCCGACTTCAGCAGATAGCCGGTCGCCCCGGACTTGACCGCTTCCAGGACATCGGCGTGCTCACCGCTCGCGGACAGCACCAGCACCCGCAGCGCCGGATTGGCGCCGACCAGTTCCTTGCACACCCGGACGCCGGGCAGCCCCGGCAGATTGAGGTCCAGGACCAGCACATCGGGCGAGGCGGCCTGCGCCCGCCGCACCGCCTGGAGGCCGTCACCGGCCGTCGCGACCACGTCGAACCCGGCCTCCGCCAGATCCCGCGCGACCGCGTCCCGCCACATCGGGTGGTCGTCGACCACCATGACCCTCAGGGCCGTCTGCTCGCCCACGCCGGCACCGCTCCGCGCGGCCTCGTCCCGCTCCGTGCTGCTCACGCTCTCGCCTTCCCCCGCCTTCCGCCCTCGGGCGCCGTGCCCTTGGGGACCGTCAACTCCACTTCCGTGCCCTGGCCAGGGACCGAGACCCACTCCGCGGTGCCGCCCAGATCCCGCAGCCGGCCGCGGATCGACAGGGCCACCCCCATCCGGCCCTCGCGCTCGGCGTCCGCGAGCCGGCCCTCGGGAATGCCGGGGCCGTCGTCGCGGACCGTCACGATCACCGCCCGCGGCTCATCCTCCACCAGGATCCACGCACGGGCCCCGTCCCCCGCGTGCACCCGCACATTGTCCAACGCCGCACTGACAGCGGCCGCGAGCTCGGCCGCCGCGGCGGCCCGCAGCAGCACCGCGGCACCGGGCTCGGAGAACGTCACCCCGGCGCCCGCGAAGGGCGCGAGCAACGCCCGCACGTCACACGGCCCGTCGGCGTCGGGCTCCGGTGCCGGTGCCGGTACGGCCGGGGCGGCGCCCCTCTCGTCCGGCTCGCTCCCGTCGGCCGGGTGCGGCACGGTCCGCGCCGCACCGTCCGGCCCGCCCCCGCGCGGCGGCGACACCAGCCCGCCGGCGACCAGGGTCCGCAGCGCGACCTCCTGCTCCCCGGCCATCCGGCCCAGTTCGGCCGCCTCGCCGCCGATCGCGGCGCCGCGCCGCTGCACCATCGCCAGGACCTGGAGCACGCTGTCGTGGATGTCGCGGGCCAGCCGCTCCCGCTCGCGGGTGGCGGCCTCTATCTGGAGCGCACGGGCGAGGGTGCGCTCACTGGCGCGGGCCACCTCGACGACATAGCCGATGGCGACGCTGGCCACCCACACCAGCACCACGTTGTGGATCGTGTCCCGGGCCAGCTCCTGGCGCTCGACGAGGTTGGCCACCGCCACCGCGCTGGAAGCCACCGCGGCCCAGCGCCAGCCGCCCTTGATCGCGAAGCCCAGGACGGCGCCCGCCGTCCAGATGGAGGGCAGCGTCGGCGCGCCGTCCATGATGCGGGCGTGGCTGTCGACCAGCGGGGTGAGCAGGATGCCGCCGACCGCGAAGCCGAGGTCGGCGAGCAGGAAGTGCCGGGTGCAGCGCTCCGCGGAGGTCGTCCGGCGCCAGGTCAGCACCATCCAGAGCGTGAGCGCGCCCATATAGGCGGCGGCGCCCAGCGGGTGGTCGTACTTCCGGTAGGAGAGCCCGACCAGGCACAGGGTGTAGACGAGGGTCAGGATGCGGTAGCCGGTGAGCGCGCGCCACAGCGGCAGCTCGACGGACATCCGCACCACCTTCGGCGGCTTGTCTTTGCCCCTGGCGCCCGGGCCGCCGCGCACGGTCCGTGTCTCCGTATCCGTCATTGCCGGCCCCCACCCCTCGCCGGGCGCCCCCGCGCCCGGCCTCGGCTCTGCCCGTCTATTCGGCGGCTGCCTTCTTGGCCTGCTCCGCCTCGGCCTGCTGCTTCGCCTCGGCCTTCGCCGCCTCGGCGATCTGCCGCTTGGCCGCGGTCGCGTAGATGTCGACGTACTCCTGGCCGGACAGCTTCATGATCTCGTACATGACCTCGTCGGTGACCGACCGCAGGATGAAGCGGTCGCCCTCCATGCCCTGATAGCGGGTGAAGTCCAGCGGCTTGCCGATACGGATGCCCGGTCGGATCATCTTCGGCACGATCTTGCCCGGCGGCTGCACCTTCTCGGTGTCGATCATCGCCACGGGGATGACCGGCGCGCCGGTGGCCAGCGCCACCCGTGCCAGCCCGCCCGGCTTGCCACGGTAGAGCCGGCCGTCCGGGGAGCGGGTGCCCTCCGGGTAGATGCCGAACAGCTCACCGCGCTCCAGGACCTCGATGCCGCTCTTGATGGCCGCCTCGCCCGCGCCGCGGCCGCCCGAGCGGTCGACCGGCAGCTGGCCCACGCCCTTGAAGAACGCGGCGGTCAGCTTGCCCTTGACGCCCGGGGAGGTGAAGTACTCCGACTTGGCGATGAAGGTGACCTTGCGGTCGAGCACCGCGGGCAGGAAGAAGGAGTCCGAGAAGGACAGGTGGTTGCTCGCGAGGATCGCAGGACCCTCGGCGGGAATGTTCTCGATGCCTTCCACCCAGGGCCTGAAGGCAAGCTTCAGCGACCCGCCGATGGAAAACTTCATTGCGCCGTAGATCAACCGACTGCCTCCTGTGTGTGACGCAAAGACCTTAACCTGCCCCGGTGGCGCACTCGCGCCGTGGCCGCCGCCGGACCTACCCGCTTGCCGTCACTTTGCGTACCCTGAGGTAACTCGCCAGCCCCTCATCGATCGGAGTCCCCCGGTGCCGCTCCTTCCCGGAGCCGAGCCGTTCCGCCGTGACGGCGGAGAGGTCGGCGTCCTCGTGTGCCACGGCTTCACCGGCTCCCCCCAGTCCGTCCGCCCCTGGGCCGAATACCTGGCCGACCGCGGACTGACGGTCGCCCTCCCGCTGCTGCCCGGTCACGGCACCCGCTGGCAGGACATGCAGATCACGACCTGGCAGGACTGGTACGCCGAGGTCGACCGCGAGCTGCGCGCGCTGACCGAGCGCTGCTCCAAGGTCTTCGTCTGCGGCCTGTCGATGGGCGGCGCGCTGGCGCTGCGGCTGGCCGCCAAGCACGGCGACGCGATCAGCGGGGTGGCGGTGGTCAACCCGGCCAACAAGCTCCATGACGCGGCCGCCCCGCTGCTCCCGGTGCTGCGGTATCTCGTACGGACCACCAAGGGCGTGGTCAGCGACATCGCCAAGCCCGGCGCCGAGGAGGTCGGCTACGAGCGGGTGCCGCTGCACGCCGCGGATTCGCTGCGCCGGTTCTTCGGGCAGGTCGACTCCGAACTCCCGGGCGTCACCCAGCCGTTGCTGGTGATGACCAGCCCGCAGGACCATGTCGTACCGGCGGCGGACTCCGAGCGGATCCTCGCCCGGGTCTCCTCCACGGACGTGCGGCAGACGCTGCTGGAGCGCAGCTACCACGTCGCGACGCTGGACCACGACGCCGAGCAGATCTTCCGGGACACCTTCGCCTTCATCGCCCGGCTCGCGCCGGAGGCAGCGGACCCGGCACACGAGGGGACGGCGGCCAGTGGCGGAGCGTAGCCCCCGTGACCCCCGGGACCCGCTGGACGAAGAGGCCGCCTGGGCCGAGATCGTGGCGGGCTACGGCGAGCAGCCGTCGTTCCCCGTGGGCGGCGGTGACGGCGGGGACGGGACGGCCGGGAAGGACGGGACGGCCGGGAAGGACGGCAAGGACGGCGCGGCCGAGAAGCCCGAGGCCGCCGCCCCGTCCGAAACGGCCGGGAAGGACGGCACCGGAGCCGAGGACGGCACCGGCGACGCCGCGCGGCCGGGCAGCTTCGTGGTCTTCGCGCCGGGTGTCGGCCCGCGCAACTGGACCCCCTCGGAAGCGTCCGACGACGACTTCGACGAGACCGACGAGGGCCACTTCACCCCGCCCGAGCCGCCCCCGCTGCCGAAGGCCGATGTCACCGCCAAGTTCGCCTGGCTCGCGGTGATCGGCGGCCCGCTGCTGCTGGTCGCCATGGTGCTGCTCCAGCAGCCGGTGACATGGTGGATCACGGTCCTGGGCATCGGTGGCTTCCTCGGCGGCTTCGCCACCCTGGTGGCCCGGATGAAGGACGACGACGAGGACGACAACGACCTGCCGGGCAGCGGCGCGGTGGTGTGAGTCAGCCGCCGGCCGGCACCCGCAGTGCGGCCAGCACCGGCAGATGATCCGTGGCGGCGCGCAGGTCGGTCTCCCGTACCCCCGCCAGCCCGTGCGGCACACCGCAGCCCAGGACCTCCACACCCGCCGTGGTGAAGATCGCGTCGATCCGCTGATGCGGGTCGTGCGGCGTGGAGGTGAACTCCCCGCCCCACGGCTTGGCCGCCCAGGCGTCCGTGAGCGCCCCCGCCAGCCGCCGGAAGCTGCGGCCCTCCGGCCGGTCGTTGAGGTCACCCCCGGCGACGGCGTACGGCACGTCCAGCGCGGCCAGCCGCTCCAGCAGCAGCCCGGCCTGCTCGTAGCGCTCCCGGTCGGCGAGGCTGAGATGGCAGCTGAGCACCCCGAGCCGGGCCCCGCCGATCCGGACCACGGCGAGCGCGAAACCGCGCTGGTGCAGCCCGGGGGTGCGGGGCAGCAGCACCTCCTCCGTACGCTCCACATGGGCGCGCAGGGTGGAGAGGATCATCGGGCCCGCGGTCGTCGCGCCGCCGCTGACGTACACCAGACCGGTCGCCCGGGCCAGCTTCTCGGCGGCCTTGCGCCAGCGGAAGAACCGCGGCGCCTCCTGGATCAGCACGAGATCGGGTGCGCAGGCCCGGATCACCCGGGCCAGTGCCGCCCGGTCGTCGCGCAGCGAGCGGATGTTGTAGCTGAGCACCCGGATCACGGCCGCACCGCCGCGTCCTGACGCCCCGGCGGCGGGGCCGGGTTCGGTGGCGGAGGCGGGGAGCGAGATCACGGCGGCAGGTCCTCTCACCGGGAGGGTCACGCGGGCCAAGATAGAGCACCGCCCGCCGCTCCCCCACGGGGCGCGACGGACGGTGCCGTACGGATGAGCGGGCGCCGCGCGCCCGGTGGCGGGTCAGCCCTGGCGTGCCAGGTCGGCCGCGCCGACCAGACCGGCCTTGCCGCCGAGCTGGGCGGCGAGCACCTGGGCGTGCGGCCGCCACTGGTTGCCGACCAGCCAGCGGCGGAAGGACTTGCGGATCGGCCCCAGGACCAGTTCGCCCTCGTCCGAGACGCCGCCGCCGACGATGAACGCGGACGGGTCGAAGAGCGAGGCGAGGTCGGCGAGCCCGGCGCCGGCCCAGCGGGCCAGTTCGCGGAACGAGTCGATGGCGACCGGGTCACCCTGGCGGGCGGCCTCACTCACGTGCCGGCCCTCGATGCCCTCGGAGGTGCCGTCACCGAGCGACAGCAGGATCTGGGCGTTCTCGGGGGTGGCGAAGGCGCGCTGGCGGGCGTAGCGCAGCAGGGCGCGGCCGGAGGCGTACTGCTCCCAGCAGCCCTGGTTGCCGCAGCCGCACAGCAGACCGTCGGGGACGACCCGGATGTGCCCGAACTCCGCGGCGACGCCGAAGCGGCCACGGCGCAGCTTGTTGCCGATGATGATGCCGCCGCCGAGGCCGGTGCCGAGGGTGATGCAGATGACGTCGCTGTGGCCCTGGCCGGCGCCGAACTTGTACTCGCCCCAGGCCGCCGCGTTGGCGTCGTTCTCGACCACCACGGGCAGGCCGACGCGCTGTTCGACCTTGTCCTTGAGCGGTTCATGGCGCCAGTCGATGTTCGGTGCGAACAGGACCGTGGCGCGCTTCTCGTCGACATAGCCGGCGGCACCGATGCCGACGGCCTCGACATGATGGCCCGCGCCGACGGTGCGTACCGCCTCGGCGATGGCCTCGGTCAGCGCATCGGTGGCATGCGGGGTCGGCACCTGGCACGTCTCAAGGATCGAGCCCTCTTCGTCGACCACGCCGGCCGCGATCTTCGTGCCGCCGATGTCGACGCCGATGGTGAGTCCCATGTGTCCCTCAGTTTTTCGCTCGAACCCCGCCGGGACCCACCGTACCGGAGGCCGGGGTGCCGCCCACGTTCTTCGGGCTGTAGGGGTGGGGACACCCCGCGTACACCGGCGGCCCGGGGGGCTCAGTCGAGGTCGATCCGCTCGGTGCCGGTGGGGCCGTCGTCGTCGCGCGGATCGTCCTCGCGGCGGGCGTCGGGCCGGTCGCCGAGGTCCTCACGGGTCCAGCGGCGCTCGCTGCCCTCGACGGCGGAGCGGTAGGCGGCGAGCAGCTCGGAGCCGGCCGCGGCGAGGTGGTCGAAGATATCGGGGTTGCGCTCGATGACCGGCTCGACGGCCGCCTTGGCCTGCTTGAACAGCTGGTTGACGGCGCCCTGTGCGGCGATCCCGCCGAGCGCGCCGGGCAGCTGGATACCGGCGAGCTTGTCGGTCACCGCCTCCGCGAGCTTGCGCAGTTCCTCGGCGGCGCTGCCCGGCTGCGGGCCGTGGGCGGCGCGGTGCCGGGCCTTCTCGGCCGCGAGGTCCTCGGCGCAGGCGGTCGACCAGGCGTCGGCATCGGGCTCGGCCCGGCGGTCGGCGGGGCGCTCGGTGGCATCACTCATGGGGAACTCCGTGACTCCTGCTGCGAGGCGGTACGGCGAAGCAGTGCGGGACGGGCACGTCGGGGCGGGGCCCACCCTCGACGTTACCCGAACGGTGGTAGCGCGTTCAGTCGCTCTTGGGCCACAGGTCCGGATCCGGGGTGAAGCGGATCTCCAGGGCGCCGTCGCGCAGTCCGGCGCCGGAGACGGTGCAGCGGCGCAGCGCGGAGGGCAGCGTACGGATCCGCCGGAAGCGGCCGACGGTGACCACGATCTCGTCGCCGCGGCGCACCAGACCGAGGCCCCGGCGTTCGGCACCGGGCAGCGGCACCCGCCAGACGAGGATGCCGTCGGTGGCCAGCCGGTCCTCGACGGTCCAGGGGTCGAGCCGGCGTCCGCCGGCGGGCCCTTCCGTGCCGATGCCGCCGGCCGGGCCGCCGATCAACTCGTCGAGCTCATCGACGCCCTGGGGGTCCCGGCCCAGGTGCGGGACCTCGTGGACGGGGAGGTCGGGGAACTCCTCGCGCAGTGCCTTGAGGGCGGTCTGCTGGCTGCCGGAGAGCGCGGCGAGGAACGGGTCGGCCGAGCCGGTGGGCAGCAGCCGGTTGACGACCAGGCCGTCGGTGCGCCGGCCGTGCAGCGCGAGTCCGGCGCGGAGGGTGCGCAGCGTGGCGGCGGCGACCGGGCCGGCTTCGGTGACCAGACGTACGGAGGTGCCGGGGTCATCGATCGTCCGCTGGACGGCGGCGAGTTCGGTCTCCCAGCGCTCGGCGGCGTCGTACAGCTTCTGGGCGGGCATCGGGACGCCGGCCAGCTGGGCGAGCACCGGGCGCAGCGCCCGGGCCGCCTGCCGCTCGGGCGGCAGCAGCCGGCGCAGATAGCGGCGCACCTGGGCCGGCAGGGCGAGCAGCCGGACGGTCTCGGCGGCCGACGGCATGTCGACGACGACGAGGTCCCAGTCGTCCGAGGCGTGTTCGGCGCGCAGCGCGTGCAGCAGCGCGAAGTCCTCGGAGCCGGGGAGTTCGGTGAGCTCGTCCTCGTCGAGGGGCGCGGCGCCGAGCAGGTCGAGGGCGGCGCCGGCGCGCTCCTGGAAGGCGAGGAACTCCTGGCGGAAGCGGTCGCCGGGGTCGATCCGGCGGGCGTGCAGACCGGGGGCTATCGGGGTGGGCGCGTCGGCGCCGAGGGGCGTGCCCAGCACCGTTTCCGGTGCGCTGCTCCCCGTGGTGAGCAGCAGGGCCCGCTCGCCCCGGCGGGCGCCGGCCAGGGCGGTCGCGGCGGCGAGCGTGGTGCGGCCCGCACCGCCGGTGCCCGTGACGAGGACGAGGCGCACGCTCAGAGCTTCTTGGCCTCGTCGGCGGGCGTCCGCGGGCCGTCGTGGCCGCTCTCGACGCGCTTCTTCAGCCCGGCCAGCGCGCGGTCGATGATGACCTTCTCGGCCTTGCGCTTGATCATGCCGAGCATCGGGATCTTGACGTCGACGGTGAGCTGGTAGGTCACCTCGGTACGTACGCCGTTGCCGAGCGCGGAGAGGTGGTAGGAGCCGTCGAGGGCGCGCAGCATCTGGGACTTGACCAGGGACCAGCTGACCTCGTTCTCACCGGTCCAGGTGTAGGCCAGGGTGTGGTCGTCCTTGATCGCGCCGGCGTCCAGCAGCAGGCGCACCTGCTCGGCGCGGCCGCGGTCGTCCTTGGCGAGCACCTCTGCCTCTTTGACCTCTCCGGTCCATTCCGGGTAGCGGTCAAAGTCGGCGATCACTCCCATCACTTCGGCGGGTGCCGCCTCGATCGTGATGCTCGAGCTGGTGTGTTCGGCCATCGCCGTGACTCCTCCATGCCGATTCATGTCGGTCCGCCGACTTGCTGAAACGCGGTGTCTCTGCTGCTGAAGGCTACCGCGCGGGGGAACGGGGGCGGACACCAGCAGGCCCGGAACGACGGGGCGGGGCGGCCGGCCGGCCCGCTCCCCCGGGCTCACGACCAGAGGTGTCCGGGCTCACCACTCCAGGACATAGGGCGTCCCGGTCGCGTTGAAGTGGCCGACATTGACGCATTCCGTGCCCTCGATACGGGCCCGGCGGACGAGCGGCTGGTGCACATGGCCGAAGAGCGAGTAGCGCGGCCGGGTGGTGCGGATGGCGTGCAGCAGGGCCGCGCTGCCGCGCTCGAAGCGGCGGGCGACGGTGTCGTAGCAGAGCTCGGGGACGTCGGGCGGGATATGGGTGCACAGCACGTCCACCTCGCCGACCGCCTCGATCTTCGCGGCGTACTCCTCGTCGCTGATCTCGTAGGGCGTGCGCATGGGGGTGGTCAGGCCGCCGCCGACGAACCCGAAGACCCGGCCGCCGATCTCCACCCGCTGGCCGTCCAGGACGGTGGTGCCCGGTCCGGCGTACTCGGGCCACAGGCGCGGTATGTCGACGTTGCCGTAGGTGGCGTACGTGGGAGTCGGGAAGGCGGCGAAGAGTTCGGCGTACTGCCGGCGGACCGCGCCCTCGATGACCGACTCCCGGCTCACGCCCGTACGGTCCAGCTCGCCCCACAGCCGGCGGCCCAGGGCGCGGGCCTCCTCGAAGCGGCGGGCGGTGCGCAGTTCGACCAGGGCGTCCGCGTTCGCGGTGCCGAAGAGGTCGGGGAAGATGCCGCGCGAGTGGTCGGCATAGTCGAGGAAAAGGACCAGGTCACCGAGGCAGACCAGGGCATCGGCGCCGGCTCCGGCCGCCGCCAGGTCCCGGCTGTTGCCGTGGACGTCACTGACCACATGCACACGCATGGCGTCACCCTAGATCGCGCGCGCGGCCCACGGGAGACGGGGTCCCGCAGCCGGAGTTACTTTCGGGTCACCTACCCATTGGTCTAGTCTGCGCGGGTCAGTCCCCATGGCGTGTCCCGCAGCTGTGACGCATCGAACATCTGGCCGTTCCCCCCTATCCCAACTGCGATACCGATGGGTAACGTCCGGGCAGTCCAATCCCCCTTGCATGATCGTGGACCGCCGCCGGTGCAACACACAGCGTCGTGGCGCCGGCGCTTTTGAGGAGCAGCAGTCTTGCGCGAGTTCAGCCTTCCGGCCCTGTACGAGGTCCCCGCGGACGGCAATCTGACGGATCTCATCCGCCGAAATGCCGCGCAGCATCCGGATGTTGCCGTCATGGGACGCAAGGTGAACGGAGCGTGGCAGGACGTCACCGCCGCCACCTTCCTCGCCGAGGTCCGCGCCGCCGCCAAAGGTCTGATCGCCTCCGGGGTCCGGCCCGGCGACCGGGTCGGTCTGATGTCGCGCACCCGTTATGAGTGGACACTGCTGGACTTCGCCATCTGGAGCGCCGGCGCGATCACCGTCCCCGTGTACGAGACCAGTTCCGCCGAGCAGATCCAGTGGATCCTGGGGGACTCCGGCGCGGTGGCCTGTCTGGTGGAGAGCCCCACCCACGAGGCGACCGTCGAGTCGGTCCGCGACCGGCTGCCCGAGCTGGAGAACATCTGGCAGATCGAACGGGACGCCATCGCCCGGCTCCAGGCCGCGGGCGCCGACATCTCCGACGACGAGGTGGAGGCGCGCAGCGCGCTCGCCGACGCGGACTCGCCCGCGACCATCGTCTACACCTCCGGCACCACCGGCCGCCCCAAGGGCTGTGTGCTCAGCCACCGCAGCTTCTTCGCCGAGTGCGGCAACATCGTCGAGCGACTGCGGCCGCTGTTCCGCACGGGCGAGTCCTCGGTGCTCCTCTTCCTCCCCATCGCGCATGTCTTCGGCCGGCTGGTGCAGGTCGCCGCGGTGATGGCACCCATCAAGCTGGGCCACGCCCCCGACATCAAGAACCTCACCGACGACCTCGCCTCCTTCCGGCCGAAGCTGGTCCTGGGCGTGCCCCGGGTCTTCGAGAAGGTCTACAACTCGGCGCGGGCCAAGGCGCAGGCCGACGGCAAGGGCAAGATCTTCGACAAGGCGGCGGACGTCGCGATCGCCTACAGCCGCGCGCTGGACACCCCGGCGGGCCCGACGTTCGGTCTGAAGCTGAAGTACAAGGTCTTCGACCGGCTCGTGTACGGCAGGCTGCGCGCCGTCCTCGGCGGCCGCGCCACCCACGCCATCTCCGGCGGCGCCCCGCTCGGTGAACGCCTCGGCCACTTCTACCGCGGTATCGGCTTCACCGTCCTGGAGGGCTACGGCCTGACGGAGTCCTGTGCGGCCACCGCCTTCAACCCGTGGGACCGGCAGAAGATCGGCACCGTCGGCCAGCCGCTGCCCGGCTCGGTCGTGCGGATCGCCGACGACGGCGAGGTGCTGCTGCACGGCGAGCACCTGTTCACCGAGTACTGGAACAACCCGTCGGCCACCAAGGAGGCGCTGTCCGACGGCTGGTTCCACACCGGCGACCTCGGCACCCTCGACGAGGACGGCTACCTCGCCATCACCGGCCGCAAGAAGGAGATCCTCGTCACCGCGGGCGGCAAGAACGTCGCCCCGGCGGTGATCGAGGACCGGATCCGGGCGCACGCCCTGATCGCCGAGTGCATGGTCGTCGGCGACGGCCGGCCGTTCATCGGCGCGCTGGTCACCCTCGACGAGGAGTTCCTGCCCCGCTGGGCCGAGGAGCACGGCCACCCCGCCGATGTGACGCCGTCCCGGATCGCCGAGGACCCGGAGCTGCTGGCCGCCGTCCAGCGCGCGGTCGACGACGGCAACGCGGCCGTCTCCAAGGCCGAGTCGGTGCGCAAGTTCCGCATCCTGCCGACCCAGTTCACCGAGGAGTCGGGCCATGTCACGCCGTCGCTGAAGCTCAAGCGGAACGTGGTCGCCAAGGACTTCGCGGAGGACATCGAGGCGCTCTACCGCGCGTAGCGGCGGCCCCCGCCGGGCCGTTCGGCCTTCCGTGATCCGCCGTCGTGGCCGCGCCACGGCGGCGGATTCGTCATGGGACCCGGACTGCGGAAGGGCCGCTCAGAGGAGTTCCTTCAGGCGCTCCGCCAGCAGGTCCCAGCGCCACTTCTCCTCCACCCAGGCGCGTCCGCGTTCGCCCATCGAGCGGCGCAGCGCGGGGTCGCGGAGCAGGGTGACGATGCGGTCGGCGGTGGGGGCCGGGGACCCGCCGGGGACGACCCAGCCCGTCTCGCCCTCCAGGACGGCGTCGGGGGCGCCGCCCGAATCGCCCGCCACCACGGGCAGGCCGGTCGCGGATGCCTCCAGGTAGACGATGCCGAGGCCCTCGACGTCCAGCCCGCCGCGGCGGGTGCGGCACGGCATCGCGAAGACATCGCCGGCGCCGTAGTGGGCCGGCAGCTCCTCCCACGGGACCGCTCCGGTGAACTGCACCGATTCCGCGACGCCCTTCTCCTGGGCCAGCGCGCGCAGTTCCTTCTCGTACGGGCCGCCGCCGACGATCAGCAGCACCGCATCGGGCACCGCGGCCAGAATGGCCGGCATCGCCTCGATCAGGGTGTCCTGGCCCTTGCGCGGGACCAGCCGCGAGACACACACCACCACCGGCCGGCCGGTCAGCCCGAGCCGGTCCCGTACGGCATCGCCCCCCGAACCGGGGTGGAAGGTCTTCTCGTCGACGCCGGGCGGGAGTTGGACCATCCGCGCGGCGGCCTCCGGGGTGAGCGCACCGGCGATCCGCGAGCGGGTGTACTCCCCGAGGTAGGTGAGCGTGTCCGTCCCCGTACCGATCCGGCGCAGCAGCTGCCGGGCGGCCGGCAGCTGTGCCCAGCCCGCCTCGTGGCCGTGCGTGGTCGCCACGATGCGGCGGGCGCCGGCCGCACGGAGCGCGGGCGCCATCAGCCCGAGCGGCGCCGCCGCCCCGAACCAGACGGAGGAGCAGCCGTGTTCCCGCAGCAGCCCGGTGGCCCGCCGGGTCACCCTCGGGGTGGGCAGCAGCATCGTCGTACGGTCCCGGATCACCGGGAACGGCTGGTCGGCGTCGAAGGCGGCGGTGGCCGCGCGCCCCTCCTCGCTGCGCTTCCAGGTCGAGGCGTAGACGACGACCTGGGTGGGGTCCAGGCGCAGCGCCATGCTGTGCAGGAAGGCCTGGATGCCGCCGGGCCGCGGCGGGAAGTCGTTCGTGACGATCAAGGTCTTGTGCACGATGGTCTCTCGACGGTGGGTCTCGGTGACGGGTCTCGGCGGTCGTGGCCCGACAGTACCCGCCGGCACCGGGGGGGGGGGGGGGGGGGGGGGGGGGGTCGGGGGGGGGGGGGGGGGGGGGTGGGGGGGGGGGGGGGGGGGGCCCCCCCCCCCCCCGCCACCCCCGTGCCTCCTCTACGGTCATGACAGCCGCCTTCGGCATCATGCAGAGGCACGAGCGGGAAAGCGACGAGGTGACGATGGACAGGATCAGCAGAGCGCGCGGGGTGTGGCTCCCGGTCGCGGTCTGGGCCGCGACCCGGGCGGTGGTCCTGCTGTGCGTCCTGAGAGTGCTGGTGCTGCCGGGGCCGGACGTCACCACCGACGTCTCGGTGATCTATCAGGGCTGGTTCGGCGTCCTGCAGACCGGCACCTTCCCGCTGAACGATGTGACCTGGCAGTACCCGCCGGCCGCGGCGCTGGCGATCCTCTCCCCCGGTCTGCTGCCGTTCCTGGACTACGCCACGGCCTTCTTCACCCTGATCCTGATCACGGACGCGGCGACGCTGGCGCTCCTGCTGCGGGCCAGCCGCCGGGCGGAGCACCGGCCGGCCAGCGCCTGGGTGTGGATCGCGGGGGTGGCGCTGCTGGGCCCGACGGCCTACGCCCGCTACGACCTGATGGTCACCGCGGTCGCCGTCGCCGCGCTGTTCGCCGCCGCCCGGCGGCCGCGGGTGGCGGGCGCGCTGATCGCCTTCGGGGCGCTGCTGAAGGTCTGGCCCGCGCTGCTGCTGACCGGGGCGGCGCTGCGCGGCCGCCGGGCCCGCGCGCTGTGGCGGACCGCGGCCGGCACCGCGACCGGGCTGACCGTGCTCCTCGTGGCCGCCGCACCGGGCGCGCTGGCCTTCCTCACCTTCCAGCGCGACCGCGGTACGGAGGTCGAGTCGCTCGGCGCGCTGGTCTTCCATGTGGCCCGCCACTACGGGTGGGACGGGCAGGTGCTGCTGAACTACGGCTCGCTGGAGTTCCTCGGCCCGGGTGTCCCGTTCGTCAGCACCGTCTCGCTCACCCTGAGCCTGGCCGCCGTGGGCTGGCTGTTCCTGTGGCGGGTGCGGGTCCGGGAGCTGCGGCCCGGGACGCTGTGCGAGGCCGCCTTCACCGCCACGCTGCTGTTCACGACCACCAGCCGGGTGATCAGCCCGCAGTACATGCTGTGGCTGGTGGGGCTCGGCGCGGTCTGTGTGACCGTACGTGCCGCCCGGCAGACGCTGCCCGTGGTGCTGGTCCTGATCGCCACCGGGGTCACGCTGCTGGAGTTCCCCGTCGGCTTCGCGCAGGTCGTCGCGAGCGATCCGTGGGGCGTCGCGCTGCTGACCGTACGCAACGGGCTGCTGGTCACCGCGTCGCTGATCGCCTGCCGCCGGCTGTGGGTCTCGACCCGGGGCGACGGGCGCGGGCGGGCCGGTCGCGGGCGGACCGGGACCGTCGGCGTGGTGCCCGCCCGCCGTGCGCCCGCCGGGGCCCCCGCCGCTCCCCCGGAACTCACCGGCACCGCCCCGCAGCCCCGTACCGAGGGCGCGCCACCCTCGCCGTGAGCCCGTCCGCCGCCCTCAGCGCGCCAGCTGTTTCCGCACGAAGGCGCGCCACTGCCGGGTGAACTCCGCCATGCTGACGCCCAGTTGGGCGCGCATGGCGTGGTCGGTCCGCTCGGCGCGGGCCTTCGGCCGCTCCCCGGGGCGGGCGGCCGGGGTGGCCGGGCGGGAGCGGGAGGAGGCCGCCGTGGCCGACGAGGCCGCCTCGATCGGGGCCCCCGCACTCCCCGCCGAGACCTGGGCCGCGCTCCTGCCCGCCGCCCGGTAGAAGGCGCGCAGCTTGGCCTCGCCCCACTTCTCGGCGATCATCCGGCAGGCCAGCCAGCTGCCCTCGTAGGCCTTCGCCAGCCGGTCGGCGCCCGCCTTGAAGCCGAAGTCCTCGTCGGTCGGCAGACGGACGGGGAGCTTGCCGGCGGCGACCGCGTGGGTGAGTTCGGGGGCCGTGAGGGCCGCCTTGCGGCGGATACCGCGGTAGGCGGCCCAGTCGGCGAAGCCCTCGGAGAGCCACAGCGGGGTGGCCGGCGTGGTGGCCGTACGGGTGGCGACATGGGCGGTCTCGTGGGTGAGGACCACCCGGCGGCCCAGGTCGTTGAGCTCCTCGTAGGCGTCCGGGTTGATGATCACGCGGTCCGCGGGCGCGGTCGTCGAAACCCCGGCCTCCCCGGTGGTGACCGCCGCGATCCCCGCGTAGCCGGACGGGTCGTCGCTGCCCATCAGCTGCGCCATGCCCTCCACCGAGTCCGGCGCCTCCACCACGACCTTCTGCGACCACTTCCCCTTCCAGGCCGCGGAGACCGCCGGCACCGCCCGGTCCACCCGGTGCGCCAGATCCTTCAGCCGCGCCCGCTGCGCGCTGCCGCCGAGCACCAGGCTGTACCGGCCGCGGACCAGCTTCACCGGCCCCTGGTCCCACAGCTGGCGGGTGCCGCTGCGGCCCGCCGCCGCGCCGTCGGTGTCCGAGGAGATCAGCCAGCGACCGTCGCGCTCGGTCAGGGTGAGGTACTGGACGGCGTGCACCGGCGCGGTGTCGAAGCCCTTGAGGCGGTAGCGCAGCCGCACCTTCGCGGCCAGCCGCGTCCGGTCGCCGCCGGCCGGGAGCGGGAAGGCGTCGGTGGAGTCGAGGTCGTAGTGCCAGTCGGCCAGCGGCACGCCCTTCAGGTGGGCGAACATCGCGCGCTGGCGGTCGCGGTAGCCGGCGGCCCGCGGGTCGACGGAGGCGAGGAAGCCCGCCGCGTCCTGCCGCTCGACGGCGCGCGCGCGGGCGACGAGCATCCGCTGGACGTCGGGGAAGCGGGCCGGGGCCGGCGGGGAGCCCGCGGGCCCGCAGCCGGCCAGCGGGGCGAGCAGCGCGAGAAGCAGGGCGGCGCAGCCCGCCGCCCCGGCCCGCGACGGCCGCCGTCTCGCCCGCTGGTAGGACATGCGGACGATCGTAGGTCGGGCCCGGCCCGGGCAAAAACGCGGAGATCCGCCTCAGGGCCTGGTGACGGACGAGATCGGCATCATCCCGACGGGGTCGTAGCGGACCCGTGCGCCGGGGTAGGGCGCGTGCACCACTTGGCCGTTGCCGACGTACATCCCGACATGGCTGGCGTCCGAACGGTAGATGACCAGGTCACCGGGGCGTGCCTGGCTCAGCGGCACCTGCCGGCCGGCGCCCCGCTGGGCCTGGGAGGTACGCGGGAGGGAGACTCCGGCCCGGCCGTAGGCCCATTGGGTGAGTCCGGAGCAGTCGAAGGACGTGGGGCCGCTGCTCCCCCAGGCGTACGGGCGCCCGACCGCGGCCCGCGCCGCGGCGACGGCGGCGGCGGCCCGCCCGGAGGAGGGTACGGCGCCGCTCAGGTCCGGGGCCGCCTCGCGGTGCCCGTCGCTCCGGGAGGCCCGCTCGTAGGCGGCCCGGTCGCGCTGGGGGAGCGCGTTCAGCAGCCGTCGCGCGGTGGCCAGCTTGCGCTGTACGTCCTTCTTGTGGCGGGCGACGGCCTTGCGGCCGGCCTCCAGCTCGGCGAGCTTCCTGACGGTCTCCCTGCGCTGCTGCTCCAGGCAGCGCTGTGCCGCTTGGAGGCCGCGCAGCTCATCGGCCTGCCGGTGGCCGAGCCGGTCGAGCGCGGAGGCCTTCTCCAGGTAGGTGTCGGGCCGTTCGGAGAGCATCAGCCGGACCGTGGGGTCGATCCCGCCCGACCGGTACTGGGCGGCGGCCAGCGCGCCCAGATGGCCGCGCATCCGGTTCACCCGCTCCTGGGCGCGGGCGGTGCGGTCCTGGAGGGCTGCCACCTCGTGGCGCAGCTCCTTGGTCCGGGCCTGTGCCCCGTTGTACTTCTCGGTGGCCCGCTCCGCCTGGACGTAGAGGCTGTCGACCCGTGCGGCCGCCGCGGCACGGTTGGTGGACGGGCTGCCCGCGGGGTCGGCGGCGGCCGGTGGCGCCGACAGCGCGGCGGCCGCGGTCGCCAGGGCGGCCGACACCACGGTGGCTCCGGCGAGGGCGGTATGGGCGCGCTGCGAGGTACGGCGGTGGGACACCACGAGAGCCGCACTCCTTCCGTGCAGCCCCTGCCGCCCCGGGAGGGCGCGCGGTGAACCGGATGCTGCGAGGGCAGACAGTAACGGCGGCGATGCACACCGGCCAAAGCGCCCATTTCGACCGCAAAAAGCCGCCCCGCCGGTGACTGTGCAGGTCACCGGCGGGGCGGCAGGTCAGCGGCCGAGGCCGCAATTCGCCCGTTCGGGCGGCAGGTTGAGGGGGCTGTACGGCTTGTCAGACCCGCACGCCATACATGAAGGGCATGTTGTTGATCGACTCATAGCGCACGTTGGCGCCCGGCTTCGGTGCGTGCAGCACCTGGCCGTTGCCCGCGTAGAGGCCGATGTGGTGCAGGTCGCTGTAGAAGAGCACCAGGTCGCCGGGCTTGAGGGCGCTCTGCGAGCTGATCTGGGTACCGGCGCTGGCCTGTGCCTGCGAGGTGCGCGGCAGCGACTGGCCGGCCTGCTGGTACGCCCACGAGGTCAGACCGGAGCAGTCGAAGGACGACGGGCCGGTGGCACCCCAGACGTAGGGCGAACCTATCTTGGACTGCGCGGCCTGGAGGGCGGCCGCACCGCGGCCCGAAGCCGGGACGTCATCGCCGAGGTTGACCCGCTCGTTGCTGCGGTTGGCGCGGTCCTCCTCGGCCTGCATGGCCGCCCGCTCCTTGGCGGTCATCTTGTTGAGCAGCTCCTGCGCCTTGCCGAGCTTGCCCTTGATCTCGTCCTTCTTGTCACCGAGCGCCTTACGGGTCTCGGAGAGGTCCTTGATCTTGGCCGCGGCCTCCGCGCGCTCCTGGGCGAGCCGGCGCTGCTTGTCCGCGATGGTCTTCAGCTGGTCGGCCTGCTTGCCGCTCAACTGGTCGAGCGTGGCGGCCTTTTCGAGGTAGGTGTCCGGGTCGCCGGAGAGGAACAGCTGGACCGAGGGGTCGATGCTGCCGCTGCGGTACTGGCCGGAGGCGACCGCACCGAGGCCCTTGCGCATCTCGTTCAGCTCACCCTGGCCCCGGGCCACCTTGTCCTGGAGGTCGTCGACCTCCTTCTGGAGCTTCTCCTGCTGCTCCTTGACCCCGTTGTACTTCTCGGTGGCCTGCTCGGCCTCCCCGTAGAGCTTGTCGACCTCGGACTTGACGTCCTTCTTCGACTGGTGGGGGTCGGCCTGGGCGGCCTGGGACGAGAGAGCCACGGCCGCCGCGGCGGTGGCGGTGAGCACGGTCACGCGGGTACGGCTCGGCTGCTTGGGTCGACGGTGGGACGCCACGGGGGCGAGCTCCTTCTTCCTCCAGCCGCCTACCGGGAAGTGGGGGGGTGAGACCCCGGCTCCGCGTGAACGCCGCGGACTCGGCGGTTCCTTCACTGTTCATCCCGGTTGGATGATCATCTGCATGAAGGTTCGGGGCTGACCTTAGTAACGGAGTTGTGATCGCTTCAAATCCTCACGGGAAAATTCTGCGCCACCAACCCCATCCTTTACCAACATCGCACAGGCAGTAAGCGCCAATTGACGCTCAGATACGGAGCGCAAGCGAATTCCGCGTCCGGCACCCCGAGGAAGGGGCAGTGCGTCAGGTGCGGGCAAGTCGCTTGAGAAGCAAGGCCGATGCGACCGGGCGCGCCCCGGCCTTCGCCACACCGTCGGCCACTTCCCGGTCCGTGGAGACCACGACGACCGGGCGGCCGGGCGGTTCGGCCCTTACCAGCTGACGAATCAACTCATCGGCCGTTACGCCCGGTTTGCTGAACAGGACCCGGACCCCGCGCGGCGGCGCGAGCAGCACCGGCGCCGCCAGCTCCGCCCCGTCGAAGACACAGGTCATCTCGGCGCCGGTCTGCGCCGCCAGCACCGCGAGGCCGCCCAGCAGCCGCAGCCGCTGCTTTTCGAGCGGCATGGTCGGATAGCCGGTTTTGGTGACGTTGTAGCCATCCACCACCAAATGCGCCTGCGGCAGGGCGAGAAGCTGGTCGAGCAGCGCCGGGTCCATCTCCGACAGCGCCCGGGTCGCGATGTCCTTGGGCGTCATCCGCCCCGGCGCGACCGCCTCGACGGTGTCCGCCGGGTGCACGTTCGCGGGCGGCAGGGCCAGTTCGCGGCGCAGCCCCTGGGCCGCGTCCAGGACCGTGTCCAGCAGCAGCCGCAGCCGCATGTCCTCGACGCTGCGGCCCTCGCGCGCGGAGCGCCGGCTGGTCTCCAGCGCCGTCTCGGCCTCGGCGATCCGGCCCTTGAGCCGGCGCACCTCGCTGTCCGCGCCGGTCTTCTCGGTGGCCGCCCGGTCCCGCTCCTCCGCCAGCGCGGCCTCGGCCTTGCGGACCGCCGCCTCACCGCGCTTGATGTCGCTCAGCGCACTGCGCAGCTTGCGCCGCAGCGACTCGTTCTCCTTGCGCACCGCATCCAGGTCCACCCGGATGCGGTCGGCCTCCGTACGGGCCTCGCCGCGCGCCTGCGCCAGCTCCTCGCGCAGCCGGGCCAGCTCCCGCTCGGCCTCCTCGCCGGCCCGCTCGGCGCGCGCCCGCTGGGCCTCCTCGCCGGCCGCCGCGACCAGCTTGACCCAGCCCTCGGGCCGCAGCACATAGGCCGCCGCCGCGACATCGAGCGGATCGGCGGCCGCGGGCGGGGTGCCGTGCTCCAGCGCCGCGGCCAGCTCCGGCTGCGTCTCGTGCAGCTTGCCGGCGATCCGCTGCCGGAAGACCGCGTCGCTCTCCAGCGCCGCGGCCATCGCGTTTCCGGCGAATTTGGCCCGACGAGTCGGGGTGAACCGGGCGTACTGCCGCAGCGGGGGCGGGAGTTCGGCGACCGTCAGCGCGCCGAACGACTCCGCGGTGAGCGCCACGACACGGCGCCGTACGCCCTCGGGCAGCGGTCGGTCGAGCACCTCGTCCGCCGCACCCTCGGGTACGTCGTCACGCCGGGCCCCCGGCTCCCCTTCTGGACGGTCCACCACGGCTGCCTCGCTCCGATCTCAGGCGTTCGCGCCCGGACGGTCCACCAGCTCGATCTGGTCGACCGCGTTGCACCAGCGGCAGCGCACGGACTCGATGCTCTCACTGAGGACCTCGCGCTCCTCCACCTTCGGGTCCCCGGCAAGGTCCAGGTGGACGTACTCCACCACCTTGGACCGGCGGGTCACATCGAAACGCGTGAGGTTGCCGCACAGCGTGCAGCGCCACCGGGTTTCGGCCGTCGGCAGGGGAACAGCCATCGTGTCGTCCTCTTTCGTACTCATCGTCATGTGCTGTTGCGCGGTTCACGCGGTGCGCCGTCGGACTGCGGAAGTACGCAAGGTACTGCCTGTAACCCTACGGCCTGACGGGGGGCGGGTGCGGGCCCCGCCCGGGTGCCGGGACCCGGCGAGGCGCTCTGTCCCGATTGCCCGCATTAAGCCATGATCACTTCATGACGGCGCCGGCCCCCTCTCCCCGTTCTCCCCGCTCCTCCGGTCTCCTCCCCCGTCGTCCGCACCCCACCCGGTCCCTGACCGCGGTGTTCTCGCGGATGACGAATGTGCTGATCGGCCTGTGCTGTGCGGTCTTCGTGCTCGGCCCCGCCTCCGGCCTGAACCGGATATACGGCACCGGCGACGCCCTGCTGAAGGCCCAGACCGCCTATTTCGAGCGGTGGGGCGTGATCCCGCTGGATCTGTGGAGCGGCTCGGTACGGGCGCTGGTCACGCCGCTCACCGCGTTGTTCGTGCACGGCAGCTGGCTGCACCTGCTCGGCAACATGCTGTTCCTCTACGTCTTCGGCGCGATGGCCGAGGCGCGCATGGGCCGGCTGCCGTTCACCGCCTTCTACCTCATCATCGGCTACCTGGCGCTGCTCGGCTACGCGGCCGCGCACGCCGACTCGGGCCAGACGCTGGTCGGCGCCTCCGGCTCGATCTCCGGCGTCCTGGGCGCCTTCCTCTACCTGTTCCCGACGGCCCGGGTCACCAGCCTCTTCCCGTTCCTGTTCTTCCTGCCGCTGCGCTTTCCCGCCTGGATCGTGCTGCTCTTCTGGTTCGTCATCCAGTGGCAGGCGGCCCAGGACGACCCCCGCGGTCCGGGCGTCGCCTACCTCGCCCATGTCATCGGCTTCGCGCTCGGCTTCCTCTACGCATGGGCCCGCTACGGGAGGGATAGTGTGGGGGCCACCAGGGCGAACGACCGGGCGACCGAGGAAGAGAGCCAGCCGTGATCACGTCGATCGTGCTCATCAAGACCAACGTGGACCAGATCCCGGAGATCGCCGAGAAGATCGCCGCGCTGGACGGCGTCAGCGAGGTCTACTCGGTCACCGGCGCCCACGACCTCATCGCGATGGTCCGCGTCGCCGCCCACGACGACCTCGCCGACGTCATCCCCGGCCGCATCAGCAAGGTCCCCGGCGTCACCTCCACAGAGACGCACATCGCCTTCCGCACGTACAGCCAGCACGATCTTGAGGCTGCCTTTGCGATTGGGCTGGAGGCCTAGCCCTTCTTTTCCCACGTTTTCGGCTTTCCCGCCGTGGGTGTTGCTCGCCGTTGCGCCTGCGGCGGGCCGGGTGGTTTGTGGGTGCGGTGACGGGCCGGAGGGGCCGGTGAGTGGGGGCGGGCGTCCGTAGGCTGTTTCACTGCGACCAGTGCGGCGCACCGGACCACTCAGAGCAGCCCCCACCAACCGTTTTCCCACCACCCAACGGGAGGGGACGGGCCGGAGCGGGGGGGGGGGGGGGGGGGGGGGGGGGGGGGGGGGGGGGAGGGGGGAGGGGGGGCCCCCCCCCCCCCCCCCCCCCCCCCCCCCCGCGCAGGCCCGTCACCGCACCCAACAGCCCCGCGCAGCGGACCCCGCCCGCCGCAGGCGCAACGGCGAGCAACACCCACGGCGGGGAGGCCGAAAACGTGGGAATTAAGCCGGCACGCAACGCCCGGCTTCGGTGCGGTAGTTCCAGCGGGCCCCGTTCGTCACCAGTTCCTTGACCGCGCGGAGAAAGCGGTCGATGTGCTCATCCGGTGTGCCCACGCCCAGGCTGACGCGGATGGCGTTGAGGGACTTCTCGCCGGGGGCCGCGTCGGGGGCGCCGCACTCGCCGGGGTCCTGGGGGGCGCTGCCCAGGAGGGTGCGGACGAGGGGGTGGGCGCAGAAGAGGCCGTCGCGGACGCCGATGCCGTACTCGGCCGACAGCGCGGCGGCGAAGTGGGAGCTGTTCCAGCCCTCGACGACGAAGGAGAGGACGCCGACGCGTGCCGCGTCGTCGCCGAAGAGGGAGAGCACGTTCACCTCGGGTACCTCGGCCAGGCCGGTGCGGAGGCGGGCGATCAGCTCCTGTTCGCGGGCGACCAGGCCGTCGAAGCCGGCCTCGGCGAGTGCCCGGCAGGCCGAGGCGATGGCGTAGGCGCCGATGACGTTGGGCGAACCGGCCTCGTGCCGGGCCGCGGTGGTGTGCCACTCGACGTCCACCCCGCCGTCGGTGCGGCGGGAGACCTTGCGGCTGGCGCCGCCGCCGGCCAGGTACGGGGCGGCGTCCCGCAGCCAGTCCGCGCGGCCGGCCAGCACCCCGGCGCCGAACGGCGCGTAGAGCTTGTGTCCGGAGAAGGCGACCCAGTCCACGTCCAGCTCGCCGAGGTTCACCGGGTGGTGCGGCACGAGCTGCGCGGCGTCCAGCACGATCCGGGCGCCGTGGGCGTGCGCGGCGGCCGCCAGCTCCCGCACCGGCCACAACTCACCGGTCACATTCGACGCACCGGTCACGCATACCAGCGCCGGGCCGTAGGGCTCGCGCGTGGCCAGCGCCTTCTCCAGGGTGTCCACGGCCTGCTGCGGGGTCCGGGGCGCGTTGAGGTAGGTCACCGTGGTGTCCGGGCGCTGCTCCCACGGCAGCAGCGAGGCGTGGTGCTCGGTCTCGAAGACGAACACCCGGGTGTTCTCGGGGAGTACGGACGCGAGCAGGTTCAGCGAGTCGGTGGTGGAGCGGGTGAAGACGACCTGGTCGCCCTCCCGTCGCCCGCCACCGCCCTTGCCGGACCGGGCTTCGCCCGGGCCCCCTTCGGCCCGGCAGCCGAGGAACTCCTCAATCGTGCGGCGGCTGTTCTCGAAGAGGTCGGTGGACAGCTGCGAGAGGTATCCGGCGCCGCGGTGCACGCTGCCGTAGTACGGGGCGTAGGCCGCCACGTCGTCCCAGACCCGCTGGAGCGCGGGGGCGCTGGCGGCGTAGTCCAGCGCGGCGTAGTCGACCTCGCCACCGGTCACGAGCGGGACGAGGACATCCCGGCCGAGAACCGGCAGCGGGGCACAAACGGAACGGTCGGCGGCAACGGCGGAACCAGACATGGCGAACTCCCGTAAGAGGTAAGCGAATTCGCTGCGGGCGGGGGCGCGAAGGCGCGCCGGGGCAACCGCGGCGGGAAAAGAAAAAGGGATGCGGAAAAGGGGCCGTCGGGCCCTATCGCATTCGCTGATTCACGGAAGTTCTCCCTCGGGGACCAGGATCCCTGGCGAGGGATCCGCGCTTGCCGCAGACCTCGCTGCCTACGGCCTGGTCATCACCCGGGGCACCCCGCCACGGAAGGAGGGTTGCCGGACAGCGGGCCGGGGCCTGCATCGCTGTCACTCGTGACCTGGGCAGAATCATGCCACACGGGCAAAGAGGCGCAAGGCCCGGTCCGTATGACGGACTGAGCCTTGCGTCACACCCTGCGTCACCGCTCGCTCATGTGTTGCTGGCCGCCACCCAGCGCTCCAGCGCCCGCTTGGCCGCCCCGGAGTCGATCGACGCGGCGGCCCGCTCGATCCCGGCCCGGATCTGCTCGGCCAGCGGAGCGTCCGCCGGCTCCAGCGCGACCAGCGCCGCCGCGGAGTTCAGCAGCACCGCGTCGCGCACCGGTCCGGTCTCCCCGTCCAGCAGCCGGCGGGCCACATCCGCGTTGTACGAGGCGTCCGCCCCGCGCAGCGCCTCGACGGGGACGAGGGGGATGCCGACGTCGCGGGGGTCGAAGGCCTCCTCGCGGACCGTGCCGTCGCGGACGATCCAGACCCGCGAGGTCGCGGTCGTGGTCAGCTCGTCCAGGCCGTCGTCGCCCCGGAACACCAGCGCCGACGAGCCGCGCTCGGCGAGCACCCCGGCCAGGATCGGCGCCATCCGGGCGTCCGCGACACCGGTCGCCTGGGCGCGGACCTTCGCGGGGTTGGTCAGCGGGCCGAGCACATTGAAGGTCGTACGGATGCCGAGCTGGGCCCGCGCGTTGGCGACGTGCCGCAGCGCGGGGTGGAACTTCACCGCGAAGCAGAAGGTGATGCCCGCTTCCCGGGCGACCTCGGTGACCCGCTGCGGGGTGAGGTCGAGATTGACCCCGAGCTTCTCCAGGACGTCGGAGGCGCCGCTGGCGGAGGAGGCGGCGCGGTTGCCGTGCTTGACGACCTTGGCGCCGGTGCCGGCGACGACGATCGAGGACATCGTGGAGATGTTGACGGTCTTGGCGCCGTCGCCGCCGGTGCCGACGATGTCGACGCTGGGGCCGGGGACCTCGATCAGCCGGGCGTGCTCGTACATGGTGCGGACGAGCCCGGAGATCTCCGCGACGGTCTCGCCCTTGGCGCGCAGGGCCACCGCGAACCCGGCGATCTGGGCGTCGCCGGCCTCGCCCCGCATGATCTTGTCCATCGCCCAGGCGGTGTCGTCCGCGCTGAGGTCACGGCCGGCGAGCAGGGCGTTGAGGAGCTCGGGCCAGGTCTGGGCCGCCACGCTGTCGCCGCCAACCGGGGTCACAACGTTCATGGTCCACTCTCCTGGATTGTCTCCTGCTTATGCCGTCACCCTATCGAGCCAACGGGCACGCCGGAGGGCCCCGTCCGATCACCGGACGGGGCCCTCTGGGTGGCGTACTACCTACGGTGCGCTAGGAAGCGCTGCGGTGATCAGTGGTGGCCGTGGCCGCTGGTGATCTCCTTGTACTCCTCGACCGTGGCCTTCGGGATGACGTTGTCCTCGCCGTAGTAGGCCTTGGAGAGCTTGGCGCGCAGCTTCTGCGAACGCGACAGCTTGCGCTCCACACCGTTCTCGTCGACCTCCGGGCCGAGCTCCAGCGGCGCGGGCTGCTCGTGCTGCGTGAGCAGGTGCAGCTGCTCCTGGTCGAGCGGCTCGTGGACCTCGATGAACTCACCGTGCGGCAGGCGCTTGATGATGCCGGACTCGCGGCCGTGCAGCACCTTGTCCTTGTCGCGACGCTGGAGCCCCAGGCAGATCCGCTTGGTGGCGATGAAGGCCAGCACCGGTCCGACGAAGAACGCGATCCGCACGAACCAGGTGATCGAGTTGATCGACAGGTGGAAGTGCGTCGCCCACAGGTCGTTACCGCCACCGATCAGCATCACGAAGTACGCGACGAGCCAGGCGACACCGAAGCCGGTACGGGTCGGGACGTTGCGCGGGCGGTCCAGGATGTGGTGCTCGCGCTTGTCGCCCTTGACCCAGGACTCGATGAACGGGTAGACCGCGATCGCGACCAGGACCAGCGGGAAGACCAGGATCGGGATCAGCACACCGAAGTTGAGGGTGTGGCCCCAGAAGTTCCACTCCCAGCCCGGCATGACACGCACCAGACCCTCGGCGAAGCCCATGTACCAGTCGGGCTGGGCGCCGGTGGAGACCTGGTCGGGCCGGTAGGGGCCGATCGCCCACACCGGGTTGATGCTGGCGATCGCGGCGATCACCGAGATCACACCGAAGACCAGGAAGAAGAAGCCTCCGGCCTTGGCCATGTAGACCGGCAGCAGCGGCATGCCCACGACGTTGTTGTTGGTCTTGCCGGCACCCGGGAACTGGGTGTGCTTGTGGTAGAAGACCAGGATCAGGTGCGCCACCAGCAGGCCGAGCATGATGCCCGGCAGCAGCAGGACGTGCACCGTGAAGAACCGCGGGATGATGTCGTGCCCCGGGAACTCCCCGCCGAAGATGAAGAACTGCAGGTACGAACCGACCAGCGGCATCGCCAGGATGACGCCCTCGATGAACCGCACACCGGTGCCGGAGAGCAGGTCGTCGGGGAGCGAGTAGCCGGTGAAGCCGGTGAACATGCCCAGCACCAGCAGCAGGAAGCCGAACAGCCAGTTGACCTCGCGCGGCTTGCGGAAGGCGCCGGTGAAGAACACCCGCATCATGTGGACCATCATCGCGGCCAGGAAGACCAGCGCGGCCCAGTGGTGGATCTGGCGGATCAGCAGACCACCGCGCACGTCGAAGCTGATGTCCAGCGTCGACTCGAAGGCCTGCGTCATCCGGACCCCCTGCATGGGCACGTAGGAACCGTGATAGGTCACCTCGGCCATGCTCGGGTGGAAGAACAGCGTCAGATAGACACCGGTCAGGATGATGATGATGAAGCTGTAAAGCGCGACCTCACCCAGCATGAAGGACCAGTGGTCCGGGAAGATCTTGCGCATGTTGGACTTGGCCAGGCTGTAGATGCCCAGCCGGCCGTCCGCCCAGTCGGCGATCCGCTCGCCCCGTGGCGCCTGGCCACGGCGCGGGTTGGTCGCGCTCGTCTCGTTACTCATCCGCGCTCCCAGAAGCTCGGGCCGACGGGCTCCTCGAAGCCGCTTGCGGCCTCCAGGAAGCCGTCCTTCTCTGTGATGTGCAGCTGCGGCAGGGCGTGTCCGGCCGGACCGAAGATCACCCGACCGCCGTCAGAGAGGTCGAACGTCGACTGGTGGCAGGGGCAGAGCACGTGGTGTGTCTGCTGCTCGTACAGGCTGATCGGGCAACCCACGTGGGTGCAGATCTTCGAGTACGCCACGATGCCCTCGTGCGACCAGGACAGCTCGTGCTTGTCCTTGATGTTCTGCGGCTGGATCCGCACGAGCATCAGGGCGTCCTTGGCGATCTCCTGAGCGAACTCCTCGTCGTGCTCCTCCAGGCCCTCCGGCATGGCGAACGTCAGGGAGCCGACCGCGATGTCCTCGGGACGCAGCGGGAGGTTGGTGGACTGGTTGACCAGGCGGACGCCCTTCTTCCAGTTCGTGGTGCGCAGCTTGTTCCCGGGCAGCGGCCCGAGGTCACGCAGCAGCACCACACCGGAGAGCGGCACCAGGGCCAGCGCGCCGAACATCGTGTTGCGGATCAGCTTGCGGCGGCCGACCTGCGACTCCTTCGCCCCCTGGGCGAAGTCCGCCATGACCTTGGCCTTGACCTCCGGCGCCGCCTCGATCGGGTGGCGCTCGTCGGCGACCTCCTCGTCCGACATCAGCGTGCGGGCCCAGTGGACCGCACCGGCGCCGATGCAGAAGAGCGCCGCGCCCAGCGTCAGACCGAGCGCGAAGTTCAGCGCGCTGATGTGACCGAGCGGCCAGATGTAGACGTTCTGCTCGATCGGGATCGCCACGTACGAGGCGATGAAGGCGACCGTGGCGATCATGGACACGACGAAGAGAAGCGCCACGGTGCGCTCGGAGCGCCTGGCGGCCCGGTCGTCGATGTCCTGGGCACGGTGCTCGTGGGGCGGCAGACCCGGGTCGGCGAACGGGTTCTCCGCCGTGGTCACCGCACCTTCGTGAGCCGTCTCCCGCTCACCGGGAAGGGTTTCTTCTGGCACGTCTTCGTGTCGTCCAGTCTCACTCATGACTTCTTGGCCTTCGTAGTCCGGGCTGCGACCCAGATGGCGACCGCGATCAGCGCGCCCAGGCCGAAGATGTAACCGAAGAGACCCTCACTGACCGGACCGAGACCGCCGAGGTCGAGGCCGCCGGGGCTCTCGGATTCATCGCCGTTGACGGCGCCGAGGTACGCGATGATGTCCTTCTTGTTCTGCTTCGACAGCGAACCGTCACCGAAGGAGGGCATGTTCTGCGGGCCGGTTTCCATGGCCTCGTAGATGTGCTTCGGGTTCACGCCCTCAAGCGTCGGCGCGTACTTGCCATCGGTCAGGGCGCCGCCCTTACCGGTGAAGTTGTGGCACTGCGCGCAGTTGGTGCGGAACAGCTCGCCACCCTTGCCGATGTTGGCACCGTCGGGGCTGTACTGCTCCTTGTCCGGCACGGTCGGGCCGGCGCCCAGCGAGGCGACGTAGGCCGCGAGCTGGTCGATCTGGGCGTTGGTGTAGATGTTCTTCTTCCGCGGCACCTGGGCGCCGGGCTGCTGGGCCGGCATCCGGCCGGTGCCCACCTGGAAGTCCACGGCTGCGGCGCCGACGCCGACCAGGCTGGGGCCGTCGGAGGTGCCCTGACCGCCGGTGCCGTGGCAGCTGGCGCAGCCCACGGCGAAGAGCTTCTTGCCCTCCTTGATGGCAAGAGACTGGGCGGTGTCATCGGCCTGAGCCTTGTCCGCCGGCGCGAACGCGGCGTACAGCCCCCCAGTGACCGCCAGCGCGAAGAGTAGGACGACGAGCGCCGCCAGCGGATGGCGCCGTCGTGCGGAGAGCTTTTTCACGGATTACCCCGGTGTCAGGATCTTCTGCGTCGATGCTTTGGATATGTCTGTCTGATACGAGCCGGTATGGATCCCGACTACTTGATCAGGTAGATCGTGGCGAAGAGGCCGATCCAGACGACATCGACGAAGTGCCAGTAGTAGGACACGACGATGGCCGCGGTGGCCTGCGTGTGGGTGAACCTCTTGGCCGCGTACGTCCTGCCCAGGACCAGCAGGAAGGCGATCAGACCGCCCGTCACATGCAGTCCGTGGAAACCGGTGGTCAGGTAGAACACCGAGCCGTACGGGCCGGACGAGAGCGACAGGCCCTCGTGCTTGACCAGCTCCGTGTACTCGAAGACCTGACCGCCGATGAAGATCGCACCCATGACGAAGGTGACCACGAACCAGGCCCGGAGCTTCTTGACGTCCCCGCGCTCGGCGGCGAACACGCCGAGCTGGCAGGTCAGAGAGCTGAGCACCAGGATCGTGGTGTTGGTCGCGGAGAACGGAAGATTCAGCGCACTGGCGGATTCCTTCCAATACTCGGATCCGGTCACCGATCGAAGGGTGAAGTACATCGCGAAGAGGGCCGCGAAGAACATCAGCTCGGAACTCAGCCAGATGATGGTTCCGACGCTGGTGAGGTTCGGCCGATTGACCGACGGGTGCGCGTGCCCGGTTTCTACTGTCGTTGCTGTCGCCACGACCGACATTATGTCGGTCGCTTATCCCGCCCTCACTCCGGGGGGTGCCGTTCGGTGTGTCAAGGACGTATGCGCTGCTCGTACGGACGGTTCCGGCGGTCGCTCGAAGGAGGGACGCCGCCGTCCGGTCGCCGTGCCACGGGCCCGCCGGCGCCGGTCCTGACGGGCCGTCGGGCAGATCTTGGATCCGGTCAACCCCTCCTGCCGGCGCCCCTTGCGGGAGTAGCATCCGCCCCACCCGATGCTGTGCCGCTACGAAGCGTGGAGGAACGATGCAGGCGACTGCCACGGTGCTGGTCTACAGCGACAACGCCAACACCCGCGAGCAGGTCCGGCTGGCGGCCGGACGGCGCCCCGCCGCCGATGCCCCGCAGATCGAGATCCTGGAGTGCGCCACCGCACCGGCCGTCCTGACGGCCCTGGAGCAGGGCGGTATCGACGTCTGCGTCCTGGACGGCGAGACCGCGCCCGCGGGCGGTATGGGCGTCTGCCGGCAGATCAAGGACGAGATCTACCGGTGTCCGCCGGTGCTGCTGCTGATCGGCCGCCCGCAGGACGCCTGGCTGGCCACCTGGAGCCGGGCGGACGCCGCGGTGACCCATCCGCTGGACCCGGTGGCCTTCGCCGACACCCTGGCCGGGCTGCTGCGCCGCAGGAACCTCGTACAGGCCTGAGCGGCCTGCTGGGCGGCGCTCAGATCCGCGGGCGCAGCCGGGCCTCGCCGACCGGGTTCTGCTCCCGCTCGGCCGCTCCTGTGGTGCTGGACGCCTTGTTCTTCAGCGCGCTGCCGTCCCGCCATTCCTTCCAGGGCATGTTCCAGTCACCGAAGCCGTTGCCGAACGGCGTCATCATCTCGCCGCCGCTGTTGAGGACCCTGACGATGTCGCCGACCCGCACGGTGTTGAAGAACCACTGGGCGTTGCCCGTGGACATGCCCGTACAGCCGTGGCTGACGTTCGCCGCGCCCTGCGATCCGACGGACCAGGGTGCGGCGTGGACGTACTCGCCGCTCCAGGTCACCCGGGTGGCCCAGTAGACCGGCAGGTCGTAGGAGTCCCCGCTCCCGGCGGCGATGCCGACGGTCGAGCTGCGCATCCGTACGAAGCTCTCCTTGCCGAGGACGACCTTGATGCCGTTGCGGGTGGAGAAGCCGGGCTTGCCGGTGGTCACCGGGATGGTCTTGATCGACTCGCCGTTGCGCCACACCGTGAGCTGGTGCGTGCCCGCGTCGGTGATCGCCTCCACCCGGTCGCCGGTGGTGAGCTTCACGGGCTTGGACGGGCCGCCGTAGAGCCCCTTCGCGATCTTCAGGCCCGCCAGGTTGCTGTGCACCGAGATCGTGGCGTGGGCGGGCCAGTACTCCTTCGGGCGGAAGTGCAGCTTCTTGTCGTCCACCCAGTGCCAGGAGCCCTCCACCCGCGGCATGGAGTCGACCTTCAGGGCGCTCTCCACGATGGCGCGGGCCTTCGGGTCCTTGACGGGCTGGCTCAGCTCCGCGGTGACCGGCTGGCCGACGCCGTACTCGCCGGCCTCCGGCCCGAAGGCGGCCGTCAACTGGCCGTCCGCCTCCTGGGTGTTGACCACGAGCGTCTTGCGGCCGGGCTCACCGTCCTCCTCGGTGCTCACCCGCACCGTGTAGCGGGAGCCGGCGGCCAGCGGCGCGGTGGTGCGCCAGTGCCTGCCGTCGGCGCTCAGCTCGCCGTGGACGAAGCGGCCGGTGGAATCGGTGGCCGTGACGTCGGTGATGCGCGCGTCGTCCCCGTTGACGGACACCTCAAGCGGCTTGTCGGGGTCCGCCTTCTTGTTGCCGTCCGGGGTGTTGGCCGAGATCTGGTCGGCCGCGTCGTAGGGATTGGCGGAGAGCGCTTCCGAATCCGAGCCCCCGCACGCGGTGGCGCTCACCGCAAGGGGCACGAGCAGGAGGCCGCAGCTCAGCACCGTCCGGGTTCGAGGTCTGTGACTCATGCCCCAAAAATATGAAGAATCACCTGTCCCAGCGCGCTGGAGGACTGCAAACGGGTCTGGCCCGCGCCACCAAAAGCGGCGGGCCCGGACACCTGTTGAGGTGTCCGGGCCCGCCCGACGGCAGCTGTGTGCCGTTACTGCGTGCGGTTCTCGCCGTGGTAGTACTCGAAGACCCAGCCGAAGAGACCCACGAGGATCACCGGCAGGGAGAAGTACAGCAGCCACCAGCCGAAGACGACGCCCAGGAAGGCGAGCGCGCCACCGACGGCCAGGGACAGCGGCTGCCAGCTGTGCGGGCTGAAGAAGCCCAGCTCACCGGCGTCGTCCGAGACCTCGGCGTTCTCGTTGTCCTGCGCACCCGCGTCGACCCGCCGGGCCGTGAAGGCCAGGTAGTAGCCGACCATGATGCACAGGCCGAAGGCGAGGAACAGTGCGGTGGTACCCGCCGGCTCCTTCGACCAGACGCCATAGACGATCGCCATGGCGAGGACGAAGACGGAGAGCCAGATGAACATCTTGCCCTGGATCTTCACTTGCCCGCCTCCTTGCCGCCGGCGAGGCTCTTGTCGTCCTCAGTGGCGCGGCCGTTGTGCAGCGCGTCCAGAGCTGCGATCTCCGGGTGGTGCAGGTCGAACGCCGGGGATTCGGAGCGAATACGCGGCAGGGTGAGGAAGTTGTGCCGCGGCGGCGGGCAGGACGTCGCCCACTCCAGCGAGCGGCCGTAGCCCCAGGGGTCGTCGACCTCGATCTTCTCGCCGTACTTGGCCGTCTTCCAGACGTTGTACATGAACGGCAGGATCGACAGGCCCAGCAGGAACGAGCTGATCGTCGAGATGGTGTTCAGCGCCGTGAAGCCGTCGGCCGCGAGGTAGTCCGCGTAACGACGCGGCATGCCCTCGGCACCCAGCCAGTGCTGGACGAGGAACGTGCCGTGGAAGCCGATGAACAGCGTCCAGAACGTGATCTTGCCGAGCCGCTCGTCCAGCATCTTGCCGGTGAACTTCGGCCACCAGAAGTGGAAGCCGCAGAACATCGCGAAGACGACCGTACCGAACACCACGTAGTGGAAGTGCGCCACGACGAAGTACGAGTCGGAGATGTGGAAGTCCATCGGCGGCGAGGCCAGGATGACACCGGTCAGACCACCGAAGGTGAAGGTGATCAGGAAGCCGATCGCCCAGAGCATCGGCGTCTCGAAGGACAGCGAGCCCTTCCACATCGTGCCGATCCAGTTGAAGAACTTCACACCGGTCGGCACCGCGATCAGGAACGTCATGAACGAGAAGAACGGCAACAGCACGCCGCCCGTCACATACATGTGGTGCGCCCACACCGTGACCGAAAGACCGGCAATCGAAATCGTCGCCGCGATCAGACCGATGTAACCGAACATCGGCTTCCGCGAGAACACCGGAATGACCTCGGAAATGATGCCGAAGAACGGCAGCGCGATGATGTACACCTCGGGATGACCGAAGAACCAGAAGAGGTGCTGCCACAGCAGCGCCCCGCCATTGGCCGCGTCGAAGACATGCGCACCGAATTTACGGTCCGCCTCCAGCGCGAACAGCGCCGCCGCCAGCACCGGGAAGGCCAGCAGGACCAGCACACCGGTCAGCAGCACGTTCCAGGTGAAGATCGGCATCCGGAACATCGTCATGCCAGGGGCGCGCATGCAGATGATCGTGGTGATGAAGTTGACCGAACCGAGGATCGTGCCGAAGCCGGAGAAGGCCAGACCCATGATCCACATGTCGGCGCCGACGCCCGGCGAGCGGACCGCGTCCGACAGCGGGGAGTAGGCGAACCAGCCGAAGTCGGCCGCACCCTGCGGGGTGAGGAAGCCGGCCACCGCGATCAGCGAGCCGAACAGGTAGAGCCAGTAGGCGAACATGTTCAGCCGCGGGAACGCCACGTCGGGCGCGCCGATCTGGAGCGGCATGATCCAGTTCGCGAATCCGGCGAACAGCGGCGTCGCGAACATCAGCAGCATGATCGTGCCGTGCATCGTGAACGCCTGGTTGAACTGCTCGTTCGACATGATCTGCGTGCCGGGACGGGCCAGCTCGGCGCGCATGAGCAGCGCCATCAGGCCGCCGACGCAGAAGAACGCGAACGACGTGACCAGGTACATCGTGCCGATGGTCTTGTGGTCAGTGGTCGTCAGCCACTTCACGACAGCGATGCCGGGTTGCTTCTTGCGTACGGGCGGTGCTGCCGGAGCCGTATCGGCGGCGGCACCCTGAGGTTCGTTGAGGATGCTCACTGGTTCTTGGTCTCCGCATTCCTGGCGTGATCCGTCTGCTCAATGCCCGACGGCAGGTATCCGGTCTGGCCCTTCTTCGCCAGGTCCTTGAGGTGCTCCTGGTACCGCTCGGGGGAGACAACCTTGACGTTGAAGAGCATCCGGGAGTGGTCGACACCGCAGAGCTCGGCGCACTTGCCCATGAAGGTGCCCTCCTTGTTGGGAGTCACCTCGAAGACATTGGTGTGGCCCGGGATGACGTCCTGCTTCATCAGGAACGGCACCACCCAGAAGGAGTGGATGACGTCACGAGAGGTCAGCACGAACTGAACCGTCTCGCCCTTCGGCAGCCACAGGGTCGGACCGGGGTTGCCGGTCTGCGGGTTACGCGTACCCGGGGTGCCCGTGTCGTAGACACCGTCGGCACCAGCCGGCGCGGTCTTCTTCCACTTGTCCGGGATCGCCTTGAGCGCCGGGGAGTCGATGGCCGACGTCGACTTGTCGCCGTCCGTGTTCTCCAGGTAGTTGAACGCCCAGCTCCACTGGAAGCCGACCACGTTCACGACGTGGTCCGGCTTCTTCGAAGTCTTGAGGAGTGCGCTCTCATCACGTGCGGTGAAGTAGAAAAGCACCGCAATGATGATGAACGGCACGATCGTGTACAACGCCTCGATCGGCATGTTGTACCGGGTCTGCGCGGGGACCTCCACCTTGGTCCTGCTGCGGCGGTGGAAGATCACGCTCCAGATGATCAGGCCCCACACCAGCACGCCCGTTGCGAGGGCGGCGGCCCAGGAGCCCTGCCAAAGAGAGAGGATCCGCGGCGCCTCGTCGGTGACGGGCGTTGGCATGCCGAGGCGGGGGAAGTCCTTATATGTGCAACCAGTCGCGGTCGCCAGGACCAGGCCCGCAGCAAGCACCTGCGGCAGCTTCCGCCGCATCGGGCGCCGCGACGAGCGGTCGGAGCCGTTGGGACTCACGTAGCGCCTTCCCGAGAGTCTCGCCCGCGAGACCGGCTGCGGCCGTCTCGCTGGTCGGTCGCCGGCCCTGGCGCGGGCAGGGGTTTGGATGTTTATGCGGACCAAACCCTACTGGACGCTATTTGGGGTCGCGCGGGGAGGGTGCCCAACGCGCCGCGTCGCACCCCTAAGGGGTGGCCAGGGCCTCCCGGAGACGTCCGCCGAAGCCCCGATTACCCGCTTTCACCAGGCAACTGACGCCGCGCCCGGCACCGGCTCCCGGCGGACGCCGGCCCGCCCCGCCGCCGCGGGACCGGGGTCCGTGCTCCCCTTTGGCCGGGTGGGCGGCCCGCTCCCCGGAAAGAGGGGACTAACGTCTCGTATGTGCCCTACTTCGACGCGGCGTCCGCCGCCCCGCTGCATCCCGTCGCCCGGGAGGCCCTGCTCGCCTCGCTGGACGAAGGCTGGGCCGACCCGGCCCGCCTCTACCGCGAGGGCCGGCGCGCCCGGCTGCTGCTGGACGCGGCGCGGGAGGCCGCGGCCGAGGCCGTGGGCTGCCGCCCGGACGAGGTGGTTTTCACCCCTTCGGGGACACAGGCGGTGCACTCGGGAGTCTCGGGGGCGCTGGCGGCCCGCCGTCGTGCCGGCCGCCGGCTGCTGCACTCCGCCGTCGAGCACTCCGCCGTGCTGCATGCCGCCGAGGTCCATACGGCGGCCGGCGGCAGCTGCACGGAGCTGGCGGTGGACCGCGGGGGCCGGGTGGCGGCCGGGGACGTCGCCGCCGCGCTGAGCCCGGACACCGCACTGGTCTGCCTCCAGTCCGCCAACCACGAGGTGGGGACCGAACAACCGGTCGAGGAGGTGGCCGCGCTCTGCCAGGAGGCGGGCGTGCCCCTCCTGGTGGACGCCGCGCAGTCGCTGCCCTGGGGGCCGGTGCCAGGTGGCTGGTCGCTGCTGGCGGCGAGCGCCCACAAGTGGGGCGGCCCGCCCGGGGTGGGGCTGCTCGCGGTCCGCAAGGGGACCCGGTTCGCCCCCCAGGGGCCACGGGACGAGCGCGAGGCGGGCCGCAGCCCGGTGTTCGAGAACATCCCGGCGATCGTGGCCGCCGCGGCGTCGCTGCGCGCACTGCGGGCGGGCCCGGAGACCACCGCCGAGGCGGCGCGGCTGCGGAAGCTGGTGGACCGGATCCGGGCCCGGGTGCCGGAGCTGGTCCCCGATGTGGAGGTGGTCGGCGATCCGGTGCACCGCCTCCCCCACCTCGTGACCTTCTCCTGCCTCTACGTCGACGGGGAGGCGCTGCTGCACGAGCTCGACCGGGCGGGCTTCTCGGTGTCGTCCGGCTCGTCCTGCACGTCCAGCACGCTGACACCGAGCCATGTGCTGCGCGCGATGGGCGTGCTCTCCGAGGGGAATGTCCGGGTCTCGCTGCCGTACGGCACGGCTGAGGCCGAGGTGGAGCGCTTCCTGGAGGTGCTGCCGGCGGTGGTGCGCTCGGTGCGGGAGCGGCTGGGCGTCCCGGCCGGGGGGCGGGAGACGGTGGCGGCGACGGCCGGCGGGAGCCCGGAAACGGCCCCGGCGGCGGCAGCCGAGGAGGCCGGTGAGCCCGTGGAGTCGGCGCCCTCCGCCGAACCGGCCGCTCTGGTCGTCGACTCGCTCGGCAAGCGCTGTCCGCTCCCGGTGATCGAGCTGGCGAAGGCGATCGTGGAGGTGCCGGTCGGTGGGACGGTGACGGTGCTCGCGGACGACGAGGCCGCCCGGCAGGACATCCCGGCCTGGTGCACCATGCGCGAGCAGGAGTACGTGGGTGAGCGGCCGGCCGAGCGCGGCGCCGCGTATGTCGTGCGGCGCCGCGCCTGACCCGGCGGTTCAGACCAGGTGCTGCTGGACCTCGGCGGCGGCCTCGTGGCCGTAGGCCTTGGTGAAGCGGTCCATGAAGTGGCTGCGGTGCAGCTCGTACTCCTGGGTGCCGACGGTCTCGATCACCAGCGTCGCCAGCATGCAGCCGATCTGCGCGGCGCGCTCCAGGCCGACGCCCCAGGCCAGACCGGACAGGAAGCCGGCGCGGAAGGCGTCGCCGACGCCGGTCGGGTCGGCCTTGGCGTTCTCCTCCGGGACGCCGACCTCGATGGTCGGCTCGCCGACCCGCTCGATGCGGACGCCGTTGGCGCCGAGGGTGGTGACGCGGGTGCCGACCTTGGCGAGGATCTCCTCGTCGGTCCAGCCGGTCTTGGACTCGATCAGACCCTTCTCGTACTCGTTGGAGAAGAGGTAGGTGGCGCCCTCCATGAGGGTGCGGATGGCGTCGCCGTCCATGCGGGCGATCTGCTGGGAGAAGTCGGCGGCGAAGGGGATGCCGCGGGTGCGGCACTCCTCGGTGTGCCGGATCATCGCCTCGGGGTCGTCCGCGCCGATCAGGACGAGGTCCAGGCCGCCGACCCGCTCGGCGACGTGCTGGAGCTCGATCAGCCGGGCCTCGCTCATCGCGCCGGTGTAGAAGGAGCCGATCTGGTTGTGGTCGGCGTCGGTGGTGCACACGAAGCGCGCGGTGTGCAGCACCTCGGAGATGCGTACGGAGCGGGTGTCGACGCCGTGGCGGTCGAGCCAGGCGCGATACTCCTCGAAGTCGTTGCCCGCGGCGCCGACCAGGATCGGCTCGATGCCGAGCTGGCCCATGCCGAAGCAGATGTTGGGGGCGACGCCGCCGCGGCGGACGTCGAGCTGGTCGACCAGAAACGAGAGGGAAACCGTATGCAGCTGGTCGGCGACCAACTGATCGGCGAAGCGGCCGGGGAAGGTCATCAGGTGGTCGGTGGCGATGGAGCCGGTGACTGCGATACGCACGACGGGTCTGCTCCTGCGGAAGGCGGAGGGACGGGCGGACGTGAAGCAACGCTACCCCGCGAGGTCGCGCACCACCCGGTCATCCCGGACACTTGGAACCACTGAAACTACCCAATAGTAGGTCTTTCTCCTCGATACTCAGCTGCGTACGGTGCCCCTATGACCAAGCCTGTGAAAGCCGTCACACCGCACCACGGTGCCTCCCCCGACCCCCAGGAGCCGGAGTCGCTCGACGAGCTGCGCGGCGACTGCGCGCGGATGGCGGGCCGCTGGAAGGCCGGCCGGCACTCCGCGCCCACCCCGGGGCGCACCGCCGATCTGCACGGCGTCAAGGTCCCCTCCTCCTCCGCCGCACTCGTGGACGGAATGTCCGAGTACGGCGACTGAAGTCCGCCCCGCGGCCGCCGCAGCGCGTACCGGGGGGAACCACGCACGCCCCCGCCCCGTCCCATCGACGTCCACCTCATGGAGGATGGCACGTCAGATGTTCAGCGGAGCTGAAGGAGCGATGCGGTGAACACCGAGGACAGCACCGACACGAACCCCAAGGAGCGCAAGCGGCGCACCCCGCTGGTGGCCGCCTCGATGGCTGCCGCGGTGCTGCTGGCCGGGGGCGGCGCGGCGTACTGGGCCTCGTCCGCGTCCAGCAGTGAGGGCTCCGGCGCGGGCTCCGCGGCCAAGGGTGACCCGCCGCCGCTCGCACTCGACGGCTACACCGGCGGCGGCTCGATCGCGGCCGGTGAGCCCAATCCGCAGGGTGCGAAGTACCGGGCGGTGAAGAAGCTGCCCGGCGGTCCGGCGTCAGCACCGGTGTACCGCCCCAAGGGCGAGATCAGCCGGCAGTCGGTGGAGCGGCTGGCGAAGGCGCTGGATGTGGCCGGAAAGGTCCGCTCGGAGGGCACCAGCTGGAAGGTGGGCGGGGCGCCGGACTCCCGCGGCCCCCTCCTCCAGGTGAGCAAGACCGGCTCGGGCGCGTGGACGTACTCGGAGTACGGCACGCCGGGCGGGACGAACTGTGCGCTGCCGTCCTCGCCGAAGGGCGGCCAGGACGGGACCGGTGGCGGTACGCCGTCGAACCGGCCGGGCTGTCCGTCGTACCGCGGCGGCGGGGACGTCACGACCGAGGACGACAGCAGCGGCAAGGGCGCGGTGTCGCCGGAGAAGGCCAAGCAGGCGGTGCGTCCGGTGCTGGCGGCGCTCGGCCAGAAGAACGCCCGGCTCGACGCGGGCGGGCTGTCCGGCGCGGTACGGGTCGTGACCGCGAATCCGGTGCTCGGCGGGCTGCCGACCTACGGCTGGCAGAGCGATCTGCAGGTCGGCTCGGACGGTCAGGTGGTCGGCGGCAGCGGCCAGTTGGCGAACCCGGTCAAGGGCGCGGACTATCCGGTGCTGAGCGCCGACAAGACGCTGGACCGGCTGAATTCGGGCGAGGGCCGCAAGCCGGCCGGCTGCCCCTCGACGCCGGCCGGCAAGACCGACAAGGGCGACAAGATCGCGCCGTGTGAGCCGTCGCCGACGAAGGCACAGCCGCCGGCCGAGGTGACCGGTGCGGTCTTCGGGCTCGCGGTGCAGTACGTGGACGGCGGCCAGGCGCTGGTGCCGTCGTGGCTGTACAAGGTGCGCCAGCCGGGCGCCGGCAGCGGCCCGGACACCGCCTCGACGGTCACGCACCCGGCGGTGAACCCGAAGTACCTGGCCCACCGGGGCGGCGGGGCGTCGCAGAGCCCGGACCAGTCGCCGCACAAGCCGTCCGGGAAGCCGGGGGCGATGGCCCTGGAGTCGTACGACGTGAGCGACGGCGGCAAGAAGCTGACCGTGCACTTCTGGGGCGGGGTGTGCAGCGTCTACTCGGTGAGCGCGCAGGAGTCGGCGACGACGGTGAAGACCAAGGTCGTCGGCAAGGACAAGAAGCCCGGGCAGGTCTGCGTGAAGATCGCCAAGGAGTTCACCAAGACCGTGACGCTGGAGAAGCCGCTGGACGGCCGGAAGGTGATCGATGAGTCGAGCGGCGACTCCGTGCCGAAGCGGTAACGGGCCCCGCGGATGCCGCCGGGCCGCACCCGGCAAAGACGGACACAGCGAAAGCGGCGCTCCCCCTCCCGGGGAGGCGCCGCTTCCGTGTGTACTGCCCGCGCTCCTTAGCTGAAGGAGTCGCCGCAGGCGCAGGAGCCGGTGGCGTTCGGGTTGTCGATCGTGAAGCCCTGCTTCTCGATGGTGTCGACGAAGTCGATGGAGGCACCGCCCAGGTAGGGGGCGCTCATCCGGTCGGTGACGACCTTGACGCCGTCGAAGTCCTTGACGACATCGCCGTCGAGCGAACGCTCGTCGAAGAAGAGCTGGTAGCGCAGGCCGGAGCAGCCGCCGGGCTGCACGGCCACCCGCAGCGCGAGGTCGTCCCGGCCTTCCTGCTCCAGAAGGCTCTTGACCTTCGACGCGGCCGCGTCGGACAGGATGATGCCGTCGCTGACGGTGGTCTCGTCCTGAACGCTCATCTAGATCTCTCCCGGGTTGTACGGACCGCTTGTCATCGGTTGCAACCAGCTGCAACCGGGGACGTCCCGGATAAATTCCGGCTGGGCGCAATTCGTCGAGAAGCCTTCCGGACACCGCCGGGGGCAGCCTCTCCTGTCGTTCTCTCCTCATGCTCGCACACCGGCCGCCGGGAACAGGTGGCCGACCGCACACGGCGGGGTGCTGATGCGTCACATCGACACTATGGCCATCGTCAAAGTGACGTGAAGCAGCTATGATAGATAACGTCAAATAGACGAAAAGGCTGTATCAAGAGCCGCCCGCAGAAAAGAGAGGGTGCGTGTTGTGACCACCGCCCAGCCCCTGGACGTCCAGCCGACCCCGCTGGCCCTGCTCCTCCTCGGCCGCGAGGCCGACCCGAAGAGCGAGCGCGGTGTGGAGTGCCCCGGCGACCTGCCGGCCCCGTCGGACCCCGACCTCGTCGAGCGCGCCCGCGCGGCCAAGGCGAAGCTCGGGGACAAGGTCTTCGTCCTCGGGCACCACTACCAGCGCGACGAGGTCATCGAGTTCGCCGATGTGACCGGCGACTCCTTCAAGCTCGCGCGGGACGCCGCCGCCCGGCCGGACGCCGAGTACATCGTCTTCTGCGGTGTGCACTTCATGGCGGAGTCCGCCGACATCCTCACCGGCGACGACCAGCAGGTCATCCTCCCCGACCTGGCCGCCGGCTGCTCGATGGCCGACATGGCCACCGCCGAACAGGTCGCCGAGTGCTGGGACGTGCTCACCGAGGCCGGTATCGCCGAACAGGTCGTGCCGGTCTCGTACATGAACTCCTCCGCCGACATCAAGGCCTTCACGGGCAAGCACGGCGGCACGATCTGTACCTCCTCCAACGCCAAGCGCGCGCTGGACTGGGCCTTCGAGCAGGGCGAGAAGGTCCTCTTCCTGCCCGACCAGCACCTGGGCCGCAACACCGCCGTCCGCGACATGGGCATGTCCCTGGACGACTGCGTGGTCTACAATCCGCACAAGCCGAACGGCGGGCTGACCGCCGAGGAGCTGCGGGCCGCCAAGATGATCCTGTGGCGCGGCCACTGCTCGGTGCACGGCCGCTTCTCCCTGGACTCGGTGAACGACGTACGGGCACGCATCCCCGACGTCAATGTGCTGGTCCACCCCGAGTGCAAGCACGAGGTCGTGGCGGCGGCGGATTACGTCGGCTCGACGGAGTACATCATCAAGGCCCTGGAGGCCGCCCCGCGCGGCTCGAAGTGGGCCATCGGCACCGAGCTGAACCTGGTCCGCCGGCTGGCGAACCGCTTCGCCGCGGAGGACAAGGAGATCGTCTTCCTCGACAAGACGGTCTGCTTCTGCTCGACGATGAACCGGATCGACCTTCCCCACCTGGTGTGGGCGCTGGAGTCGCTGGCCGCGGGCAAGGTGATCAACCAGATCTCGGTTGATGAGGAGACGGCGAGCTTCGCCAAGTTGGCGCTTGAGCGGATGCTGGCGTTGCCGTAGCCGTACGCTTTCGGCTTTCCCGCCGTGGTGGCTTCTCACCGTTTGTTGCCCGCTTGCGCGGTGCCCCCACCGTTGCGCCTGCGGCGGGCGGGGCCGCTGCGCGGGGCTGTTGGGGTGCGGTGACGGGCCTCCGCGGGGGGGGGGGGGGGGGGGGTTGGTTTTCCTTTCCCCCCCCCCCCCCCCCCCCCCCCCCCCCCCCCCCCGCGGGGGGGGGGGGAGGGGAGGGG
>NZ_JBVHZH010000023.1:60953-120948 GCF_055574515.1 Streptomyces sp. NPDC029466
CCGTGCGGTGACGGACCTCCGGGGCCTGTGTTGGGGACTGCTTCGCTTTACGTCCCACACACCGGCCCCTCCGGCCCGTCCCCTCCCGTGGGTGGGTGGGTTTTGGTGGGTGGGGGCGGGCGCCGACCGGTAGCGTGCCCGCCCATCGGCCTCTGGTCAGGCCTCCAGAGTCCAGCGGATCTTGTCGCCGCCCTTGATCGGGGTGTGGCAGGGGGCGGTCGTGATCTTCTTTTCGTTCACGTACGCGTTCCACTTTTTGGTGGCGTCGGCGGCATCGCCGTGGATCTCCGTGACGACGAAATCCTGGGTGGCGGCGTCCCAGCGGGTGCGCACGCCGCCGAGGCCGTACTGGTCGTCGGCGTCGACCAGGGCGGTGAGGGGCGTGGCGGTGGTGCCGTTGGCGGCGCAGTAGAAGCCGTCGATGAGGCGCGGGCCCGTGACGACGAGGCCCACGCTGGCGGTGTAGGGGCCGCCGGTGACGCCGACGCGGACCCGGACGTCGCCGGGGGCCGCTGTGGCTTGCGGCGCGGTCGCGAGGGCCAGGGCCAGGGCGAGCCCGGCGGCGGTTACGGGGTCGGCCCCGCGGGCCAGGACGGAGGGCACGCTCGCTCACCTTTCGTCGGTTCAGCAGCATCCGCCACAAAACCATCGCTTCTGGTGATCGGCGAGAGGTGCGCCGCCGAATGCGTGCGTACCGCGGGACGGAGCCTCACAGCGACACGGTCTGTCCTTCGGCGGTGACCGTGATGCGGTAGCGGTCGCGGGTGGGGCTGCCCTCGGTGGTCCAGGTGCGGTAGGCGGACTCCACCTCGTCCCACAGGCGGCGCGGGCCGTGCTGTTCGGTCTCGTAGGTGTCCCGGCCGGGGACGTATTCGACGGTGGCCCAGGAGGTGCGGGCGTCGTCGAAGAGCCAGTAGGTGGCTTCGTCGCTGCCGTCGTCGGCGGGGCAGAGCAGCGGCCAGGCGTCCCGGACCCGCAGGCCAACGGCGAAGCGGGCGTGCGGGTTCTCCTCCAGTACGCGGGGGTCGAGGGTGGTCGTCGCCCGGTCGCCCTCCTCGCCGTGGTACCAGTCGCGGATGCGGCCGTAGGAGCGGCGCTGTTGGCGGGCCCACATGAAGGCGGGGCGGCCGGAGAAGCCGCCGGTGGCCCGGCCGTCCCGGACGGTGAGGGTCGCGAACGAGTAGGAGTGGAACGAGGAGCCCCACGGGGTGAGGATCGTGCCGCCGGGGGCGGTCTGCTCCACCCAGGCGTACGGGATGTCGCGGACCGTGCAGGTGGCGATGGTCCGGTCGTAGGGGGCCCGCTCCGGCACCCCGGCCAGGCCGTCGCCGCAGACCAGATGCGGGTGCAGACCGGCCCGCGCGAGATTGTCCCGGGCGATGTCGTGGAGGGCCTTGTCGGTCTCGATGGTGGTCGTGCGGTCCTCGCCGAGCCGGTGGGCGAGCCAGGCGGCGTGGTAGCCGGTGCCGGTGCCGATCTCCAATACGGCGTCGCCGTCCCGGACGATCGCGGCCATGGCCAGCATCAGGGAGGGCATGGACGTCGAGCACGTGGGAAAGGCGACCTGGCCCGCCGCGGGCCGGCCGTCGTTGTGCTGGGTGATCAGCGGTAAGTCGGCGTAGACCATGCGCCGCCACTCCGCCTCGTCCGTGGATCGGGAGACGGTGCGGTCGCCCACTTCGAAGGTGTCCGGTACGAAATGCGCGCGGTCGACCGCGGCGACGGCCGGCGCCCATTCCGGCGTCAACGCGCCCTTGTTGCGGAGGATTTCCAGCAGGCGGCCCGGCGAGGACATCACGCGCCCCTTACTTCTTCGGCGGGTCGGTCACCGGCTTGGTCCACTGGCCGTCGGAATCCTTCGGGCTCTGCTGGCGGTCGCCTTCCGCGCCGCCCTTGCCGTCGCCGTGCTTCCCCATCGCGGTCCCCCTTCGTCGGTGACGGAGCGGTCCGGCCGCCCCGTGACGGGATGCCCGGCACGATGCCCCCGCAAGCGTCGGCTTGCGGGGGCATCGTTTCTTCACCGGGAGCCTCGCACCGGGCTCCGCCGGACGTCGTCAGACGTTCGCCGGCTCCGGGGTGCGGTCGGACTCCTCGGTCCGCGGACCGGCCGGGCCGGACCGCTTCGCGGCCTTCTTCGCCGCCCGGCGCTCCTTGCGGAGCTCGATCATCGCGTAGAGCGTCGGGACGAGGAGCAGGGTGAGGAGGGTGGAGGTGATCAGTCCGCCGATCACGACCACGGCGAGCGGCTGGGAGATGAAGCCGCCGTCACCGGTGATGGACAGCGCCATCGGCAGCAGCGCCATGATCGTGGCCAGCGCCGTCATCAGGATCGGGCGGAGACGGTGGCGGCCGCCCTCGATGACCGCCTCCACGACGCCGTAACCCTGCGACCGGTACTGGTTGATCAGGTCGATCAGCACGATGGCGTTGGTGACCACGATGCCGATCAGCATCAGCATGCCGATCATCGCCGGGACGCCCAGCGGGGTGCCGGTGGCGACCAGCAGGCCGATCGCGCCGGTCGCCGCGAAGGGGATCGAGACGAGCAGGATCAGCGGCTGGACCAGCGAGCGGAAGGTGCCCACCAGGAGCATGAAGACGATGGCGATGGCCGCCAGCATCGCCAGGCCGAGCGAGGAGAACGCCTCGGACTGGTCCTGGGAGACGCCGCCGATCTCCGCGGTGGCCCCTTCCGGCAGCTTCAGAGCGTTGATCTCGCTCTGCAGGCCGGCACTGACCGCGCCGGTGTTGTCGCCGGTCGGCTTGGCGGTGATGGTCGCCGAGCGGGCCCCGTCGATCCGGGTCATCTGGACCGGGCCGGGCACGGTCCGCACGGTGGCGAGGGTGCTCAGCTTGGCCGGGCCCGCCGGGGTCGGGACGGTGAGGTTCTTCAACTCCTCCTCGGTGGTGGCCGGGTGGGCCGACTTGATCACGATGTCGCGCTCGGTGTCGTCCAGGACGGCCTTGCCGCTGGTGGTGCCGCGGACCGCCTGGGTGACCACGCCGCCGAGGGTGGTCTGGTTGTAACCGGCCGCGGCCGCCTTGGCGTTGGGCTTCACGGAGATCCGCGGGACGCTCTGGGAGAGGTCGCTCTGGACGTCGGTGACGTCGTCGAGCCCGGCGACGGTCTTGCGGACCTGCTCGGCGGCCTTCTCCAGCACCTCACCGTCGGCGGCCTTGACGACCACGCTCAGGTCCTGGTTGCCGAAGCTGCTGCCCGCGGTGACGGTGGTCTCGCCGATGGACGTGCCGAGCTTGTCGAGGCCGTCCCGCAGCTCACCGGTGACCTTGTCGGCGTCCACGTCGTCGGCCAGCTTGATCTGGTAGGAGGCCTCGTTGGCGCCGGTGGCGCCGCCGAAGGCCGCCATGAAGCCCGAAGAGCCGATGGTGACCTGGTAGTCGGCGATGCCGTCGGTGTCCGCGAGCAGCTTCTCGACCTTCTCGGCCTGCTTGTCGGACGCGTTGAGGCTGGTGCCGGGCTTGAGCTCCTGCTTGACGGTGAGGGTGCCCTGGTCGCCCTGGTCGAAGAAGTTGGTCTTCAGGAGCGGGCCCATGCCGAAGGTGCCGAGGAGGATGACGACGGCGATGACCACGCTGGTGACCCGGCGGCGGGTCGCGAAGCGCAGGACCGGGACGTAGAGGCGCTGGAGCGGGCTCCGGGTCTCCTTCTCCTCGGCCTGGCGCCGCAGTTCCTCGGGGTCGCTGCCCTCGGGGATCTCGGGGGCGCGCAGGAACCAGTACGACAGGACCGGGACGACCGTCAGGGAGACGATCAGGGAGGCCAGCAGGGCGACCGTCACCGTCAGCGAGAAGGAGCCGAAGAGGGCGCCGACCATGCCGCCGACCACACCGATCGGGAGGAAGACCGCGACCGTGGTGAGGGTGGAGGAGGTGATCGCGCCGGAGACCTCCTTGACCGCGGAGAGGATGGCCGCGCGGCGCTCCTCGCCGTAGCCCAGGTGCCGCTTGATGTTCTCCAGGACGACGATGGAGTCGTCGACGACGCGGCCGATCGCGATGGTCAGCGCGCCGAGGGTGAGCATGTTGAGGGAGAGGTCCCCGGTCCACAGCACGATCAGGGTGATCACGACCGAGAGGGGGATGGAGACCGCGGTGACGAGGGTCGAGCGGAGGCTGAGCAGGAAGACCAGGATGACGATGACCGCCATGGCCAGGCCCAGCAGGCCCTCGGTGGTCAGCGATTCGATCGACTTGGAGACCGCCGGGCCCTGGTCGGAGACGACCGTGACAGCGGTGCCCTTGCCCAGGTCCTGACGGATCTCGGGGAGCTGGTCCTTGACGGCGTCGGATATGTCGACCGCGCTGCCGTCCTGGTCCATCGTCACGCGGACGGCGAGGCTGGGCTTGCCGTTGGTGCGGGTGAGGGAGGTCGGGGTGGCCGACTCCTCCTTGACGGTGGCGACATCACCGAGCCGGACCGCTTCGGCCGGCCGGCCGGCGCCCGCGCCCGGACCGGCACCCTCGGCGCCCGCGGCCGGGGCGATCCGCAGGTCCTTGATCTGCCGTACGGAGCTGAAGCCCGCGCCGACCTGGACGGTCTTGCTCCGGCCGTCCTCGGCGAACGAACCGGCGGGCACCGAGGTGCCGCCGGCCTCCAGCGCCTGGCCGAGTGCCTGGGAGGTCAGCCCGGCGGCGGCGAGCTTCCTGTCGTCGGGGGTGACCGCGACGATCCGGTCCTGGACGCCGTCCACGGTGACCTGGCTGACGCCCTCGATGTTCTTCAGGCCCGGTACGACGCTGCGGTCGAGCTGGTCGGCGAGGCTCTGCTGGTCCCGGCCCGACGAGGAGACGGCGAGGACGACGGTGGGGATGTCGTCCGTCGAGCCGGCCACCACCTGGGGGTCGACGTCCTTGGGCAGCTTCGCGCGAGCGCGGTTCACGGCCTGCTGGACATCGGCGACCAGCCGCTTGGAGTCATTGCCGTAGTCGAACTGCGCCATGATGACGCCCGAGCCCTCGCTGGACGTCGAGGTGACGGTCTTGATGCCGTCGACCGCCTGGATCCCGTCCTCGAGCGGCTCGATCACCTGCTTCTCGACGACTTCGGGCGAGGCGCCCTGGTACGGCGTCAGGACGGACACCATCGGGAGTTCGATGGACGGCAGGAGCTGCTGCTTCAGCTGGGGGATGGCGATGGCGCCGAAGGCGATCGCCACGATCGACACCAGCGCTATCAGGCCCCGTTGTACGAGGCTGAGTCGGGACAGCCAGGTCATGGGTGGGGTCTCTCTTCTGTTCTACGAAGTCGGCGGGACCGTTCTCGGGCCCACCTACACCTTCCGCCATGCCGTGGCCGGTTTTCCTCGCTCGCAAGTCGGTTTCCGGCCGTAAGCCGTACCGCGTTCGGAGTAGGGGGTGCCCCGCCCTCACTGCACCCGTGGGCGTACGAGTCCGGACTCGTAGGCGATGACGACGAGCTGGGAACGGTCCCGGGCGCCCAGCTTGGCCATCGCACGGTTCACATGCGTCTTGACGGTGAGCGGGCTGACCTCCAGCTGCTCGGCGATGTCGTCGTTGGGCAGCCCGCCGGCCACCAGGATCAGCACCTCGCGCTCCCGGCCGGTGAGCGTCGCCAGCCGCTCGCTGCCCCGGCCGCCGGGCCCGCCGTCGGCGGAACTGCCGCCCTGCGCAAGGAACTTGGCGATCAGCCCCTTGGTGGCGACGGGCGAGAGCAGCGCCTCACCGGCCGCCGCGATCCGGATCGCGTTCAGCATCTCGTCCGGTTCAGCGCCCTTGCCGAGGAAGCCGCTGGCGCCGTTCCGCAGCGACTGCACCACATAGTCGTCGACCTCGAAGGTGGTCAGGATGACCACCCGGACGTCGGTCAGCTCCGGGTCCTCGCTGATCAGACGGGTGCCCGCCAGGCCGTCCACACCGGGCATCCGGATGTCCATCAGCACGACGTCGGGCCGCTCGGCCCGGGTCAGCTCGTACGCCTGGGCCCCGTCGGATGCCTCCCCCACCACCCGCATGTCCGGCTCGGAGTCGACCAGCACCCGGAACGCACTGCGCAGCAGCGCCTGGTCGTCGACGAGCAGCACCTTGATCGTCACAATGTCTCCCCCGTACGGACGGTCTGGAGCGGAAGGGTCACCCGTACCTGGAAGCCGCCGGCCGCGCGCGGGCCGGTCACGACCGTGCCGCGCAGCGCGAAGACCCGCTCCCGCATCCCGATCAGGCCGTGGCCGCCGCCGCTGTCCTCCGGCTCGCCGGGCCCGCCCGCCTCCACGGGCGGCCGGTCGCCGCCCTTCTGCCGCGGGATGCCGGCCCGGCCCGCGCCGTCGTCCAGGACGGTCACGGTCAGCGTGGTGTCGGAGTGGCTGATCCGCACCGTGGCACGGGCCCCCGTACCGGCGTGCTTGTGGACATTGGTCAGCGCTTCCTGGACCACGCGGTAGGCGGTGAGATCGACGGAGGCGGGCAGCGGCCGCGGCTCCCGCGGGATGTCCAGGTCGACCGGGAGGCCGGCCCGGACGAACCCGTCGACGAGCTGATCGAGCACACCGAGGCCCGGCGCGGGCTCGGTCGGCGCCTTGGGGTCGTCGGACTGCCGCAACAGGCCGACGGTGGCGCGGAGTTCCTCCAGCGCCGAACGGGAGGCCTCCCGGACGTGGGCCAGCGCCTCCTTGGCCTGGTCGGGCCGGTTGTCCATGACGTGCGAGGCGACCCCGGCCTGGACGTTGACCAACGCGATGTGGTGGGCGACGACATCGTGCAGCTCACGGGCGATCCGCATGCGCTCCTCGGCGACCCGGCGCCGGGCCTCCTCCTCGCGGGTGCGCTCGGCCCGTTCGGCGCGCTCCCGGATGGCGGTCACGAAGGCCCGGCGGCTGCGGACCGCGTCACCGGCCGCCGCGGCCATGCCCGTCCAGGCGAAGATCCCGATGTTCTCCTGCGCGTACCAGGGGCGGGGCCCGTAGAGCATCGCGGCGGCGGTCAGCCCCACGACGGTCAGCGCGCCGACCCGCCAGGTGGTGGGCCGGTCGGTACGCGAGGCCAGGCTGTAGAGGGCGATCACGGCGGAGGCGGCCACCGGGGCCCGCGGGTCGCTGGAGCGGGCGACCAGTTCGATGATGGTGAGCGAGCCGGTGGCCGCCAGGACCGTACGGGGCAGCCGGCGGCGCAGGACCAGGGCGGCACAGGCCAGCGCGGCCAGCACCACGGTGACGGCGGACGGCTCGTGGGCGGCGAAGCGCGGGCCGTGCGGGCCGTGCGGGTCGGCCACCGCGCCGAAGAGTATGCAGGCGAAGGCGGCCCCGGCCACGACGGCGTCGAAGGCGAGCGGATGCTTCCGGTGCCACCGGAAGCGGCCGGCGCGGGGCGCGTCCGGGCGGGGGTCGAGGAGGCTCACAAGAGCAAACGGTAGCGCCCCGGTCCCTCGCGGGGCCGGGGCGCGGTGCGCTGGAGTGGAGTGTGCAGGCCGCGAACGGCCGGGTTTCAGCCCGGGATGAGGCCGTCGTCGCCGAGCATTTCCCGGACCTCGCCAAGGGTCGCGTCCGGGGCGGGGAGGATGAGTTCGGACGGTTCCAGGGCGTCGTCGGGAAGCGGTGTGCCCATACGGCGCACCGCCTCCAGGAGGGCCCCGAGGGTGCGCCGGAAACCCGCCTCGTCGCCGCTCTCCATCTCGTCGAGCAGCTCATCGTCCAGTTTGTTGAGCTCGGTGAAGTGGGCGTCGTCCAGCTTCACCTGGCCCTCCCCCATGATCCGTACGATCACGACGGTCTCCCTTGGTCCGGTCCGACGATCTCTGCGAGGCTAACCGCCGCCGTCCCTCACTGCTTGTCGAAACGCGGCCGGTCCTGCTGCGGCGAGGACTGCGCCGCACCGTTCTGTCCGCTCTCGATGGCCTGCTGGCCGGCCGACGAACCGCCCGAGAGCTCCGCCTTCATCCGCTGGAGCTCCAGCTCGACGTCGCTGCCGCCGGAGAGCCGGTCCAGTTCGGCGGTGATGTCGTCCTTGGCCATACCGGACGGGTCGTCCAGCGCACCGGACGCCATCAGCTCGTCGATGGCACCGGCCCGGGCCTGGAGCTGCGCGGTCTTGTCCTCCGCGCGCTGGATGGCCATGCCGACGTCGCCCATCTCCTCGGAGATGCCGGAGAACGCCTCGCCGATCCGGGTCTGCGCCTGGGCGGCCGTGTAGGTGGCCTTGATCGTCTCCTTCTTCGTACGGAAGGCGTCGACCTTGGCCTGGAGCCGCTGCGACGCGAGCGTGAGCTTCTCCTCCTCACCCTGAAGCGTCTGGTGCTGCGTCTCCAGGTCCGTGACCTGCTGCTGCAGCGCGCTGCGCCGGGTCAGCGCCTCACGGGCCAGGTCCTCGCGGCCGAGCGCCAGCGCCTTGCGGCCCTGGTCCTCCAGCTTGGCGGACTGGCCCTGGAGCTGGTTGAGCTGCAGCTCCAGGCGCTTACGGGAGGTCGCCACGTCGGCGACGCCGCGGCGTACCTTCTGAAGCAGCTCCAGCTGCTTCTGGTACGAGTAGTCGAGGGTTTCGCGCGGGTCTTCGGCCCGGTCCAGGGCCTTGTTGGCCTTCGCGCGGAAGATCATCCCCATCCGCTTCATGACACCATCGCTCATGGGCCTCGCGCGCCCCCTTCTGACCGAGTCACCTCGGGCTTAGGCTCCAGCACATCTACAGACCCCACAGTACGGGCCCTGGTTCCATTACCGCACTGTTCGCGCCCGGATGCGCTCCTCCTCCAGGACGATCGGGGGGCGCGGCTTCTCCCGCGCAAGGAGTAGGGAGAGTCCGGACAACCGGCGCGATGTCTGATCTGTCCTGGTAGGACGGGGCTTCTGTCCTGGTAAGGCCCCGGTCGCGGGACGCGCCGTTGCCGGATCGTTCCCCGTCGGACCGTGGCTCACCCGCGGCGAGCACGTACCCTTGGGTTTTGTGTTCCGAAGCCGTTCGAAGGATGAGCAGGCCGCGACCGCCAAGGTGACCGCGGACCAGCCCCAGCAGCCCCGCGACCCGCAGGCCCCCAAGGGCCGCCCGACGCCCAAGCGCAGTGACGCCCAGTCGCAGCGCCGCTCGCGTGCGCATACGCCGGCCAACCGCAAGGACGCGGCCAAGGCCCAGCGTGAGGCGCGCCGTGCCGACATGGCCCGCCAGCGTGAGGCGATGGCCAGCGGCGACGAGCGGTATCTGCCGGTGCGCGACAAGGGACCGGTGCGCCGGTTCGCGCGGGACTATGTCGACTCCCGCTGGGCGGTCGCCGAGTTCTTCCTGCCGATGGCCGTGGTGATCCTGGTGCTCACCATGATCCGGGTGCCGTCGATCCAGAGCATCGCGCTGCTGCTGTGGCTCGTGATCATCGTGCTGATCGTGCTCGACTCGGTCCTGATCTGGTTCCGGCTCGGCAAGCTGCTCCAGGAGCGCTTCCCGAACGAGAACCTCAAGGGTGTGAAGGCGTACGCGGTGATGCGGACGCTCCAGATGCGGCGGCTGCGGCTGCCGAAGCCGCAGGTGAAGCGGGGCGAGAAGCCGTAGTCGCGCGCGGCAGGGACGATGTATGACGCCGGGCCGGACCCCTCAGGGATCCGGCCCGGCGTCTTCGGTTCTCAGCCCTCCGCGTCCGCGTGCAGGCTCATGGGGCCCGCGTAGATCTCGGTAGCGTCCTCGAAGAGCCTGACCTGGTCGACGCCGCCCTCCAGGAGGGCCTTCCACTCCTCGCCGATCCAGGACTCCGCGTCGCCCTGCGTGGTGAACTCCTCGGGTTGCACGGCCGGCGCCGTCTCCGAACCGTCGGCCTTCTCGAACCGCCACGTCCACGCCATCTGCGCCTCCTGGATCCCACCGCGTACGAGTCTGTGCCACCGCGGAGCGCGTCGAAGTGCCCTCCGCCGGGCCGTGTTTCCGTGCTGATCGGCAGCCTAACGGCCGTGTCGAGTCCGCCCCCGCCGCGCCCGCCGGGCGGGGACGCGAGAAACTCGGCGGTGTGGATGTGACTCTCCTCGGCACCGGGGCCCCGCAGGGGCTGCCGCGCCCCGGCTGCCCGTGTGCCGCCTGTGCGACCGCCGTCGGCGACGAGGCGCGGGCGGCCACCGCGCTGCTCGTCGACGGTGCGCTGCTGATCGATCTGACGCCGGGCCCGGCCTTCGCTGCCGCCCGCGCCGGGCAGTCGCTGGCGGGCGTGCGGCAGGTGCTGCTCTCGCATCCGCACGACGGTCCGGCGCTGGAGGTGCCCGCCGGGCTGCCGCAGCCGGGCCGGGTCGCGGACGGGCGGGAGCTGGCGCTGCTCGACGGGCACCGGGTGCGGGCCGTCGCGGTGGACATCCCGGGGACCGGCTACGAGATCTCCGGTGCCGAGGGCGAGCGGCTGCTGTATCTGCCGCCGGGTGCGGCCCCGTCCGGACTGGACGGCAACGGCGGGCCGGCGGGCGGCGGTGAGCCGGGCACCGGCGGCGGCCCGTACGACCTGGTGCTGCTCGACGTACTGGGGCGGCCCGAGGCGCTGGCCAGGCTGCGGGCGAGCGGGGCGGTCGACGCGGCGACTGATGTGCTCGCGGTGCACCTGGACCACGAGGTGCCGCCGGGGCCCGAGCTGCACCGTCGGCTGGCGGCGGTGGGGGCCCGCGCGGTGGCGGACGGCAGCACGCTGCGGGTCGGTGAGTTCCACGCGGTGCCGGATCTGCCGCGGCGCACGCTGGTGCTGGGCGGGGCGCGCAGCGGGAAGTCGGTGGAGGCGGAGCGGCGGCTCGTGGCCTTCCCGGACGTGGTGTACGTGGCCACCGGGGGCACCCGGGACGGCGACGAGGACTGGGCGCAGCGGGTCTCGCTGCACCGCGAACGGCGCCCGAGCAGCTGGCGCACCGTCGAGACCTGCGATCTGGTGCCGCTGCTTGCCGCGGCCGGGTCCGGCGCGGACCCCGGCGCCCGGTGGCCGGCCGAGGCGTCACCGCTGCTCATCGACTGTCTGGCGCTGTGGCTGACGCATGTCATGGACGAGGTCGGGGCGTGGGACGACGCGACGTGGGAGGCCGGTGGCCGCCGGGCGCTGCAGGAGCGCACCGACGCACTGGTGGCGGCGGTGCGCGCGACGCACCGGCGGGTGGTGGCGGTCAGCAACGAGGTCGGCTCCGGGGTCGTCCCGGCGACCCCGGCGGGCCGGCGGTTCCGGGACGAACTGGGGCGGCTGAACGCGGCGTTCGGCGCGGAGTGCGAGCAGGTGCTGCTGGTCGTCGCGGGCCAGGCGGTCGCACTGCGGGGCTGACGGAGACTCTGCGGCCGGTGGCCGCTCGCGCTGCGGGAGGACGGAGGCCCGGTGGCCGGTGTCCGGCGGCGCTGCGGGAGGACGAAAGCCCTGCGGCCGGTGGCCGCTTGCGCTGCGTGGATGACGGAGGGCCGGTGGGCACCGTGTCCGCTTGCCCAGGGGCGCGGCGCCGGGTGCTCTTGACCCGTGACCGAATCCGAGCGGAGCGAGACGGCAGCGCCGGACGGGTGGGGGCCGGGGGCCCTCCGTGAGCCGGGGGCGCGGGGGCGGCGTTTCGACGCGGCCGTACGCGGCTACCTGGCGCGGTACCCGGAGGCGACGGTGGTCGCGCTCGGGGAAGGGCTCGGTACCGGTTTCTGGCGGCTGGACAACGGGCGGCTGACCTGGCTGACGGTGCTGGCACCCGAGACCGCCGCGGTGCGCCGGATGCTGCTGCCGGACGGTCCCCGGCGGTGTACGGTCGCCCGCGCGGTGACCGATCACCGCTGGCTGGACGCGGTGCGGGAGCCGGAGCTCGGGGTCGTCGTCACCGCGCCGGGGGTGCTGATGCGGCTGCCGCCGCCCGCGGTGCGTGCGCTGCTGGCGGCGTGTGCGGAGCGGTTTCCCGGTGGTGCGCTGGTCTTTGACGCCCTGCCACGGAGGACGATGGCGCTGGCCCGGCGGGCCGCCGGGCCGGGCGGCGGCCGGTGGCCGGGTCCGGTGCGCTGGAGTCTGGACCGGGCCGAGCTGCCGCGGGTGGCCGGCGCGCACCCGGGCATCGCCGCGGTGCGCGAGGTCGGCCCGGCGGGGTGGCTCCGCCGGATGCCGGTGCTGGGCGCGCTGACGCCCCTGGTGTGCGAGGTGCGGTTCGCGGCGGCCCGTTCCCCCCGGCGGGCCTCGTCAGCGGTGAGTTGACGGTAATCTGCGCCCAATGAGCGCCCTGAACCTCGATGACTTCGCCCATCTGATCGAGCGCCCCGACGGCGGTGTGCGCCGTGACGCCGAGGAGCGGCGGGCGCGGCTGGCCGTGCCGCCGGGAGCCCTCGGCCGCCTCGACGAACTGGGCGAATGGCTGGCCGCCGCACAGCAGCAGGTGCCGGTGCGGCCGGTCGCACAGCCGCGGGTGCTGCTGTTCGCGGGCGATCACGGGGTGGCGGAGCTGGGGGTCTCGGCCCGGCCGGCCGGCGGCACCCAAGACCTCGTACGGGCCGTGCTGGACGGGGCGAGCCCGGCCGCGGTGCTGGCGCGGAACGCCGGTGTGCCGCTGCGTGTGGTGGACCTGGCGGTGGACTGCGACCCGGCGGAGCTGCCCGAGGAGATCACCCGGCACCGCGTGCGGCGGGGTTCGGGACGGATCGATGTCGAGGACGCGCTGACGGCCGAGGAGGCCGAGGCGGCGTTCCGGGCCGGGATGGCGATCGCGGACGAGGAGGCGGACGCCGGCACCGATCTGGTGGTGCTGGGTGATCTGAGCGTCGGCGGCACGACGGTGGCCAGCACGCTGATCGCCGCGCTGTGCGGGACGGACGCCTCGGTGGTCACCGGACGGGGCGGCGCGGGGATCGACGACTTGGCGTGGATGCGCAAGTGCGCGGCGATCCGCGACGCCCTGCGGCGGGCCCGTCCGGTGCTCGGCGACCAGCTGGAGCTGCTGGCCACGGTCGGCGGCGCGGATCTCACCGCGATCACCGGTTTTCTGCTCCAGAGCGCGGTGCGCCGTACCCCGGTGATCCTCGACGGGGTGGTTTCGGCGGCCTGTGCGCTGGTGGCGCAGCGGGTGGCGTTCCGGGCGCCGGACTGGTGGCTGGCCGGGCAGGCGAGCGGGGAGCCGGCACAGGCGAAGGCCCTGGACCGGATCGCACTCAACCCTCTGCTCGACCACGGCGTCACTGCGGGTGAGGGGACGGGGGCGCTGCTGGCCCTGCCATTGGTGCAGGCGGCCGCGGCCCTGGCGGCGGAACTGCCCGTACGCGACTGACCCGGGGCCGGCCCACCGTGGCCGGCTCCCACGGAAGCGCCCGGGCGGGGGCCCGGACCCGGGCGCTCACTTCACGCCCGTACCGGACCACCGGCGGCGCCCCATAAGATCGCGCTTTACACGATTTATGGGAGACATCGCTTGAGTCCGGACGAAGGCCGCCCGCGCGGCTCATGGTCGCAGCGTGGTGCCGCGTTCGGCATCTGGTATCTGCGCACGGTCACCTTCCTCAATTTCCTGAGTGCGGTGTGGGTGTCGTTCGGCAATGACATCCGCCGGCACAACAGCGCGGAATTCTTCACTCCGTATCTGCTGACGGCGGGCTTCGCCTCCGCCGCCTTCTCGCTGTTCCTGTCCGTCACCCTGCGACGGCGCAAGCGGGCGGCCTGGATTTTGAATCTGGTGCTGTCCGGGCTGCTGACGGCGCTGTTCGCCTTCGGGATGGTGGCGGCCCCGGAGTTCCGTGGCCATGTGCAGAACTGGGTGTCGCTGGTATTGACCGCGCTGTTCGCCGTGGCCTTGGTGGCCGGGCGCCGGGAGTTCTCCGCGAAGGGCGACCGCGCGAACCCGAAACTGGCGGCGGCGGTCGCGGCCGGCGGTCTGCTGGCCGCCTCGCTGCTCGCGGCGCTGCTGGTGACCGTCACCAATACCGCGGCCGGTTCCTCGACCTTCGTACAGCGCTGGCGCTACGGCCTGATGCGGCTGGTGTCGCTGGCCGCCGACGACCGCGCGTTCCCGGAGATCGCCACCCCGAACTGGGTCAATGTCGCGATCAATGTGCTGAGCACGCTGCTGCTGGTCGCGGTCCTGTGGGCGGCCTTCCGCTCGGTACGGAGCACCGAGGCGCTCACCGCGGACGACGAGGAGCGGCTGCGGGCCCTCCTGGCGCGGCACGGCGACCGCGATTCGCTGGGCTACTTCGCGCTGCGGCGTGACAAGAGCGTGCTGTTCTCCCCCAGCGGCAAGGCCGCGGTCACCTACCGCGTGGTGGGCGGGGTGTCGCTGGCCTCCGGCGATCCGCTGGGCGACCCCGAGGCCTGGCCGGGGGCGATCGAGGGGTGGCTGGCCGAGGCGCGGGAGCACGGCTGGGCGCCGGCCGTCATGGGGGCGAGCGAGGAGGGCGGCACGATCTACGCCCGGCACGGTCTGGACGCGCTGGAGCTGGGCGACGAAGCGATCGTGGACACCGCGGAGTTCACCCTCGGCGGCCGTGCGATGCGCACCGTACGGCAGGCGTACAACCGCATCGAGCGGGCCGGCTACACCGTCCGGATCCGCCGCCACGAGGACATTCCGGCCGAGGAGATGGACCGGCTGCTGCGGCTGGCCGACGACTGGCGCGACGGGGAGACGGAGCGCGGTTTCTCGATGGCGCTGGGCCGGCTCGGCGATCCCGGGGACGGGCGCTGCGTGATGCTCGAATGCCGGAGCGGCAGCGTCGGGGAGGAAGCCGGGGAGAAGGCAGGCGAACTGCGGGCGCTGCTCAGCTTTGTGCCGTGGGGCGAGAAGGGCCTTTCGCTGGATCTGATGCGGCGGGACCGGAACTCCGAGAACGGCCTGATGGAGTTCATGGTGCTGGAGCTGATCCAGCGGGCGAAAGAGGTGGAGGTCACGCAGCTCTCGCTCAACTTCGCGATGTTCCGTTCCGTCTTCGAACGTGGATCGCGGCTCGGCGCGGGCCCGGTGCTGCGCCTGTGGCGCTCGCTGCTCAGCTTCTTCTCCCGGTGGTGGCAGATCGAATCGCTCTATCGCGCCAATGCGAAATACCGGCCGATCTGGGAGCCGCGGTACATGCTTTTCGAAAAGAGCACCGATTTGCTGCGCATCGGAATCGCCGCCGGCCGCGCGGAAGGCTTTCTGGAAGCCCCCGGTCTGCCCAAGTGGCTGAACCGCAAGCACCTGGAGAACGTGAGATGACCTCCGCTGGGGCGGGGCGGCGGCAAGGACCCGCGCCGGGCCGCGGAGGGATGCCCGTCCTGCGTCGCGCCGCGCGCGCCGAGTGGGGCCCGCTGCTGCGGACGGTACGGGCCGCTTTGGCCGCCTCGCGGCTGCGGGCGATCCCGTTGACGCTCACCGCGGTGGGCCTGACCCTGGTCTTCCAGTTCGTGCAGAACCAGCCCTGGGGCTACCAAACGATCCAGAACATCGGCTCCGTACAGGCCGATGAGCATCTGTGGCTGGCGCTGCTGCGCACCCCGCTGTCGCTGTTCGTCCCCGCGCTGGACCTGCCGGTGTGGGGCGCCCTGGCGCAGATCCTGGTGGTCTTCGGGATCGCCGAGATCTGTGTGGGCCGGCGGCAGCTGCTGGCCGTCGCCTACCTCGCCACGCTCGCCGGGACGATGTACGCCCGGATCGGCATCTGGATCGGCCCGGTGAGCCCGCTCGGGCTGCCCGACTCGGACAAGTACGTCACCGACACCGGGCCGTCGGCGGCCGTGGTGGGGCTGGCGGTGTTCGTGTGCTGGCGCTATCGCGCCTGGTTCACCTGTGCCGCGGTGGCGGTGGCGATGGTCGTCGAGGTGGTGTCGATCAAGAACAACCTGGCGGGCAAGGAGCATGTCGCGGCGGTGCTGGCGGTGCTGGTGCTCTGCGGGCTCCAGGAGCTGTGGCCGCCGCGGAAGCCGGGCGACGCGCAGCGGGTCAGCGGCTCGGCGCACCCCCGATGAAGTTCTCGACCTTGCGGCGCAGCCCCGACCAGCGGCGGTCGTGACGGTCGGCGCGGACCCGGGCACGGGCCCGCGCCTTCGGCCGGTTGCGGTAGAAGCGCCGGGCCCAGGGCGAGTGGGGCCGGGCCAGCCGGATCGCGCCGAAGAGCGCGACGAACGGCACGAACACCCCGACGACCGCGATCCGGCCCTTGCCCTTGACGAGGGCGATCACCGCGAAGAGGAAGTTGACGGCCACCGTCCGCACCACCGTCAGACGGTCGGTCTCCTCGTCGGGGCTCAGTTCATTGACGCCGAACGGCAGGAAACCGCCGAGGATCAGGGCGACCAGCGCGACGGTGAGGATGACGATCTCGACGCTCTTGGTGCCCTCCTCCGTCCAGTACACGTCGTCGAGGTGCAGGACGAGCGCGAACTCGTCCAGGACGAGGCCCACCCCGATCCCGAAGACCACCGCCGCGACCCCGGTGCCGAAGCCGCGCCGCCCGCCGGCCAGCGCGATGAACCCGCCGAGGACCATCAGCACCACGCCGGGGACGACATGGTGGATATGGACCCCGCCCGGGGTGATGTTGCGGAACGGGCCCTTGCCCGCCCGGATGAGGCGGGTGACGGCCCGGGTCACCAGGAAGGTCAGCACGAACGAGGCCAGGGCGAGCAGCAGCGGCAGCTTCCCCGGCTCGACGATGTTGCGGTACCACCAGTGGCCCATCCCACCCGCTCCCCTTTGTCGCGTAAGGACACATAGCCACCATTAGGCCCTCTCCGGGCGGCCGGAACCGGCAGTCAAACGCGGCGGACGCCCGGATAGCCTGCCGCGGTGACCGAGACCCCCGCTCCCGTGGCCCCGTCCGACGCCCTGCGCTTCGCGTTCGGCACGCTGACCGTGCTGCCGGTCCGCCTCACCCGCTGGGACCGGGCGGCGGCGCGCGGCGGGATGCTCTGCGCACCGCTGGCCGGTCTGGTGGTCGGGCTGTGCGCGGCCGCGGCCGGCGGGGCGCTGCTGGTGCTCGGCGGCGGGCCGCTGCTCGCCGCCGTCGGCAGCGCCGCGGTGCCCGCCGTCCTCACCCGCGGGCTGCATCTGGACGGGCTCGCCGACACCGCCGACGGCCTGGGCAGCGGCAAGCCCGCCGAGGACGCGCTGCGCATCATGAAGCAGTCCGACATCGGCCCGTTCGGGGTGATCACGCTGCTGTTCACGCTGCTGGCGCAGGTGGCCGCGCTGTCCGAGCGGTACGCGGCGGGCTGGGCGCACGGCGCCGTCGCGGCGGCCGTCGCGGCGGTCACCGCCCGCTGCGCGCTGGCCCTCGCCTCTCGCGCGGGGGTGCCGGCCGCCCGCCCGGAGGGACTCGGCGCGGCGGTCGCGGGCACCGTCCCGGTGCGGGCGGCGCTGCTGTGTGCGGTGCTGGTGGCCGCCGGATGCGCGGCCGCCGGCGCCGGCTTCGGCCCGTACGGCGCGCTGCACGCCGGGCTCGCGGCGCTGTGCGGCCTGGGGCTGGGCGAGTTGCTGCTGCGGCACTGCCGGCGGCGGTTCGGCGGGGTGACCGGTGATGTGTTCGGGGCGCTCGCGGAGAGCGCGGGGCTCGCGGCGCTGGTCGTGCTGACGCTCGGTTAGCCTGCCCCGGCGACCCCTTACACCTACTCAACTGACGTGTCCGGAAGGGCAGTTCACCCGGTATGCCGGCAACCGCCGGGGCACCGTTATGTGCCGGTGTGCTATCGGACGGGCCTTGTGGCGCCGCCGAGCGTAGGCTCAGCCGGAGCAGCGCGCTGCGCGCAGACGGATTCCCCGGACGGAACAGGACCCTCATCACCGTGACTGCACTGACCCTCAGTACTTCTTCCGCCGCGACGCTGCGCGCGGATGCCGTCGTCGTCGGCGTGGCCAAGGGCGCCAAGGGCGTCGTTGTCGCCCCCGGCGCGGAAGCCGTGGACAAGGCCTTCGGCGGCAAGCTCGCCGCCGTGCTGGAGACCCTCGGTGCGAGTGGTGCCGAGGGCGAGGTGACCAAGCTGCCCGCCGCGGACGGCCTCAAGTCGCCGGTCGTGCTGGCGGTCGGCCTCGGTGACGCGCCGGCCAAGGGCGACGGCTTCGGCCACGAGGCGCTGCGGCGCGCCGCGGGCAGCGCCGCCCGCGCGCTGACCGGCAGCAAGAAGGCCGGCTTCGCGCTGCCCGTCGAGGACGCCGAGGCGGCCGCCGCGGTGGGCGAGGGCGCGCTGCTCGGCGCGTACTCCTACGCCGCGAAGCGCGACAACGGCGCCGCGAACGGCAAGGGCGGCAAGAAGAACGACGCCAAGTCGGCGCCGCTCGGGGAGGTCGCGCTCCTCGGCACCAAGCCGCGCGACAAGGACTTCAAGGCCGCCGCCGCGCGCTCCGAGGCGCTGGCCGCCGAGGTCAACCGCGCCCGCGACCTGATCAACATGCCGCCCAACGACCTCGACCCGAAGACTTTCGCGGCCGAGGCGCAGGCGGCGGCCAAGGAGTTCGGCCTCAAGGTCGAGGTGCTCGACGAGAAGGCGCTCAAGAAGGGCGGCTACGGCGGCCTGATGGGCGTCGGCCAGGGCTCGCAGGCCCCGCCGCGGCTGGTGCGGATCGCGTACACCCACCCCAAGGCCGACAAGACCCTGGCGCTGGTCGGCAAGGGCATCACCTACGACTCGGGCGGCATCTCGCTCAAGCCGGCCGGCCACAACGAGACCATGAAGTGCGACATGAGCGGTGCGGCCGCGGTGTTCGCCACGGTCGTGGCCGCCGCCCGGCTGGGCCTGGCGGTGAACCTCACCGGCTGGCTGGCGCTCGCCGAGAACATGCCGTCCGGCTCCGCCACCCGTCCCGGTGACGTCCTGACCATGTACAGCGGCAAGACCGTCGAGGTGCTCAACACCGACGCCGAGGGCCGGCTGGTGCTGGCCGACGCGCTGACCCGCGCCTCGGAGGAGTCGCCGGACGCGATCGTGGACGTCGCCACCCTGACCGGCGCGATGGTGCTGGCGCTGGGCCACCGCACCTTCGGGATCATGGCCAACGACGACGCTTTCCGTACCGCGGTCCACGAGATCGCGGAGGAGGCCGGCGAGCAGTCCTGGCCGATGCCGATGCCGTCCGAGCTGCGCAAGGGCATGGACTCCCCGGTCGCGGACCTCGCCAACATGGGCGAGCGGATGGGCGGCGGCCTGGTCGCCGGACTGTTCCTGAAGGAGTTCATCGGCGAGGGCATCACCTGGGCCCACCTGGACATCGCGGGCCCGGCCTTCCACGAGGGCGCACCCTGGGGCTACACCCCCAAGGGCGGCACCGGCTCCGCGGTGCGCACCCTGGTCCGGCTCGCCGAGCGCACCGCCGCGGGCGACCTGGGCTGACGGGCCGCGCCGGGGCCTTCCCCGCCGTCGCCCGTGATATCCGCCACGGCCCCGGGCAGCCCGCCCGGGGCCGTCGGCACGGGTGCGCCGCGCGGCCGTCCCGCGTTCGCCCTCGACGAAATCCGTACGTCCACGCGTTTCCGGCCACCGCCCCTGCCCCGGTGATGCCGCGCGGTGCCGCATATTCCGTACGCCTCAGTAACCCGTACGGGGCGGCCGATCGCCGTCCCACAGCCCGGCCCGCCGTCCCGGCTTCGTGGAACAAGTGCGAAGATGGGTTCTCGGCAGGACAGGGCCCCCCTTACCCAGGGCCGAAGTAAAAGCGGCCGAACCACAGCCGCCGTCCGGTCATTGGAGACCGGCTCCGGCGTACCCATGCATGGAGGACGTGACGTGGCGAACGACGCCAGCACCGTTTTCGACCTAGTGATCCTCGGAGGCGGTAGCGGTGGTTACGCCGCTGCCCTGCGCGGGGCGCAGCTGGGCCTGGACGTCGCCCTGATCGAGAAGAACAAGCTCGGCGGCACCTGCCTGCACAACGGCTGCATCCCCACCAAGGCGCTGCTGCACGCCGGTGAGATCGCGGATCAGGCTCGTGAGGCCGCCCAGTTCGGTGTCAAGACCTCGTACGAGGGCATCGACATCGCGGGCGTCCACAAGTACAAGGACGAGGTCATCTCTGGCCTGTACAAGGGCCTCCAGGGGCTGGTCGCCTCCCGCAAGGTGACCTACATCGAGGGCGAGGGCCGGCTGTCCTCCCCGACCTCCGTCGATGTGAACGGCCAGCGTGTCCAGGGCCGCCACGTCCTGCTGGCGACCGGCTCGGTGCCGAAGTCGCTGCCGGGCCTGGACATCGACGGCAACCGCATCATCTCCTCGGACCACGCGCTCACGCTGGACCGCGTGCCGAAGTCCGCGATCGTGCTGGGCGGCGGCGTCATCGGCGTCGAGTTCGCCTCCGCGTGGAAGTCCTTCGGCACCGACGTGACCGTCATCGAGGGCCTCAAGCACCTCGTCCCGGTCGAGGACGAGAACAGCTCCAAGCTGCTGGAGCGGGCCTTCCGCAAGCGCGGCATCAAGTTCAACCTCGGCACCTTCTTCGACAAGGCCGAGTACACCGCCGACGGCGTCAAGGTCACCCTGGCCGACGGCAAGACCTTCGAGGCCGAGGTGCTGCTGGTCGCGATCGGCCGCGGGCCGGTCTCGGCGGGCCTCGGCTACGAGGAGCAGGGCGTCGCGATGGACCGCGGCTACGTCCTGGTCGACGAGTACATGCAGACCAACGTGCCGACCATCTCGGCCGTCGGTGACCTCGTTCCCACCCTCCAGCTCGCGCACGTCGGCTTCGCCGAGGGCATGCTGGTGGCGGAGCGGCTGGCCGGTCAGAAGACCGTGCCGATCGACTACGACGGCGTGCCGCGCGTGACGTACTGCCACCCCGAGGTCGCTTCGGTGGGTATCACCGAGGCCAAGGCCAAGGAGCTGTACGGCGCCGACAAGGTCGTCGCTCTCAAGTACAACCTCGCGGGCAACGGCAAGAGCAAGATCCTCAAGACCACGGGCGAGATCAAGCTCGTCCAGGTCAAGGACGGTGCCGTGGTCGGCGTCCACATGGTCGGTGACCGTATGGGCGAGCAGGTCGGTGAGGCCCAGCTGGTCTACAACTGGGAGGCCCTGCCGGCCGAGGTTGCGCAGCTCGTGCACGCGCACCCGACGCAGAACGAGGCGCTCGGCGAGGCCCACCTGGCCCTGGCCGGCAAGCCTCTCCACTCCCACGACTGACCCCAGTCCCGGGCGCGACCACATCCGCACCACACTTGTAAGGAGCAACTGAAACCATGGCGGTTTCCGTAACCCTGCCGGCGCTCGGCGAGAGCGTCACCGAGGGCACCGTCACTCGCTGGCTCAAGGCCGAGGGTGAGCGCGTCGAGGCCGACGAGCCGCTGCTCGAGGTGTCGACCGACAAGGTCGACACCGAGATCCCGGCCCCGGCCGCCGGCGTCCTGACCGCCATCAAGGTGGCCGAGGACGAGACCGTGGAGGTCGGCGCCGAGCTGGCCGTCATCGACGACGGCACCGGTGCGCCGGCTGCCGCTCCGGCGCCCGCCGCCGCCGAGGCCCCCGCGGCCGAGGCGCAGCCCGAGCCCGCCCCGGCCCCCGCGGCCGAGGCCCCTGCCCCCGCCGCTGCCCCCGCGGGCGGCGCCGAGGGCACCGACGTCGTCCTCCCCGCGCTCGGCGAGAGCGTCACCGAGGGCACCGTCACCCGCTGGCTGAAGGAGGTCGGCGAGGAGGTGTCGGCCGACGAGCCGCTGCTGGAGGTCTCCACCGACAAGGTCGACACCGAGATCCCCGCCCCGGCTTCCGGCACCCTGCTGGAGATCGTGGTCGGTGAGGACGAGACCGCCGAGGTCGGCGCCAAGCTCGCCGTCATCGGTGCCGCGGGTGCCGCCCCGGCCGCCGCGCCGGCTCCGGCCGCCCCGGCCCCCGCCGCCGCTCCCGCCCCGGAGCCCACCCCGGCACCGGCTCCGGCTGCTGCCGCTCCGGCGCCCGCCGCCCCGGCCGCTCCGGCTCCGGCTCCCGCGCCGGCTCCGGCCGCCCCGGCCGCCGCCCCCGCCGCCCCGGCTCCGGCCGCCGGTGAGGGCGCGTACGTCACCCCGCTGGTGCGCAAGCTCGCCGCCGAGAACGGTGTCGACCTCGCCACGGTCAAGGGCACCGGCGTCGGTGGCCGTATCCGCAAGCAGGACGTCATCGCCGCCGCCGAGGCCGCCAAGGCCGCCGCGCCGGCCGCCGCCGCCCCGGCCGTGTCGAAGGCTCCGGCCATCGAGGCGTCGCCGCTGCGCGGTCAGACCGTCAAGATGCCGCGGATGCGCAAGGTCATCGGCGACAACATGATGAAGGCCCTGCACAGCCAGGCGCAGCTGACCTCCGTGGTCGAGGTGGACATCACCAAGATCATGCGGATGCGCAACCAGGCCAAGGACGCGTTCGCGCAGCGTGAGGGCGTCAAGCTCTCCCCGATGCCGTTCTTCGTCAAGGCCGCGGTCCAGGCGCTGAAGGCCCACCCGGTCATCAACGCCCGGATCAACGAGGACGAGGGCACCATCTCCTACTTCGACACCGAGAACGTCGGTATCGCGGTGGACGCGGAGAAGGGCCTGATGACCCCGGTCATCAAGGACGCCGGTGACCTCAACATCGCCGGTATCGCCCGCAAGACGGCGGACCTGGCGGGCAAGGTCCGCGCGAACAAGATCACGCCGGACGAGCTGTCCGGTGCGACCTTCACCATCAGCAACACCGGTTCGCGCGGCGCCCTGTTCGACACCGTCATCGTGCCCCCGAACCAGGTCGGCATCCTGGGCATCGGTGCCACCGTCAAGCGCCCGGTGGTCATCAACCACCCGGACCTCGGCGAGACCATCGCGGTGCGCGACATGACCTACCTGGCGCTCTCCTACGACCACCGTCTGGTGGACGGCGCCGACGCCGCCCGCTACCTGACCACGGTCAAGCAGATCCTGGAGGCCGCCGAGTTCGAGACCGAGATCGGTCTCTGAGTCCCGGCAGTCGCGCAGCAGGCGTGTCCTAGGGGCCGGCCCCGGTTCGTACGAGCCGGGGCCGGCCCTTTTGCGCACCCCGGGCCCGTGCCGGGGTGCGCGTCCACCTCGCGGCTTTTGACAGGCCCCCCGCGCGCCTCCCGGATAATGGCCCTCTGTCACCGCCCGCAACTTACGGAGCACCTCATGACCCCGCCGGTCGTCCATTCGCTGCGCGAGCAGATCCGCGAGCACATCCTGGAGGGGATCGTCAGCGGCCGCTGGCAGCCGGGTGAGCGGATCGTGGAGCGGCGGATCGCGGTGGAGCTGGAGGTCAGCCAGACGCCCGTACGGGAGGCGCTGCGCGAGCTGGAGTCGCTCCAGCTGATCGAGTCGGCGCCGAACAAGGGCGTGCGGGTACGGAATCTGACCGCCGACGACCTCAAGGAGAGCTACCCGGTGCGGGCCGGGCTGGAGCAGGTGGCCGCCGAGCTGGCCGCGGGGCGGCTGGCCGAGAACACCGCGGCGCTGGAGCGGGAGGTGGCGGCGCTGCGCGAGGCGGATCTGGCCGGTGACGGGGAGGCGCAGGTGCGGCACACCGTGGCCTTCCACCGGGAGATCGTGCGCGCGGCCGGCAACTCCGTACTGCTGCACACCTGGGAGTCGCTGGGCATCGAGGTCTGGACGACGCTGTCGATCCGCTGGTTCAGCCCGGAGCCGCGCTCGCACGCCCAGGACCACCAGGAGATCGTGGACGCGTTCCGGCGGCGTGATCCGAAGATCGGTGCCCTGCTCAAGTCGCATGTGTTGAGCTGCGCACCCCGGGTCTGAGGCGGCGCCGGGAGGGCGCGGAAACCCCCTCTCCGGGCTGGCACGCGGTGCCCGAAAACGCGGCACCCCGTGCCGACCTGCGGTTTTTCCTTCGTTGAGCGTTGATCGATCATCGATCAGAGGCGTATCGTCCTCCCTCGGGGCGCGACAACCCTGCCTGCCGAACTCGTAGGGGGTGTCGTCGAGGCCGCCGTCCACCCTGAGGACGCGGCCCGATCGCGACGGCACCCCCGAGCTATCTCCCGTCCGGAAAGGGGCCACCCATGCCCGATCCCGTGCGCCTGCCGTACAGCCAGCTCGACCAGCTCCCGGATCGCGACCCCGAGGAGACGACCGAGTGGCGCGAGTCGCTCGACGCCGTCACCAAGGCAGCGGGCCCGCATCGCGCCGCGTACCTCATGCGCCGTGCCCTTGAGCACACCGCGCGCACCGAGGGCACCGCCCTGCCGTCCCTCCTGGAGACGGACTACGTCAACACCATCCCGACCTCCGCCGAGCCCGACTTCCCGGGCGACGAGGCGATGGAGGCCCGGATCACCGCGTGGAACCGCTGGAACGCCGCCGCGATGGTCACCCGCGGCTCCGCGCTGGGCCTCGGCGGCCACATCGCCACCTTCGCCTCCGCCGCCTGGCTCTACGAGACCGGCTTCCAGCACTTCTTCCGCGGCAAGGAGGGCGACGGCAGCGGCGACCAGCTCTACATCCAGGGCCACGCCTCCCCCGGCGTCTACGCCCGCGCCTTCCTCGAAGGCCGCCTCACCGAGGACCACCTCGACCGCTTCCGCCAGGAGACCGGCGGCGAGGGCCTGCCCTCCTACCCGCACCCGCGGCGGCTGCCCTGGCTGTGGGAGTTCCCCACCGTCTCCATGGGCCTCGGCCCGCTCTCCGCGATCTACCAGGCGCGCTTCAACCGCTACCTGGAGCACCGCGGCATCAAGGACACCGCCAACTCCCACGTCTGGGCCTTCCTGGGCGACGGCGAGATGGACGAGCCCGAGTCGACCGCCGCCCTGGCGCTGGCCGGCCGCGAGGGCCTGGACAACCTGACCTTCGTCATCAACTGCAACCTGCAGCGCCTCGACGGTCCGGTCCGCCCCAACTTCAAGATCGTGCAGGAGCTGGAGGCCCAGTTCCGCGCGGCCGGCTGGAACGTCGTCAAGTCGCTGTGGGGCCGCGCCTGGGACGAGGTCTTCGCCCTCGACACCGACGGCGCCCTGATCCGGCGCCTGGGCGAGACCCCCGACGCGCAGTTCCAGACCTACGCCACCCGCGACGCCGCCTACCTGCGCGAGCACTTCTTCGGCGCCAACGAGTCCCTCAAGGCCCTCGCCGGCCGGCTGTCCGACGCCAAGCTGCTGGAGCTGTTCCAGACCTCCCGGGCCGGCCACGAGCCGCGCAAGGTCTACGCCGCCTACAAGGCCGCCGTCGAGCACCAGGGCGCGCCGACCGTCATCCTGGCGCAGACCGTCAAGGGCTACACCCTCGGCGCGGGCTTCGAGTCCCGCAACGCCAACCACCAGATGAAGAAGCTCACCATGGCGGAGTTCCGCACCATGCGTGACGTGCTTGAACTCCCCATCCCGGACAGCGCGCTGGAGGGCGACCAGGTCCCGTACTGGCGCCCCGCCGACGACTCCCCCGAGATGGTCTACCTGCGCGAACGGCGCGCCGCCCTCGACGGCCCGGCGCCCGCCCGCAAGGTCGTCGCCAAGCCGCTGCCGATGCCCGCCGACAAGAGCTTCGACGCGCTGAAGAAGGGCTCCGGCAGCCAGGAGATCGCCACCACCATGGCGTTCGTCCGGCTGATCAAGGACCTGATGCGGGACAAGGAGACCGGCAAGCGCTGGGTCCCCATCGTCCCCGACGAGGCCCGTACCTTCGGCATGGAGTCGCTCTTCCCGACGGCCGGCCTCTACTCCCCCAAGGGCGCGACGTACGACCCGGTCGACCGCGATCAGCTGCTCTGGTACAAGGAAGCCAAGGACGGCCAGATCCTCAACGAGGGCATCACCGAGGCCGGTTCGCTGGCCGACTTCACCGCCGCCGCGACCTCGTACGCGACGCACGGCGAGCCGATGATCCCCTTCTACATCTTCTACTCGATGTTCGGCTGGCAGCGCACCGCCGACCAGTTCTGGGCGCTGGCCGACCAGTTGGGCCGCGGCTTCGTCATCGGCGCGACCGCCGGCCGCACCACGATGACCGGCGAGGGCCTCCAGCACGCCGACGGCCACTCGCACCTGATCGCCTCCACCAACCCGGCGGCGCTCTCCTACGACCCGGCCTTCGCCTACGAGGTCGCGGTCATCGTCAAGGAGGGCCTGCGCCGGATGTACGGCCCGGACGCCGAGGACGTCTTCTACTACCTCACGGTCTACAACGAGACCAAGGTCCAGCCGGCCATGCCGGAGGGCGTCGAAGAGGGCATCCTCAAGGGCCTGTACCGCTTCAACGAGGGCACCCGGCCCGAGGCCGACAGCCCGCAGCTCCAGCTGCTCGCCTCCGGCACCGCCATCCACTGGGCCCTGGAAGCGCAGCAGCTGCTGGCCGCCGACTGGGGCGTGGCGGCGGACGTCTGGTCGGCCCCGTCCTGGACGGAGCTGCGCCGCGACGCCCTGGAGTGCGATGCCGCCCGTCTGGATGGCGAGGACCGCATCCCGTACGTCACCCGCGCGCTGGCCGGCGCCCCCGGCCCGGTCGTCGCGGTGAGCGACTGGATGCGCGCGGTTCCCGACCAGATCGCCCCCTGGGTCGAGCAGGACTGGACCTCCATCGGCACCGACGGCTTCGGCCTCTCGGACACCCGCGAGGCGGCCCGCCGCCACTTCGGCGTCGACCCCCAGTCGGTCGTCGTCCAGGCCCTGGCCGCCCTCGCCCGCCGCGGCGAGGTCAAGCCGGAGGCCGTCAAGGAGGCCAAGGAGCGTTACGGCCTCTGAGCCACGGGCCGCGCCGCGGCCTGCAGGGGCGCCGGCCGGCCGCCCCGCGCCCCCTCGGGGGCACACCGATCCCCCGTGCGGAGGCCACCTTCCCGCGCCCGGAGCCTCCGCACGGGATCCCACCACCGGCCCGGCCGGTCACGCCCTGACTACGGCCGGGCCGGGATTTCCTTGTGGCCGCTTGCGGGTTTGCCGTGGGCTGGGCGTCGTGCGCCTTCGGTTGGTGGGTGGTGGGTCGGAGGGGACGCCCGGTAACCCGTCCTCGGCGCGGGCGACGCGGGTCCCACAGGTTCATCACCCCGTCGTTCGCTCCGGGTCCTGCGGGCGGCTCACCGGACATCCCCTCCGACCTCCGTCCATGCGCGACTGACCCGCCATACCGATGACCGTTACGGGACACGTACGGCCTCCCCTTGGCAGGGAAATGGCCGACCTCGCAGCCTGGGCGCGGCCGAGTCGTGGCCGTGACGCGCGGTGCCACCGTCCGGCAGACGGCAACGCTGGACGGTCGGAGGGGATGTACCGGGGCCCGCCCGCAGGACCGGAGCAAACACCGGGGCAATCAAACGCACGCAGCCGCGTCGCCCGCGCCGAGGACGGGTCCCGGTGCGTCCCCTCCGGCCCCCGCGGCACCCACGCAACCCGCAACGGCGCCAGCCGCAAAGGCGCAAGCCACCACGGCACCGCACCAAACCACGCACGGCGCCCAAACAGGGGCGCGGGGAACTGCGCGCCCAGCCACAACGAACCCGCAGACAAAGACGCACGTCAACGGCCACTGTCAGTGGCCCCCGGCATCATGGCCCCATGCGCGCAGCCCGGCTGATCAAGATGGTGTTGCTCCTCCAGGCACGGCCGTCGATGACGGCGGCCGAACTGGCGCGGGAGCTGGAGGTATCGGAGCGGACGGTCGCCCGCGACGTCCTCTCGCTGTCCGAGGCGGGCGTGCCCGTCTACGCGGACCGCGGCCGCGCGGGCGGCTACCGCCTCATCGGCGGCTACCGCACCCGCCTCACCGGCCTCGGCCGCAGCGAGGCGGAGGCGCTCTTCCTGTCCGGAGTGCCGTCCGCACTACGTGAGATGGGGCTCGCGGACGCCGCGTCCGCGGCCCGGCTGAAGGTCTCCGCCGCCCTGCTGCCCGAGCTGCGGGATGCCGCGACGGGCGTCGCCCAGCGCTTCCATCTCGACGCCCCCGCCTGGTATCAGGAGCCCGAGACTCCCGCCCTGCTGCCCGAGATCGCCGACGCGGTCTGGGACGACCGCAGGATCACCGCCCGCTACCTCCGCAAGGACACCGAGGTGGAGCGGGAGTTGGAGCCGTACGGCCTCGTGCTGAAGGCGGGGGTCTGGTATCTGGCGGCACGTACGCAGGGGGACTACCGCGTCTACCGGGTCGACCGGTTCACCGCCGTGGCGGTCGCGGAGCACGACAGCGCCTCCGGGGCCGAGGACGCCGGGACCGAGGCCGCCCGCGAACGGTTCACCCGCGACGGGACCTTCGACCTCCCGGCGTTCTGGGCAGAGCGGGCATCGCAGTTCACCCGGTCAATCCTCCGGGAGGAGATCGTGCTGCGGCTCTCCGCAAGCGGCATCCGCCGGCTGCCGTACGTCACCGAACGCACCGCGGCCCGCGAGGCGATCGCCCGGGCGCAGTCCGAGGGCGGCCCCGACGCACAGGGCCGGCTGACCGTCACCCTCGCCGTGGAGTCCGCCGACGTCGCCTACGCCCAGCTGCTGGCGCTGGGCCCGGAGGGCGAAATACTCGCGCCCCCCGAGCTCCGTGCCCGCTTCGCCACGGCCGCCCACCGAACCGCCGCGCTGTACACATGACCGCGCGCCCCCTCGGGGGACTAGCGATAGTCCGCCGCGCTCCCCTCCTTGGCCCCGAAGACGACCTCCTCGAAGTACCCGAACCCGTCAGGCCGGGACCCGTCCGTGTCCGTGAAGTCGTACTCCTTCGCCAGCTGTCCGCTGGAGAGCGACTGCCCGCTCCAGCGTGCTTTGTCGGGGTCGGCGGCCAGCGCCCGCAGCCCGCGGGCGATCAGGGCCGGCGACTCGGCGATGGCGAAGTGCGGTTCCTGCGCCACCGCGTCGCGCCAGGTCTCCTCCGTCACCCCGAAGTGGTCCAGCATCTCCTCGGACCGCAGGAAGCCGGGGGTGAGCGAGACCGCCGTGCCGCCGTGTTCCCTGAGCTCGGCGGCGAGGCCGAAGGCGATGCGGTGCGGGGCGTTCTTGGTGAGGTCGAAGCAGAGGTTTTCGCGGTAGCGGCGGTTGAAGGTGGCGGTGCCGTCGGTGATTTCGACGACCAGGCCGCCGGGCCGCCGGATCAGCAGCGGCAGGGCGTAATGGCTGGTGATGATGTGGCTGTCGATGCCGAGCCGGAACATCCGCAGCCCGTTCTCCAGATCGATGTCCCACAGCCTGGTGTCGAACTCGATCAGCCGGTCGCCGCCCCAGAGGCTGTTGACCAGCACGTCCAGCCGGCCCTGCTCCCGGTCGATGCGCTCGGTCAGCGCCTTGACCTGGGCGGGATCCAGATGGTCGGTCGGTACGGCGATGCCGGTGCCGCCCGCCGCGGTCACCAGCTCCGCGGTCTGCTCGATCGTCTCCGTGGGCCGGCCGACCTCGCTCGTCCGCTCCCGGGTGGTCCGGCCGGTCACATAGACCAGGGCGCCGGCCCGGCCCAGCTCCACCGCCATGGCCCGGCCCGCGCCCCGGGTCGCCCCGGCGACCAGGGCCACCCGTCCCGCCAGTTCCTTCTGTCCGGTCACGTACGCCACTCCTCGCTGTCAGGTGCCTTCTCGTGCTGCACGGCGACCCTGACAGCGATACCCGACACCTTCTGTCCGGATTCCGCGGGCAGTGCCCGGCAATCCGTCCACCGGTTACGGATGCGGCGCCCGTACGCTCCCTCCGGCCCGCAGCCGCCCGGTGACCTCCGCCGGGGCGTCCGGCCCGGCCGGTGTGGCGAGGGTGTTCTCCTCGGCGGTGGCGCGGACGCCGCCCGTGGCGTCCAGTCCGCCGACCCCCGGGCTGCCGGCCGCGAGCAGGTACCACTTCCCGGACTTCGCCTGCCAGTGGAGGTCCCCGACCACCTGGGGCCCGAAGCGGCTGCAGGCAGCGGTGTTCCCGGCCCGTCCGGCGATCCGCCCGGGGTCGGCCGGGTGCGCGGCGGGCGGCAGGAACCGCAGCGTCACGCTGCCGGGCCCGCGCCAGGTGTCGGCGCGGGTGCACACCCAGGCCGCGCTGCCGCCGTCCTCCGGCAGCTGCTGCCGGGCGAACTCCCAGGTGTTGACGGACCGTACGCCGGCGCCCCGCAGCGACCCGAGCGAGCAGGCCGTACGGGCCCAGTTCCGCAGCGCGGGCGCACCGGTCGCCCCGGTCGGCACCCCGGCCGCGCCAGGGGACGGCGGGGGCCCGGAGGCGAGGTGGGCGGGGACGAGGTCGTCGAGGTCGGCGACCAGGAAGGCGGTGTCGGGGCCGGCTGCCACGATCCGTGTCGAGGGCCGCAACTGGGCCACCGGCCAGCGCCCGCAGCCGGCCCCCGTCGCGGGCGGCAGCGGGATGCGGTCGGTGACACCGTCGGGGGCGACATGCAGCCCGTGCGGCGGGGCGGCCGGGGTCAGCAGATCCCGGGTGGTGATCTCCGAGATCCACGGCGCGAGCAGATAGCGCATCCAGCCGTTGCCGCGCCCGATCACCAGCGCCGCACCGGTCGTCAGGTCCGCGGCGTCGACCCGGGCGAAGTGCAGGGTGGGCGTGGCGTCTTCGGGCTCGGCGTAGCGGACCAGGCGCTCCCCGTCGTGCAGGACCACCACCATGACGTTGTCGATCAGTCCGGCGTACAGCAGCTGCGGAGGATGGTCGGGCGGCCGGGTGGAGGTGTCCGCGGCCGCCCTGATCCGGGTGTCGGGGGGCGGCGCCGCCCAGACCCGCAGCGCCCGTGCCAGCAGCTTGCGGTCGCCGGCCTGCCGGCCGCGGACGGGCCAGGCGGTGAAGTCGATCCGGGCGGTGTCCGCCCACCGCTCGTTGGGGGTGCGCAGCAGCCGGTCCGGGTCCAGCGCCTGCTGCGCGGCGGACTGGGCCGGTCGGTCCGCCGTGCCGGGCCAGGCCCCGGCCACCGCCGCACCGATCGCGAGTACGACCGCCACCGCGGCCACCACCCGCACCCGCTGCCGGCGGCGCAGCAGATCCGTCGGCCGGGTCTGCACCATGCACGGGTCGAACTCCCCCGAGCCCAGCAGGGCCGCCGCACCGGCCCCGGTCTCCAGGTCCAGCTGCGCGGCCGCCCGCTGCGCCGCGTCCGGTTCCCCGGCCCCGGCCCGCGCCAGCACCGCGCGCGCGGCGTCCTCGTCCAGACCTTCCAGATGCCACAGCCCGAGGGCGGCCCGTACCGCTGCCGGGACGGCGGACAGCGCCTGGTCCAGGGCGAGTTCATCGGCGCCGCCGGCCCGCGGGAACAGTCGCAGCCCCCAGACCAGGGGCAGCGCCGGCAGTACCCGGCCCGGCTGTCCCTCGTACGCCAGCGCCAGCCGCAGGGCCCGTTGGCGGACCAGGTCGTAGCCGGACTCGGGGGCCGGGCCGCGCTGCGCCGGCAGCCCGCCGTCCGGGCGGCGCAGCCGGGTCCGGGGCAGGGCGCGCTGGACCAGACCGTGTGCGGTCAGGACCCGGCGGTGGCGGCCCATCGACGGGGGCAGTACGAGGTAGGTGAGGCGGACGAGCCGTGGATAGTGCTCGACGATGGCCGCCTCGGCCCGTTCGACATCGGCCCGGGTGCGTTCGTCCATGGGCATGGCCTGGAACAGCCCTTCGCGAAATGAGGGATATGCGGTCGTTGTCCGTTGCACGCCTTCCAACGAGTGATTCTTGGGACGGTCACAAGACGGATCACCGACCGGGGTGCGCGAGCCGCGGTCCGAACACCCCGTCACCCTGCCGGGCAGCGCGTCATCATTCCGGATAACGACCCCGTCGCATCCGGGGGACTCCGCATGCGACGGGCGCCGGCAGGGCAGATGCTGGAGCGGTGATGGACGAGACGGAGTTCTGGGAGCTGATCGACGCCTCCCGCGAGGCCGCCGAGGGCGATCCCGAGGAGCAGGCCGACGCACTGGTCGAGCGGTTGCTCGCGCTCGACCCGGACGCGGTCGTGGACTTCGCCCGCCACTTCGAGGCCCGCTACAACCGGGCGTACTCCTGGGATCTGTGGGCCGCCGCCTCGGTGATGCTGGGCGGCGCCAGCGATGACGCCTTCGACTACTTCCGCTGCTGGCTGATCGGCCAGGGCCGGGAGGTCTTCGAGGGCGGGCTGCACGACCCGGACCAGCTCGCCGAACTGGTGGACGACTTCGACGAGTCGGTGGACGGGGACGCCGAGGAGCTGGGCTACGCGGCCGACGAGGCGTACGAGCAGATGACCGGCGGGGTGATGCCGGACCTGGAGCTGCCCCCGCCGCCCCGCGAACCGCTCGGCGCCTACCTCGACTTCGACGACGAGCGGGCCATGGCGGAGCGCTTCCCCACCCTCTGGGACCGCTTCCGGCCATAGCGCCTTCCGGGCCGGGAGGCGCGATCCGGCCCCGGGTGCCGCCACCGGCCCGCCACTGCGGGCAGTATGGCTCCATGCGGATCGCGATCACCGGCTCGACCGGACTCATCGGCACGGCGCTCGTACGGTCCCTGCGCACGGATGGCCATGACGTCGTCCGGCTCGTACGGCGGGCGCCCACGGCCGCCGACGAGGTGCGCTGGGACCCCGGACGCCAGGAGATCGACACCGCCGGGCTGGCCGGCTGCGAGGCGGTGGTCCATCTGGCCGGCGCCGGCGTCGGTGACCACCGCTGGACGGCCGCCTACAAGCAGGAGATCCGCGACAGCCGGGTGCTGGGCACCCGCACCCTCGCGACGGCTCTCGCCGCCATGGACACCCCGCCGCGGGTCCTCGTGTGCGGCAGCGCCATCGGCTACTACGGCGACACCGGCGACCGGCGCACGGACGAGAGCGCGCCGGCCGGCCACGGTTTCCTGCCGGAGGTCTGTGTGGCCTGGGAGGACGCCGCGAAACCGGCCCAGGACGCGGGGATCCGCACCGTCTTCGCGCGCACCGGTCTGGTCGTGGCGCGCGCGGGCGGCGCCTGGGGCCGGCTCTTCCCGGTCTTCCGGCTCGGCCTGGGCGGGCGGCTCGGCGACGGCAGCCAGTACTGGAGCTTCATCTCCCTGGAGGACCACATCGCGGCGCTCCGCCATCTCCTCGACACCGAGGACCTGGCCGGACCGGTCAACCTCACGGCCCCGGAACCGGTCACCAACCGCGAGGTCACCGCCGTGATGGGCAAGGTGCTGAACCGGCCCACGCTCTTCCCCGTCCCGGCGCCGGTGCTGCGGATCGCCCTCGGTGAGTTCGCCGGTGACGTCCTGGGCAGCCAGCGGGTCATCCCGCGGCGACTGCTGGACTCCGGGTTCACTTTCCGCCACCCCCACATCATGGAAGCGGTCCGGGCGGCCGCCGCGTAGGGCCCGTCTTTCGGTCCTGGCCAGACCCTCCCGGCTGCCGCGCAGGGCTCGTCTTTCCTTCCTGGCCAGGCCCCTCCCAGCCGCCCCGGCGGGCCCGGCCGAGGGCGCTCCGGCGCGCCCCGGCTGCCCCTGACACCCGGGCAGCGGCCTCCCCGGTGCCACCTCACACCCACGACTCGGCATCTCTCGCAGCTGTACCGGGCATGACACTCGGTGCCGCCATTTGGGACCGACCTCGGGAGGGGCAAGTGCTGCGCACCGCATCGGCCGTGGACGTCGTCATCGTGGGAGCCGGCCCGGCCGGTCTCGCCGCCGCCCGCCATCTGACCGGCGTAGGGGTGTCGGTCACCGTTCTGGAGGCCGCGCCACGGATCGGCGGCCGGTCCGTCACCGACCATCTCGACGGCTTCCGGCTGGACCGCTGCGGCCGGCCGCTGGCCGTCTCCGCCGCCGAGCTGCGCCGTACGCCGGGGCTCGGCGAGTTGACCCTGCGTCCGTTCGCCCCCGGTCTGACCCTCCACAACGGCCAGCGGGCGCAGCGCATCAGCGCCCCCCGGAGCACGCGAGGCGCCCTTGCCGCGGCACGTGCCCTCTCCCGCGCCGACCGCCGTACGGAGCGCCGGACGGAGCGTCAGGCGGGCCGCCAGACAGGCCGCCAGGTGGGCCGCCTCACCGACCGGCGGACCGCCCAGGACACGGACCGCCGTACGGACTGGAGCAGCGACCGGGCCGCTGTCACCGCCGTCACTCCCCCCGTCTCCGCCACCCACGCCCCGCCCGCCGACCGGCCGGTCCGCGACGTCCTGGCGGGCCGACCCGCCTTCCCGCCACGTACCCATGACGCGCTGCTGCGGCCCCTGCTGGGCGCGCTGCTGTGCGATCCGCAGCTGGGCGGCTCCAGCCGGGGTGCCGCGGCGGCGCTGCGCGCCTACGCGGAGGGCCGGTTGTGGCTGCCGGCCGGCGGCGCCGCGGCCGTCCCCGAACTGCTCGCCGCCGCGCTGCCACCCGGCACGGTCCGTACGTCCGTGCAGGTCACCGCCGTCTCCACCACCGGCGTCAGCACCGCGGAGCACGGCCATATCCCATGCCGGGCGGTGCTGGTGGCGACCGGCGCACGGGAGGCGGCCGAGCTGCTGCCGGGACTGCGGGTGCCCGCCTTCCACCCGGTGACCGTCCTGCACCACTCCGCGGCGGTGGCCCCCGGCAGCCGCGGCGCGGCGGCGCGTGACACGACGCTGATCCTGCCGACGGACGGCCCGGTCGCGTACACCTACGCCGCCGGAGCGATCGACCCGTCCCGTACGCCGCCGGGCCGGTCCCTGATCACCACGGCCGTGCTCGGCGCCGCGGCGGCGCTGCCGCTGTCCCTCCTTGAGCGGACGGTCCGGCCCCACCTCGACCGGATCTACGGCGCGCACACCGAGGACCGGCAGCTGCTGACCGCCCATCACACCCCGTACGCCGTGCCCGCGATGCCCGCCCCCTACGACCCGGAGCGCACGGTGCGGGTGCTCGCCGGGCTCTATGTGTGCGGCGACCACCGCGACACCAGCACGCTCCAGGGCGCCCTGAACTCGGGACGGCGCGCGGCCCGCGCCGTCCTCCAGGACTTCGGCCTGCCCGGCCTCACGACGGAACCGGACACCCTGCCCACGGCGGCCTGACCCCCGGGGGCCGGGCCCGGCTCACCCCAGCGCCGCCACCCGCTCCTGGTACCCCCGGACCGCCGCCGCGTCCCGGTACGGCTCCAGGCGGCGCTCGAACTCCCGGACGTACTCATGGGCCCGTACGGACCGCATCTCGGAGGCCTGGAGCGCCGCCTCGGCACCCAGCGTGCAGGCCTGCTCCAGCTCGCCCAGGCCCAGCCGCGCGGTCGCCAGCACCACCCGGCAGAAGAGCCGGCTGCGGGCGAACCCGGCCGCCCGCAGCTGGAGGGAGCGTTCGGCGTGCTGGGAGGCCGCGCGGTACTGCTGGAGATCGCGGTGGCAGTGCGCCAGTTCGTCGGCGAGCTGTGCCTCGTCGAAGAAGCGCGCCCAGTACGGGGTGTCGTCGCCGGGGCGGACGGTCTCCAGCGCCCGCTCGGCACGGGCCAGCGCCGCGGTGCAGGCCCGGACCTCGCCCAGCACCCCGTGGCCGCGGGCCTCCGCTGAGTGCAGCAGCGCCTGCACCGTGGGCGGTGCGCTGCTGCCGATGCCCTGCTGGGCGACGCGCGCCAGCTGGACGGCCTCCCTGCCGTGCCCGAGATAGACGGCCTGCCGGCTCATCGTCACCAGGACGTAGGACCCGTACGCCCGGTCGCCGGCGGCCTGGGCCAGCCGCAGGGCCTGGACGAAGTACCGCTGCGCCAGCCCGTGGGCCGCGATGTCGTACGAGGTCCAGCCCGCCAGCCGGGTCAGATCGGCGGCGGCGGCGAACAGCCGGCGGCCGGTGGCCTCGCCGTAGGTGCCGCGCAGCATCGGCTCGGCCTCGTGCTCCAGATAGCGCACCAGGGCCTGCCGGGCGTGGCCGCCGCCGTAGGCGTGGTCCAGCGCCCGGAACAGTTCGCCCACCGAGCGCAGCGCCGCGATGTCGCCGGAGGTGACCCGGGAGCCCTGGGTGCGGTCGACCCGGTCGTTGCGGCGCTGGCGCGGCACCGTGGCGGGGCGGCCGCCCTGTGCGGGCACCCGGCCCGCGCCCTCGGGGGTGGGCTCGCCGCGGGCGACGCGCTCGTCGGCCCGGCCGATCAGCCAGTCCCGGCTGGGCACCACGAGCCCGGCGGGGGTGAAGGCGATCTTGCGGAGCTCGGCATGGCTGCCGGAGTCCTTGCGCCACAGGCCGCTGACGATGTCCACCGCCTCGCTGGGGGTCGCGGCGAACTCCAGCCCGGCGTAGACCGGCGCACAGGCGTCCAGGCCGAGGTCCTGGGCGGACAGCCGGCGCCCCAGCCGGCGGGTGAACACCTCCGCGATCAGTGCGGGGGTGGTGCCTCTGGGCTGCTGGCCGCGCAGCCAGCGGGTCACCGACGTCTTGTCGTAACGGAGGTCGAGGCCGTGCTCGATGCCCAGCTGATCGACGCGTCTGGCCAGCCCGGCATTGGAGAATCCGGCCTCGGCGATGAGCGCGGCCAGCTGGCGGTTGGGCGTGTGGTGCGGGGGTCGTTCCGTCATCAGCTTTACCGGTCTCCTGCCTTCCGGGCCGCACTGCCGGGTTCGGCGGACCCTGTCCGGCATGCTCAGCGCCCTTGTGGAACGGCGTGAATGTAACGGCCTTCGGCGGCCCGATCCTGGCCTGTGACCCGCGTTCATCCGATCGTGTGAGCAGGGACGTCCCGGCCGCGACCCCCGGCCGCCTGCGGGGACCGGAGCCGGCGGCCGTACAGTGGCATGGGCGCGAAGTGGCATCAACGTTGCAGCAAAGTGCAACGAAGGTTCGAAGAGGAGCTGCCGTGACTGCGATCTCTCGGGGGGAGACCCCCGTACCCGAGGGGCTGCGCTTTGTGCATCTGGGCTTCGGCGCCGACGCCGTGGAGTACGAATCCGCCTGGCAGGAGCAGCGCCGGGTGCATGCCGCCCGGTTCGCCGACGAGGTACCCGACACCTGTCTGCTGCTGGAACACCAGGCCGTCTACACCGCGGGGCGGCGGACGTCCGACGACGAGCGGCCGCTGGACGGGACCCCGGTCGTCGACGTGGACCGCGGCGGGAAGATCACCTGGCACGGGCCCGGCCAGCTGGTGGGCTACCCCATCCAGAAGCTGCCGCGTCCGGTTGACGTCGTGGCCCATGTCCGCCGCCTCGAAGACGCGCTGATCCGGGTCTGCGCCGAGTTCGGCGTCGAGGGCACCCGGGTCGAGGGCCGCAGCGGTGTGTGGGTGCTGGGCGACCCGGTCGAGGAGCGGGCGGCCCTGGGCGGGCTGAACCTCGACTTCGACCCGCGGCTCACGGACGAGCTGTTCGACCCGCGGCTGAACGGTCCGGAGTACGCGCCGTCCAACGCCGGCCAGCGCCGTGAGGACCGCAAGCTCGCCGCGATCGGCATCCGCGTCGCCAAGGGCGTCACGATGCACGGTTTCGCGCTGAACGTGAACCCGGACAACACCTCGTTCGACAAGATCGTGCCGTGCGGCATCCGGGACGCGGGCGTCGCCTCGCTGGCCAACGAGCTCGGCCGCGAGATCACCATCGCCGAGGTGCTGCCGGTGGCCGAGAAGCATCTGCGGGACGTCCTGGAGGGCGCCGAACTGCTGCCCCGCGCGGTCTGAGCAGCAAGGGCGCCGGTCATGCGTCCCGGAGACCGCAGGGAATGCACCCCCGCCATACGGGGTTGCACCGCACGTAAAGACGTGCGAATCAACGGGCGTACCCTGGTGTACGCCGAAGAAACGAAGTCGTAGGGAGCCGGTCGTGTCCGCAGTCGCACCCGACGGACGCAAGATGTTGCGCCTGGAGGTCCGGAACAGCCAGACCCCCATCGAGCGCAAGCCCGAGTGGATCAAGACCCGGGCGAAGATGGGTCCCGAGTACAACCACCTCCAGGGCCTGGTCAAGAGCGAGGGTCTGCACACGGTCTGCCAGGAGGCGGGCTGTCCCAACATCTTCGAATGCTGGGAGGACCGCGAGGCGACCTTCCTCATCGGTGGTGACCAGTGCACCCGCCGCTGTGACTTCTGCCAGATCGACACCGGCAAGCCGCAGGAGCTGGACCGCGACGAGCCCCGCAGGGTCGCCGAGTCCGTGCAGACCATGGGCCTGAAGTACGCCACGATCACCGGCGTCGCGCGCGACGACCTGGAGGACGGCGGCGCCTGGCTCTACGCCGAGACCGTCCGGCAGATCCACGCCTCGATGCCCGACACCGGCGTCGAGCTGCTGATCCCCGACTTCAACGCGGTCCCCGAGCAGCTCGCCGAGGTCTTCTCCTCCCGCCCGGAGGTGCTGGCCCACAACGTCGAGACGGTCCCGCGGATCTTCAAGCGGATCCGCCCCGGCTTCCGCTACGAGCGCTCGCTGGAGGTCATCTCCAAGTCCCGCGAGGCCGGTCTGGTCACCAAGTCGAACCTCATCCTGGGCATGGGCGAGGAGCGCGAGGAGATCAGCCAGGCGCTTCAGGACCTGTACGACGCGGGCTGCGAGCTGATCACGATCACCCAGTACCTGCGCCCGTCCGTGCGCCACCACCCCATCGAGCGCTGGGTCAAGCCCGCCGAGTTCGTGGAGCTCAAGGAAGAGGCCGAGGAGATCGGCTACGCGGGTGTCATGTCCGGCCCGCTGGTCCGCTCCTCCTACCGCGCCGGCCGCCTTTACCAGCAGGCCATGGAGCGGCGCGCGGCAGCGACGGCCAGTCAGGCGGTTTGACGCTCTCGGCGCGCCTTCTTGTGAAACGTGGCACATGCTGAGGACGCGGCCCGCACTCCCCCAGGACGGGGGGCGTGGGGGCCGCGTCAACGTTTCATTGGTGTTTGACCGGCAGGTCATCCGTTGGTAACACCTTTCGGTGACGATGGATGCACGCACCGCTCCCGCACCTACCCCTGCTTCTCCGAACAGATCAGAGGGAGTCACCCACCATGCAGGCCGCGCCGCTCCGCGCCACCACCGCCCCCGCCCCCGCCCTCCCGCTCCCCTCGGTCACCGGCGCCCTGCGTGCCGTCGAGGCCGTGCTGATGCGTGGCGGCCAGCGCACCGCCCGTCGTAACGCCTGGACGTCGGTCCTGGAGGACCGCCGCCGCGCCAAGGACCGCCACGAGGCCGAGTACGTACTGGAGGCCGCGGCGACCCGCCGTCCCCAGGCCACGTAAACTTCGCTGTATGGCGAGGAAGGCAAACTCAGACGGCGCTGCCGGCGCTGAGAACACCGGGCGGCTGAAGCAGATCGCCCTGACCTACAAGATGACCCGTCGGGTCGACTCCAAGGTCGGTCTAGTCGTCGCTGGTGTAGGCATCGTCGTATTCGGCGTTCTCCTTGCCATCGGCTTCGCGATCGGCCACCCCATCTACGCGGGGATCCTGGGCTTCGTCCTGGCCTTCCTCGCGATGGCGATCGTCTTCGGGCGGCGCGCCGAGCGAGCTGCCTTCGGGCAGATGGAGGGCCAGCCCGGTGCGGCGGCCGCCGTGCTGGAGAACGTCGGCCGCGGCTGGACGGTCACCCCCGCGGTGGCCATGAACCGCAGCCAGGACGTGGTCCACCGCGCCGTCGGCAAGGCCGGCATCGTGCTGGTCGGCGAGGGCAACCCGAACCGGCTCCGCGGCCTGCTGGCCGCCGAGAAGAAGCGGATGGCGCGCACCGTCGCCGACGCCCCCGTCCACGACATCATCGTGGGCGACGACGAGGGCCAGGTGCCGCTGAAGAAGCTCCGTACGACGCTGCTGAAGCTGCCGCGCGTGCTCCCCGGCGCCCAGGTGACGGCCGTCAACGACCGGCTCAAGGCGCTGGGCGACCTGATGAGCAACATGCCGGTCCCGAAGGGCCCCATGCCGAAGGGCATGCGGATGCCCAGGGGCGGCGGCAAGATGCGCTGACCGCCTGCCGGACCTCCATCCGACCGCACGACGACGCCCCGGACTTTTGGGTCCGGGGCGTTTCGTATGAGGTGGGGGTGCCTGGGGCGCGGGCTGCCGTCAAAACCGGCCCCGTGACTCCCGGAGCGTCACAGACGGACCTGTACGGCGCGTGTGAGGCGATCGTGCAGGCCCCGGCCGTCCCGGTCCCACACCACCGCCGGGATGACCGCCACGAGCAGCACCGTGCGCAGCACGACCCGGGGCAGCGAGATCCGGCCACCGTCCTCGGAGATCACCCGCAGGCCCAGCAGCCGCTTGCCCGGCGTGAAGCCGACCGTGCCGACCGTCAGCACGCTGAGCACCGCGAAGACCACCAGCGCCCAGTTGCTCGCCGCCTGCGCCTTACCGCCGCTGAGCAGGCCGTATGCGATGAGCAGGCACAGCGCCCAGTCGATGAAGAGCGCGGCGAAGCGCCGCCCGGGGCGGGCGATCGAGCCCGGCCCCTCCTCCGGCAGCCCCAGCTGCTGCCCGCGGTATCCGAACTCGACACCCATGTCCTCGGCTGCCGCGCGGGGCCCGGAGATCCACGATCCGATTGCTCGCCTGTTGTCCACCCGACCACGGTACTGCGACCGCATACGTTCCCTTCGCGGAGGGCCGGTCACGGTGCGGGGACGGCGGGCCGGGCCGACCGGGCGCGACGGGCGGCCCGGTAAGGGGCAGGACGGCCCGCCGGGCCGCCGGCCGGGGTGGCGGCAGCAGCTGCCCGGAACATCCCTCTTTGGCGCACACTGGGAGGTAAGGGCGGCCGCCGCCGGTTAACCTCGGCGAAACAAATGGGTCATGCTTGGGAAATCCCGCCTGCCTATGGTCGGGCATCGCGCCACCGCACAGGGTCGCGTTCCGAGTAGCAATCCCGCGTCCGCCGACCGGTGACCGGGCTAGGAGGAGTTGGATGTTCCAGAACGGCGACGAGGCCAAGAAGTTCATCGCGGACGAAGACGTGAAGTTCATCGACGTCAGGTTCTGCGACCTGCCCGGTGTGATGCAGCACTTCACGATCCCGGCGAAGGCGTTCGACCCGGCCGAGGAACTCGCCTTCGACGGCTCCTCGATCCGCGGCTTCCAGGCCATCCACGAGTCCGACATGGCGCTGCGCGCGGACCTGTCGACGGCACGTGTGGACCCGTTCCGCCGCGACAAGACCGTCAACATCAACTTCTTCATCCACGACCCGATCACGGGCGAGCAGTACAGCCGTGACCCGCGCAACATCGCCAAGAAGGCCGAGGCCTACCTCGCCTCCACCGGCATCGCGGACACCGCGTTCTTCGGTCCCGAGGCCGAGTTCTACGTCTTCGACAACGTCCGCTTCGAGACGAAGTCGAACGAGTCCTTCTACCACATCGACTCCGAGGCGGGTGCCTGGAACACCGGCTCGGAGGAGAACAACCGCGGCTACAAGGTCCGGTACAAGGGCGGCTACTTCCCGGCCCCGCCGGTCGACCACTTCGCCGACCTGCGTGCCGAGATCTCCCTGGAGCTGGAGGCGGCCGGCCTGGAGGTCGAGCGTCAGCACCACGAGGTCGGCACGGCCGGCCAGGCGGAGATCAACTACAAGTTCAACACGCTGCTCGCCGCCGCCGACGACCTGATGCTCTTCAAGTACATCGTGAAGAACGTCGCCTGGCGCAACGGCAAGACCGCGACCTTCATGCCCAAGCCGATCTTCGGTGACAACGGCTCCGGCATGCACGTCCACCAGTCCCTGTGGCAGGGTGGCGCGCCCCTCTTCTACGACGAGCAGGGCTACGCGGGCCTCTCGGACACCGCCCGCTACTACATCGGCGGCATCCTCAAGCACGCCCCGTCGCTGCTGGCCTTCACCAACCCGACGGTGAACTCCTACCACCGCCTGGTCCCCGGCTTCGAGGCCCCGGTCAACCTGGTCTACTCCCAGCGCAACCGCTCCGCGGCCATGCGTATCCCGATCACGGGCTCGAACCCCAAGGCCAAGCGCGTCGAGTTCCGCGCCCCGGACCCGTCCTCGAACCCGTACCTCGCCTTCTCCGCCCTCCTCCTCGCGGGCCTGGACGGCGTCAAGAACAAGATCGAGCCGGCCGAGCCGATCGACAAGGACCTCTACGAGCTCGCCCCCGAGGAGCACGCGGGCGTCCCCCAGGTCCCGACCTCCCTCCCGGCCGTCCTCGACGCCCTTGAGGCCGACAACGAGTACCTCCAGCAGGGCGGCGTCTTCACCTCCGACCTGATCGAAACCTGGATCGACTACAAGCGCACCAACGAAATCGCCCCGATCCAGCTGCGTCCGCACCCGCATGAGTTTGAGCTTTACTACGACATCTAGAAAGTAAAGCTCGAACTGGGCAGCCACCGGAAAAGCGTCAGAGCGGTTGCCTCCACCACCCGGGTGGAGGCAACCGCTCGTCGTCTGTCTCGGCCCTTCTGTTGGTTACCGACTGTCTCTTGCCGAACCTGGACCGTCAGCGCGGCACGGACGCTATCCCACGTCGCGGGCTGGCTCGGGCTCGAATGCCATGAGCGTCAGGCCTGTGACGTGGATGACTGCGTTCCACTCGTCCTGGGTCAAGTCCGGGAATTCCTCCAGTACGCAGCTGGGGACAGGACAGCCACCAGCGCTCAGCACTACCTTCGCGAGGGCCAGCCCCGAGCGGCTGAGGCACAAGCGCGGCCCTTGCCGGGGCCCCTCGGTGTGCAGCACTGCGATGCGCTGAGCGGCGTCCTTGTTGTCGGGCGTGTCCGACGCAAAGTTCAGGAGCGCGGTGCGCAATTGCGCAGTGAGTTCGTCCTGGTGCAGGTCAGCGCGTTCCGAAATGGCAGCCAGCGCCTGGCAGAACTGCTCTCTCGCTACCGACCGCGGCGGCCTCGGGGTGACCTGCGGATGTTGGCCGGCAACGTCGCCTACAGGCTCGGGCTCCGATTGAAGCCCCATGAAGATGAGCTTGGAGACCAGCAGTACGGCCTCCCACTCCTCCTGGCTCAGAGTCGGGAAACTCTTCTGCACCTGGGGCGGAAGGTCGCTCTGATCTGCGTACAGGAGCACGTCCGACAGCTCTACGTCATAGTCCGCAAGCCGAAGACCGAGGCTTCGTCCCCAAGGGCGGTCCTCAGCACCAACGGTGACCAGTTCGACGCGCGATCGCTCGCCCAGCGCCTGCGAAGCCAGTTCGCGCAGCGCGGTGGTGACCGCCGCACTGAGGCCGGCCTCGTTGACGTCACCCCTTTCGCCGACACACAGCAGGGCCTGACGCAGCCTTCCGCGCGGCGATGACGGATTCATCGTCTCCTCCTACGGCCGCCGCCTGAGTCGAGGGGCTGGACGGTCGTCTTCTCCACGTACTTATTGAACTCATCGATCTTGTCTGCCGGTACCGCATAGCGACCTGGCTCATTGGTCGGCTTGATCTCGTACTGTTTCAACCAGGCCAACACCTCTGGCTTGCAGTGGAACTCCATTTTGTGCGTGTAATTCTTGCTCTTGCCCAGCGTGCCGGGGTTGACCTTGCCGGTCTGGGCGATCCACTTTGGCTGCCGTTCGTGGCCGGGCCTCGGGACAAGACCCCCGTTCGGCTTCACTGCGGCGCTCGCCTTCGCTTCCGCCTCGCTGCCGTAGCGTTCGATGATGACCGGGCACTTCTTCTTCGCCAAGCCGAGTGGGTCGATCTCGGCGAAGGGATTGTCGACGTAGCCGTGTGGGTCGGGGGCGGGCCCGAGGCCGAGCGGATCGGGGCTGAGATATCGGGCGGTGAGTGAGTCGTAATAGCGGAACAGGTTGTAGTGCAGGCCGCTCTCACGGTCGTGGTACTGACCTGGGAAGCCGAGGCTGCATTCCACCACAGCCTCGCGGTGATCAGCGGGATGCGGTGTTCCCCACAGCGTGGACCTGGAATGCCAGGCAATCGCACCGTCTTCATCGACAAGTTCCGTGGGTGTGCCGACCAGGTCAGTGATGATGGAGTAGAACCGCTCGTCGAATTCCTCCTGCGTCGGCTCGGATACGCCGGCGGTTCGGTCCACTTGGGTCAGGACGCGGTAGCCGACCGGGTCCCACTCCCAGCTGGTGACCTGGACACCAGCCGGCCCTGCACTGCTGCGCAGCTCCTCGGCAAGAACGGTGCCGTCCCAGGTGAACGTGGTCTGCTCCACCACTGTGGTGGCGTCGCCGCCCATCCGCTGCTTGGCTATGCGGCGGCCGAGGGGGTCGTAGTGATAGCGCCAGAGGGTGCCGTCCGGGAGTGTGACCGTGGTGAGGCGGTCGTCTGCGTCCCAGGAATAGTGCCAGCTGCGGGTGCCGCCGGAGAGCAGCCTGCGGCATTGCTTGACGACCCGTCCCTGGCCGTCGTACTCGTAGCTGGTGCGGCCTGCCTGGCGGAGCAGAGTGCCGTCGTACGACCTCGTCCCCGCGGTGTCGTTCGAGCTTGCCTGCCCGGCGGTCTGGCCTCCCGTGTAGGCCAGGTTGCCCGCAGTGTCATAGGCATAGGTCTCGGACCAGTTGTGCCCCGAGACGCTGGTGACCCGCCCCACCGGATCCAGATCGAAGGCTCGCGTCCCCAGCATGGTGTCCGTGAAACCGAGCAGCTGATCGTCCGGGCGGTAGGCGAAGGTGCGGTGTCGTAGCGCAGTCTCAGATATGTCGGCACCATGCGGGGCCGACATACCCGAGAGGGTCTGGGCCGTCATACGGTTGGCCGGATCCCAGGTCTGGGAGAGGACCGCCGCACCGAGATTGCGGCGGATCTCCCGACCGGCGAGGTCGTGACCGAACCTGACCTCTCGCCCCGCGCTGACCAGCGTTGCCGGCCGACCGGCCGCATCGTAGGTCCACCGGCTCTCCACACCGCTGGGGGTACGGCGCAGGGTGCGCCGCCCCAGGTCGTCGTAGCCGAACTCGATGACCGCCAAATCCTGTTGCTCTGTCAGCAAATGACCCGCTGGGTCGTATGTGAAAGCCAGGTCCGTGGCGCCGTTCGCCGCGTACAGCAGACGGCCTTCGGCGTCGTAGTGGAATCGCGCTCCGCCGGCCTGCGTGGCTTCGCGGACAACACGGTCAAGCAGATCGCGGGTGTAGCGCACGGTCTGGCCGGCACCGTTGGTCCGCGACGTCAGCCGGCCGGCCACATCGTGGGTGTAGCTGATGTGTCGTCCGTTGAAGTCGGTCTCCTGCACGACCCGGCCCAGCGAGTCGTAGGTGTAGCGCCACAGTTGTCCCTGAGGGTTGGTGACGGCGATGAGTCGCAGCTCAGCGTCGTAGGCGAAGGTGAACCTGGCACCGTCAGGGCCGGTACGGACGGAGACTCGGTCAAAATACGTGTATTGGAAGGACGTGGTTCCGCCGGCCGCATCGACGTGTTGGAGCAGGTTCTCCTCGGCGTCGTAGGACCACCGCTCGGTGTGACCGTCGGGCCGAACGCACCAGGCCGGCTGGCCTTCCACCGTCCAGCCGAACGCCGTCACCGCGCCCATCGGATCGGTCACCAGCCGAGGTCGGCCGAAGGCGTCCCGCTCGCATCTGCTCACGGCTCCCAGAGGGTCGGTGACGGTTACCGGCAGTCCGGCGGCGTTGGTGGTGAGCCGGGTGGTCTGACCGATTGCGTCGGTGACGGCTGTGAGACGACCGAAAGAGCCGTACTCATAACTGGTGGTGGCTCCGACGGGATCGGTGATCTGCAGCAGGTTTCCGCAATCGTCGTACGCGTACTGCCAGCCCGCACCGTCCGCACCGGCCATGAGCAAGGGCTGGTGGAGCTCGTTGTAGACAGCGGTCATCCGCGAGCCATCGGGGCGGGTGACCGCGGTGGCGTTGCCCGCCGCGTCGTACTCCATCGTGACCGCACGGCCCAGCGGGTCCGTACGCCGCAGCAATCGGCGGTACCGGTCCCATTCGAAGGTGGTGACCGCGCCCGAGGGATCCGTCTCCCTTGTCGTCTGACCACGCTCGTTGAGCTGGTAGACGGTGACCTGTCCCAGTGCATCGGTCACCCGGGTGCAGCGCGCCTCGTCGTCGTACGCGAAGACGGCATCGAGGAATCCACCCTCGCCGCGGGTCTCGACACAGCGTCCAGCCGTGTCGTAGAGGTAGTCGTAACGATGCCGATTGCGGTCGGTCCAGGAGGTGATCCGGCCGTCCTGGTCATACGTGAAGCACATCGGTACACCGGACGAGTTGGTGACCTCGGTGAGATTCCCGTTGTCGTCATAGGCGAATGCAGTCAGCAGCAGTCCCACCGCGGAGTCGCCCTCGGCCTCCGCGCTACCGGTTGGCTCGGCGGCCAGTGCCACCGCGTCCGAACTCCTCGCGCCCAGCAGGCGCAGCCCGGTTATCCGTGGCCCCGCGGTCTCGACTCGGATCCGGTATCCGCCGCTGTGCCAGACCTCGCTGGGGGTGCCGTCGTCGGAGTAGTCGATGTCGATCTGATTCCCGTGCCGGTCGGTGATGGCCGTCAGCGGGAGCTGTGAGGCGCTCAACCCTCGCAGCTCACCTGTAACGTTGGCCGGCTTGGCAAAGTGCCAGGAGCGTCCCTCCTGCGGGTCGCTGATGCGGAGTCCACCGGGCGTTTCCGGATCCCTACTGAGCGGCCATCGGGGACCCTCGACGGGGAGGACCGGCTCATCGAGCCCGGGGACTGGGTAGACCAAGATCATGCCGTCCTCAGCAGCGAAGACGACACCTTCGTCATCGACTTCGAGGCGCTGGTCGAGGGTCGAGGACCACGACGGGCCGAACCACCCACCGCAGCGGTAGGAGGACACATGAGTTCGCGCGAGCAGTAGCGGCAGAACAGCTGGCAGGCTGACGTCCTCTTGAGCCAGGACCATCTCACCCGAGGCGATGTCGATCGGATCGCTTCGACAGTTGCGGTCGTCCGCTGGGGTGCTGGTCTTGTCCGGTTCTGCTGCCCCGTTCCGCAGGGGCGATTTCGGTGCGCCCCTTCCCGGATTCTTGCCGCCGGCGCGGCTACCCGTCCCGCCGGTGCCACCCCCCGGCGCCTTGGGGTCCTTCTTGTCGCCCTTGCCGATGCCTGTGAAGTGGTCGGCCAGCTTACGGTCGTTGTCCTGATGGTTCTTGGCCATCTGCTTCACACCACGGGTCATGTTGTCGTCGAGGTGCTTGGCGGTCTTCTTGACGCCGTCCTCGATGCCGTCGATGACCTTGTCCAACATCGCGTTAGCCGCGTCAGCGATGGCGTCCTTGCCACGCGTACGCCCGTGGTGACTTCTGGCCCGGCCGATCTTGCCGCCGGCCTTGTTGCGGAAGGTGCCACCGGCACTCTGCAGGCCCGTCACCACGCGGTCGTGCTCATCCGGGTCGAAACTGAACCCTCCCCCGGCGCCTCCGCCGCCTCCGCCCCCACTGCCGCCGCCGGCACTGAGGAGTTCCATCGGGTTGGCCGCGGCCGACTTCGCGGAGTCCTTGGCGTCCTGCACGCCCTGATGGAAGCCGTCCTTGCCGGCCTTCGCGGTCTGCCCCAGGTCCACTCCGTCCTTGGCCCCGAGGGCGTTGGCACCGATCTGGACGACCAGGTCGCCGACCATTGCGCCCAGGGCCTCCTCGACGGGCGTCAGGGCGATGCTGATGACCTGTTCAGCGACCTGCTGGCACACCTCCTTGAAGAGGCGCTTGACGATTACCCGGGTCGCCTGGGTCGCGGCCAGCGCACCGACTTCGGAAAGACCCAGCGTGAACGGTGCCGCCGCCTGCGCGGCGATCACTTCTGCGGCGAGAATACCCAGCTGGACAATCGCGCCGATCTTCGCGCCCTCGATGAGGACCGCCACACCATCCATGGCAGTGGCCGCCATGCGGCCGCACTCCCCCAGATTCTTGAGGTGAGTGCCATTGATCTTGCTCCAGTGAGCGTCGAGCGCATCGACAGCCGACGAGCCACCCGCTGACCCCACCAACCCCTGGATGGCCGTGTGGGCTTCGTTGGCACCGTGGTCGATGTCATCGGCGAACTCCCGCATGGCATCGGCCATGTCCCGGTAGTCGTCCTCGTCGACGTTCGGCCATGAGACACCGATGATGTCGAGTACTTCGTCCGCCCAGCCAGGCAGCACCACACCCACGTAAGAACACTCCCCCGTTGACCATTCCTCAGATGATCAAATACTTCCAGCTGCGCGAACGGCTTCTCAAGAGTCCTATGAGCCGTCGCCTGGCGCGATTCTCGCGAACGCCGCCGCCCAGTCGTGTGTATCCCGGTCGTGGCCGGCCGCCCACCAGGCGCTCCGCTTCGCCCACTATGTGCACCGGTCGTGCTCGTGCTCTACTTCGACATCTAAGTCGCGGATTCCGCGCGAAGGCCGTCACCCCGCTCCGGGGTGGCGGCCTTCGCCGTGCTTACTTCCCCCCGGCCCCGATAGCCGTAAGCCCCTTCTCCGTAGGGCCGTAGACCTGGGTGTCGTCCGCCCAGAAGGCTACGGAGGAGGGCCAGGAGGCGGTGCTGCCGGCGAATTCGTAGGTCCAGCGGGCTTTTCCGGTTTCGGGGTCCAGGGCCCAGAGTTGGGAGTGGGCCCAGAGGTAGGTGGTGTGGGGAGTGGGCTGGAGGGCGAGGATGCCGGTGCGGGGCAAGGGGAGGCGGCCTGCCCAGTGGACGGCGCCGGTTTTGGCGTCGAAGGCGTGGAGGATGACGTGGCCCTGGAAGTCGGGGCCGGCGGCGTAGACGGTGGAGCCGTCCGGGGAGGCCGCCATGGCGTGGATGGGCACGCGGTCGGGAGACTGCCATGCCTTCTGGCCGTTCGTCGCGTCGATGGCGTAGAGGCGGTCGGAGAGGTAGAGGAAGAGGCCGCCGGCGGAGCAATGAGGGCCGTCGTGCCAGGAGACGGTGAAGAAGTCGGTCTCGTGGCCGGAGGTCTGGCCGCCTCCGGGGGCGGGTTGTTGCCACTGGATCCTGCCGCGGGCGTGGACGTCCAGTCCGGCGAGCTTCGGGGCGCTCCGGTCGGGGTTGCTGGTCATCCACAGCAGGCGGGTACCGGACGACGGGACCTTGAGCGTGGCCTGGCCCATGGTCGTGTTGTTGAAGGTGGCATCCCAGCGGAGTTTTCCGGTCGCCGGGTCCACGGCCCAGATGAAGCCCTGGTGGGCGAAGAGCGCCGCTCCCCTCGACGGGTCGGAGCTCAGCTTCGAGAGTTCGGAGCGCAGCTTCGCCATGTCGTCGGGCAGGCGGCTCTTCGACATGGTGCCGGTGACGTAGACCGTGTCGTCGAGCATTCCCGGCACCCACGCGGTGGCCACGCCGCTCTGCGGGCTGCCGAGGGTCCAGGCGACCTTGCCGGTGTCGAGGTCCACGGCCCGCAGCACCGTGGCCGGTTCCGGCACCCAGCGCGACCGGCCGAACATCTTCGTCTGTCCGATCGCGAACGCCATGCCGTGACCTGCGACGACGGGGCTGCCGCCCATGCCGGCGACGGCCGGCGCGGCCCGGAGGTTGGCCAGTGGACCCCACCGGGGGCGGCCCGCGTGGTCGAAGGCCCAGAGGTGCCTGCCGCTGACCGCGACGACCGTCCCGTCCGTGCCCGTCACCTGGGTCAGGGGTTCGGTGAGGGGCGCCGTCCACCGCGGGGTGGCGACGGTGCGGGTGGCGAGCGAGCGTGAGGGGTTTTTGAGGGAGGGGGAGGTCGCCTTGCTGCCGGTTCGGGTGTCCCAGAGTGACAGGGCGAGTGTGGTGCCGCCGCCGGCCAGTGCGACGGTTCCGCCGGCCAGGCCGAGGAGGAGCTTGCGGCGGCCGAGGAGGGGGGTGGGGAGCGGGGACCCGGGGGTGGGGAGCGGGGACCCGGGGATGGGGGCCGGGGACCCGGGGATGGGGGCCGGGGGTGCGTCCGGGAAGTCCGGCGCCGGCCCGTACGGGGGTTCCGGGGGCCTGGACGCGGGAGGCTGACCGGCGGGCGGGGAAGCGGGGCCGGGCAGGAATGGGGTGGCCGGTGACGGTGCGGCGTCAGCGGCTTCGGGCCGAGGGGGCAGGAGTTGGGTGGCCGCTGTCGGCCCGGCGTCAGCGGCACCAGCGGCATCGGGCGGGGCGGGCGGAGGGGGGAGGAGTTGGGTGGCCGCCGTCGGTGCGGCGTCCGCGGTGTCGGGCGGGGCGGGCAGGAGTTGGGTGGCCGCCGTCGGTGCGGCGTCCGCGGCATCGGGCGGGGCGGGCAGGCGCTGGGTGGGGCCCGGGGCGGGTGGCCGGGGCGGGGCCATGACCGCGGATGCCTCTTCGATCGCGGTGATCAGGGCCGGTGGGAGCCAGGCGCCGGGGGCCGCCAACTCCGCGTCGCGTTCGATGAATTCGATGAGCTGACGTGGCGTCGGCCGGTCGGTGGCGTTCTTCGCGAGGCAGGCCGCGATCATCAGCCGCAGGCCGTCCGGGACCGTGGACAGGTCGGGCTCGTCGTACACCACCCGTTTCAGGACGTCCGGGACCCGGCCCTCGCCGAACGGGCTCGCCCCGGACGCGGCGAAGACGAGGGTGGCGCCGAGCGAGAACATATCGCTCGCCGAGGAGAGCGGTTCGCCGTTTCCCTGCTCGGGAGACATGTACGCGGGCGTGCCGAGGACCACGCCGGTGGTCGTCAGCGCCGTCCCCTCGGCGGCCCGGGCGATGCCGAAGTCGATGACGTACGGCCCGTCGAGGGCCAGCAGGACGTTCGCGGGCTTCAGGTCGCGGTGCGTGAGCCGTGCGGCGTGGATGTTCACCAGGGCCTCGGCGATGCCGGCCGTCAGGGCCCGCAGCGCGGTCTCCGGGAGCGGGCCGCCGATCTCCACCGCGCGGTGCAGGGAGATGCCCGGTACGAAGGCGGTCGCCATCCACGGCACGGCGGCATCCGGGTCCGCGTCGACGACCGCTGCGGTGAAGGCGCCGGACGCGGCCCGCGCCGCTGACACCTCGGCACGGAACCGGGCGCGGAACCCGGTGTCGCCGGCCAGTTCCGGGCGGATCAGCTTCACCGCGACCGTGCGGCCGCCGGCCGACCGCCCGAGGTAGACCGAGCCCATGCCGCCCGATCCCAGGCGGCCCAAAAGCGTGTAGGGGCCGACCCGGGGCGGGTCCGAAGGGTCCAACGGCTCCATTTTCAGGCTCCGTTCGCGTGGAGAGCGGCGACCGTCGTGGCCGTCGGGTCCGAGAGGCAGAGTCGCCCGTCACCGGCTGTCCACGCCAGTTTCGTGGGATCGGTTCCCTTCATGCCGGTGTACTTCCAGCGGGGCTTGCCGTTCGAGGGGTCACATGCCCAGACGACGGAGTCCGGACCCATCCGGTACAGGTTTCCGTCGGCGCACAGGAGACGGGCGCCGAAGGACCGGGAGTCCTTGGAGTCGGCGGGGAGCGGCGCCTTCCATCGCGTCCGGCCGGTGCCGCTGTCGAGGGCGCCCAGGGAGTAGCCGTGGTCCTTGTCCTGGTAGAGGGCGTAGAGGATCTTCCCGTCCTTGTCGGTGGCGATGCCGCCGCCCCGGAGGGACGCCGGGACGATGTCCGGCACCGTCCACACGTGCTTTCCGGTCGCCGGGTCCAGTGCCGACATCCGGCTGCCGCCGTCGACGAGGACGACGTGCTGCCCGGCGGCGTCGAGGGTGTGCGGCTGCACCTTCTTCGACCAGACGGCCTTGCCCTCGGCGTCGAGTGCCCGCACCCGGGTGGTGCCGGCGAACAGGGCGTGGTCACCGCGCTGCGGCAGGGCCGAGAAGATGAGGTCCGCGTCCTCGCCGTACAGCCAGGAGGTTTTACGGGAGGCGAGGTCCAGCGCCCAGACGTGGTAGCCCACGGGGGACGGGCCGTGGTCCTTGCCGTCACCGAAGCCGATCAGATACGCCGTGCCGTCCAGGACGCCGCAGAAGCGGAGCACTCCCTGGGTGTGCGGCCGGTCCAGCGTGGCGGTCCAGGCAGCCTTCCCCTTGGCCAGGTCGATCGCGAGCACGGCGCTCCGCACGGCCGCCGACTTCATCACCATTCCGGCCACGTACAGATGGCCGTCGTCCACCGCGGCGATCACGTTCGGCACCGATCCCTGCGCCGAGAAGGCGAGGCCGTGGTCGGCGCCGTTCACGGTCCACTTCGTATTGCCCTCGTCGTCGAGCGCCAGGACCCGTTCGAGGGAGGGGCAGACGACGACACCGTGGGTCGAGATCACCTGTGGGCAGGCCGCGGACTGCCGGTCCTTCCAGGCCAGGGTCGCCTCGGGGACATCGTCGCCGGAGGGGCGGCGGAGGCCGGGCCCGGCGCCGGCCTGCCCGGTACCGCTCAGGGCCAGCCAGGTCCCCGCTCCGGCCACCGCGAGCGTTCCGCCGGCCAGCCCGAGGAGCAGCTTCCGGCGGCTCGTCCAGGGGCGGTCCGGGTCGGGGCGGTCGAGGTCGGGGCGGTCCGGCTCCGGGGGGCCCGCAACCGGATCGCCCGGCTCCCGGTGGCCCGCGACCGGATCGCCCGGCTCCGGGCGGCCCGGCCCCGGACCGTCCGACGCCGCCGGAAGGGCCTCCGCCACCCCGGAGGCCGCACTGCCGAGGACCGGCGCCACCTGGGTGAACGGCCGGGTCGGCGGGGGCTCGGGCAGCGTGGTCATGACGGCGCGGACGGCGATGATGTCGGCGGCGACCGCCTCCGGGAGCCAGCCGCCCGACGGGATGGGGTGGCCCTCCCGCTCGACGAACTCGGACACCTGGCGCGGGGTCGGCCGGTCGTCGGGGTTCTTGGCCAGACAGGACGCGATCAGGTCGCGCAGCCCGGCCGGGACCGCGCCGAGACCGGGTTCGGTGTGCACGATGCGGAAGAGGACGCCCGCGGCCGCGCCCGCGCCGAACAGGCTGTCCCCGCCAGCGGCGAAGGCGATCGCCGAGCCCAGCGAGAAGAGGTCGCTGGCCGGGGTGAGCGTCTCCCCCACCGCCTGCTCCGGCGACATGTACGAGGCCGAGCCGATGATCGCGCCGGTGGAGGTCAGCGCGGTGCCGTCGACGGCCCGCGCGATGCCGAAGTCGATGACGCGCGGCCCGTCCAGCGCCAGCAGGACGTTCGCCGGTTTCAGGTCCCGGTGGATCAGCCCGGCGTCGTGCACGCTGGCCAGCGCCTCCGCCACCCCGGCGGTCAGCGCCCACAGCGCGCCCTCGGGCAACGGGCCCCGGGTGCTGACCGCCTGGTCCAGCGAGACGCCGACGACGAAGGCGGTCGCCATCCAGGGGAGCTCGCCTCGCGTATCGGCGTCCACGACCGGCGCCGTGAAGGCCCCGGACACCAGCCGGGCCGCCTCGACCTCGCGCTGGAACCGGTCCCGGAACGCGTCGTCCCGTGCCAGATCCTGCCGCACCACCTTCACCGCGACCGTGCGGCCCCGGGCCCGGCCGAGGTACACCGCCCCCATCCCGCCGGCACCCAGCCGGCCCAGGAGTGTGTAGGGCCCGATCTGCCGCGGGTCACCGGCCTCGAGCTGCTTCATCGCATCCCCCTTCAATGAGCCCCCACAGGCTACTGCCGGAGTCATGGGCAGCCACCCCGGTTCGGATCAACCGGCCGTCCCAACATGCCGTGGTGTCAAGGCCGTTGGCGTCGGCGGCTCGTCGGGACGGCGGCGCCTCGCCCCCGCTGACCGGGATTGACGGGGACGGCCCGGGACCGTCCCGCCGCCCCGCCGCCCCGCGCCGGGCGCGCCCTCCGGGCAGACTGGCGTTATGCCTGAATTGCCGGAAGTCGAGTCACTCGCCCAGTTCCTCGCCGGCCGTCTTGCCGGCCGGGCCGTCGGCCGGGTGTACCCCGTGGCCGTGCACGCGCTGAAGACCTACGACCCACCGGTCACCGCGCTCGAAGGCGGTGCGTGCGAGGGGGTGACCCGGCACGGGAAGTTCCTCGATCTTCAGGTCGGGGCGCTGCATCTGGTGCTGCACCTGGCCAGGGCGGGGTGGGTGCGATGGAACGACGCGCTGCCTGCGGTGCCGCCGCGGCCCGGGAAAGGGCCGCTGGCGCTGCGGGTGCGGCTCGCCGGTCCGGATGACGGGGCGGGGTTCGACGTGACCGAGGCGGGGAGTCAGAAGCACCTCGCGGTGTATGTCGTACGGGATCCGCAGGAGGTGCCGGGGGTGGCGCGGCTCGGGCCCGACCCGCTCGGCGAGGACTTCACGCTGGCCGCCTTCCGTGCGCTGCTGGAGGGCGAGCGCCGGCAGATCAAGGGCGTGCTCCGGGATCAGAGCGTGCTGGCGGGGATCGGGAACGCCTACTCGGACGAGATCTTGCACCTGGCCCGGATGTCGCCGTTCAAACTGGCCGCGACGCTCTCCGGGGAGGAGGTGGAGCGGCTGTACGCGGCGGTCGGGAGCACGCTCACGGAGGCGGTCGAGCGGTCCCGTGGGCTGGCCCTGAAGGACCTCAAGGCGGAGAAGAAGAGCGGGCTGCGGGTGCACGGGCGGAAGGGGCAGCCGTGCCCGGTCTGCGGGGACACGGTGCGCGAGGTGTCGTTCAGCGATTCGGCGCTCCAGTACTGCCCCACCTGCCAGACGGGCGGCAAGCCCCTGGCGGACCGGCGGCTGTCCCGGCTGCTGAAGTAGCGGGGACGGCCGCCGGCCCGCCCGGGACGGTCAGTCCGCGGACCGCCCGGACGCCAGCAGCTCCCGCAGCTCGGCCACCGCCTCGCGGAGCCGGTCGGCGAAGACCCGCATCGGGCCGGCCACCGCCAGGGGGGTGCTGAGGTAGAGGTGGAAGCGGTCCGGCAGCAGGACGTAGGCGACGCCGATACAGCGGCTGCTGGTGGAGCCGAAGCCGAAGTACTGGATGTTCTCGGACGGGGCGGAGCTGGTGCTCAGGTAGTCGTCCCGCATCGTCAGCCAGCCCGGGGTCCGGTAGAGGGCGGGCTGCTCGGTCACCCCGAGCTCCGCCCCGCGCCGCCGCTGGATCAGTTCCAGCTCCCACAGATGCTGCTCGGGGGCCTGGCCGGCCTGGCACTCCTTGGCGCGCGCCACATGCTTCCCGGCGGCGGCCCGGAACGCGGCCCGGCGGGTGTCCGGGGAGGCCGCCGGGTCCTCCATCGCGGCGACGAACGCCTGGATCTCCGGGGTGACGACACGCATCGCCTCGGTTCGGCCGTGCCGCCACTGGCGGGTGGCGATGGACTCGTAGGTGGCGCCCAGGTGTCCCTTGGCCCGCTGATGGGCGAGCTGGTAGGCGAGCTGGACGAAGGCGTCCGGTGAGGTGCCCAGCGCCTTGGCGGTGCTGCTGCCGAAGTCGTCGAAGGAGACGGTGCGGGTGGCGGTGTTCGCGCCGTACTCCGCGAAGGCGTCGGCGGCGGAGCGCACCTGCGCCCGGAGGGCGTCGTCCAGCTCGAAGAGGACCGGCTCCAGGGCCGGCTGCCCCTGGGAGCGGGCGCCGGAGCGGCGGGAGTGTTCCTCGGCCGGGGCGCTGAGCAGGGCGTCGGTGAAGCTGAGGATGGTGGTCCCGTCCAGCTCGCAGTGCTCCACGTTGATGCCCGCCCGGCCGTCGGCGAAGACGATCAGGGACACCGCCTTGTCGAACCAGCGGTTGCCGCCGTCGCCGTACAGCAGCTGGTCGCAGGCCTCCTGGACGTCCGCGGGGGCGGCGTCCTCCAGGCAGACGCAGAACAGCGCGGTCTCGATGTCGTCCAGGGCGGCCGTGTTGCGGGGGTGGTGGGCGCGCAGGGACTCCCGGGCGGCGGCCCACTCGGCGCGCGCCATGGTGGTGAGGTGGCCGACCGGGGTGCCGGCCGCGGCCGGTTCGGCGCCGGCCTTCTGTACGGCGCGCAGGCCCGCTTCGAGGTCGTCCAGGCCGTGCGGGACCCCGTCCGCGCCGAGCACGTCCATCCGGAACAGGTTGCCGCGGTGGAACACCACGATGTGCCGGGCGTCGGACGGCCCTGGCCAGGCGTCGGTGTAGGGGCTGCGGACGGTGTCCTGTTCCGTCCCGGGGATCCGGGTGGCGGAGAACAGGAAGCGGTTCTGCACCATCGACTGGGGCACGCCCCGCTGCACCACCGGAGGGATGGCCTCCGCGTCGAGTTGGCGCTTGTAGTCGACGGCGCCGGCGATGAGCCCGGCCGCCCGCTCCACCTGAGACTGCGGCTGTCCGGGGGCGGGGTCGCGGAACAGGAAGAAGAAGTTGGCGTTGAGCGCGATCCGGTCCCGGCGGCCCAGATAGCGGTACGGCCAGAAGGTGTCGAGCCAGCTGTGGACGCCCTCCGTGGCGTCGTACTCCTCCAGCGCCGCCTGAAGCACCCGGCCGGGGCCGCCGGGGCGGAGGAAGGCGGCCACCTCCGCCTCGGTCGCCGCCCGCTGGTCGGCGGTCAGCAGCGGCGCGCACCAGGCGAGGAACCTCTCGCAGCTCGCTTCCAGCGTGGGCAGCGGCACCCGCGGGAGGCTGTCCTCCCGGTCGAAGGTCGTCATGGCGGCCCTTTCCTGACGGTTATTCAATTCTGCTCTCTCGATTCGGATCGTGGGGACCTGTGCTGTCACTCATCCATGGTCGCGCCGTCACCCACCGTGTCCGGCACCCCATGGCGCGCGGAGCGGGGACGGCGTACGTACGGCGCAATGTCCGGGCCGTCCGCTAGTCCAGCAGCCGGTCGCCCCGGACGGCCCGGCCCTCGGCCGCGGTGTGGGCGGGCAGGACCCGGCCGAAGAGCTGCCGGGTGCGGGCCACGCTCCCGATGACGCCGGGCCGCTCGCTGTAGGCGAAGATCGCGGAGTGGCGCGCGGTCCCGCCGCGCACCGGACTCACCCGGTGGAGCGAGTAGCGGCCCTTGAACAGCTGGAGGTCGCCGGGGTGCAGCGCCAGGCGCCGGATCAGCCGCTCGCCCCGGCCGTCCAGGACGTCCCGGACGTCGTCGAAGCGCTCGTCGTGCGCGGACCGGATGTTCGGGCAGTACTCGAAGACACCGCCGTCCTGCGCCTGCCGGGTGAGCATGCTGACGGTGAACTCGTTGGTGTCGAAGTGCCAGGGGTGCTCCATGCCGGGGGCGACGACATTGAGCACCAGCCCGGAGAGCGGGTCCGCCAGCTCGTGCAGCCGCGGCAGTCCGAAGCAGCGGGCCAGGAAGTCCTGGAACACCGGGTCGGCGTAGAGCCGGCCGATCAGGGACTCCGCGGGCACCCGGTCCCGGGGGACGAAGGCGTTGCCCCGCTGGAAGGTCCGCCGGCCGGGGTGGCCGGCCGGCAGGTCCGCGTCCACCGCGATGTTGTAGACGTTGACCGTCTCGATGTCGAAGTGCGCCTGGGGGGCGATGGCGGCGCACTCCTGCTCCAGCGCCGCACGGAGCGCCGGGCGGATGAAGTCCGGCAGCACGGTGCAGCCGAGCGTTCGGAGTTCGTGCCGGGCCCGGGAGATCACGGCCTGTCCCCCGGCGCTGTCGGGTTCCGGCAGGGGGTACCGGGCGGTGTCGACCACCTGGTCGAGCGTGAGGGCTTGCGCAGTGCTCATTCGATCCTCTCCACATGCGGGCAGACCGTCGGGAGCCACTCCAACTCCACCGGGGAGCAGCACAGTTGAAGCTCCCACAGCGTCGCCGGGTTGTCTGTGACACGTCGCACTGCGCGACCTGGCAACTGCACGCCGTGCGGTGCGGAGCCGGGCACCCCGGCATGCGGCGGAGTCGTCTGCGTCACGTTTTTTGCAACTTGTTGCATAACTTGGGGGGCTGGTCTACAACTACTGCCACGACCACCGCGCCTGGAGGCCCCCATGAGCCAGTACCCCCACCTGATGAGCCCCCTCGACCTCGGGTTCACCACCCTGCCCAACCGGGTGCTGATGGGGTCGATGCACATCGGGCTGGAGGAGGCCGAGAACGGCTTCGCGCGGATGGCCGCCTTCTACGCCGCCCGCGCGCGCGGCGGCGTCGGCCTGATGGTGACCGGCGGCATCGCGCCGAACGACGCGGGCCGGCCGTACGAGGGCGGGGCCAAGCTCACCACCGAGGAGGAGGCCGCGCAGCACCGGACCGTGACCGAGGCGGTGCACGCCGCGGGCGGGCGGATCGCGATGCAGATCCTGCACTTCGGGCGGTACGCGTACCACCCGGACCTGGTAGCGCCGAGCGCCCTCCAGGCGCCCATCAGCCCCTTCGTGCCGAACGCGCTCACCGACGACGAGGTCGAGCAGACCATCGAGGACTATGTGCGGGCGGCGGAGCTGGCCAAGTCCGCCGGGTACGACGGTGTCGAGATCATGGGCTCCGAGGGCTATCTGATCAATGAGTTCGTCGTCGGCGCGACGAACCGGCGCACGGACCGGTGGGGCGGCTCGTACGAGAACCGGATGCGCTTCCCGCTGGAGATCGTCCGCCGCACCCGGGAGCGGGTCGGCACCGACTTCATCCTGATCTACCGGCTCTCCATGCTGGACCTCGTCCCGGGCGGTTCCACGCTGGAGGAGGTGGTCACCCTCGCCAAGGAGATCGAGGCGGCGGGGGCCACGATCATCAACACCGGTATCGGCTGGCACGAGGCCCGTATCCCCACCATCGTGACCTCGGTGCCGCGCGGCGCCTACACCTGGGTGACGAAGCGGCTGATGGGCTCGGTGAACATCCCGCTGGTCACCAGCAACCGCATCAACACCCCCGAGGTCGCCGAGGAGTTGCTCGCCGACGGACGCGCCGACATGGTGTCGCTGGCCCGGCCCTTCCTCGCCGACCCGGACTTCGTCGCCAAGGCGCGGGACGGCCGGGCCGAGGCGATCAACACCTGCATCGGGTGCAACCAGGCCTGCCTCGACCACACCTTCAGCGGGAAGATCACGTCCTGCCTGGTCAACCCGCGGGCGTGCCACGAGACCGAGCTGGTGCTCTCCCCCACCCGGCGGCGCAAGCGGCTCGCCGTGGTCGGCGCCGGGCCGGCCGGACTCGCCTGCGCCGTGTCCGCGGCCGAGCGCGGCCATGCCGTCACCCTCTTCGACGCCGCGGCCGAGATCGGCGGGCAGCTGAACATCGCCAAGCGGATACCGGGCAAGGAGGAGTTCGACGAGACCCTGCGCTACTTCCGCCACCAGCTCGACAGCCATGGCGTGGACGTCCGGCTGAACTCCCCGGTCACGGCCGCGGACCTCGGGGCGTACGACGAGGTCGTGGTGGCCACCGGGGTCACCCCGCGCACCCCGGAGATCGAGGGCATCGACCACCCGAGCGTCGTCAGCTACCTCGATGTGCTGCGGGACGGGGCGCCGGTCGGCGAACGCGTGGCGATCATCGGGGCGGGCGGCATCGGCTTCGATGTCGCGGAGTTCCTCACCGATGCCGGCGACGCGGCGAGCCAGGACCCGGAGGCCTACTTCCGCGCCTGGGGCGTCGACACCGGCTACGGCGACCGGGGCGGGCTGCGCGCGCCCGAGCGCCCCAAGGCCCCGCGGCAGGTGCATCTGCTCCAGCGCAAGACCTCGAAGGTCGGCGCCGGTCTCGGCAAGACCACCGGCTGGATCCACCGTGCGGAGCTGCGGCACCGGGGCGTGACCAGCATCGCCGGGGCGGCGTACGAGCGGATCGACGACGAGGGCCTGCACCTCACGGTCGACGGCACGGCCACCACGCTCCCGGTGGACACCGTCGTGCTGTGCACCGGGCAGGAGCCGCGCCGGGACCTGTACGAGGAGCTGCGGGCCGAGGGGCGCACCGTGCACCTCATCGGCGGTGCGGACGTCGCCGCTGAGCTGGACGCCAAGCGCGCCATCAAGCAGGGGACGGAGCTGGCGGCGGCCCTGTGAGCCGGGGCGGGACCGGGACGCGGCGGGCGGCGCGAGGCCGCGGCGTCCCGGCCGCCGCGACCTAGGATTCCCCCATGTCACTCCCGCACGCGATCCTCACCGCCCTGCTAGAGAAGCCGTCGTCGGGGCTGGCACTGACCCGTAGGTTCGACCGGTCGATCGGCTACTTCTGGTCGGCCACCCATCAGCAGATCTATCGCGAGCTGGGCAAGCTGGAGCAGGCCGGGTTCATCCGGGCGCTGCCGAGCGAACAGCCGTCGCGGGGGCAGAAGAAGGAGTTCGAGGTGCTGCCCGCGGGCCGGGCCGAGCTGACCCGCTGGGCCTCCGGTGAGCAGGAGTCCAAGCCCATCCGGGACGCGCTGCTGCTGCGGCTGCGGGCGTCGGCGGTGGTGGGGCGGGCCGGGCTCGACGAGGAGCTGCGGCGCCATCTGACGCTGCACCGACGGCAGTTGGCGGAGTACCAGGAGATCGAGGACCGCGACTTCGGGGCGGCGGCGGACCCGGAGGACCGGTTGCGGCGGCTGGTGCTGCGGGCCGGGATCGGGCTGGAGACCTTCTGGGTGGAGTGGCTGGCGGAGGCGCTGGCCGAAGTGACGGACCTGGACGCCGCGACGGGCCCGGAGGACGGCGCGGGCGGCTGAGCCGCATCCCGCGGGCGCTCCGCACGTACGGCATGGGGCGGGGGGGGGGGGGGGGGGGGGGGGGGGGGGGGGGGGGTGGGGTGTGGGGGGGGGGGGGGGGGGGGGGAGGGTACCTGGAGCCGAGTGCCGCGAGCTTGCTGACGTTGCGCCGG
>NZ_JBVHZH010000024.1:0-118474 GCF_055574515.1 Streptomyces sp. NPDC029466
GGGGGGGGTGGGGGGGGTGTGCGTCTTGCGTGGGAAGGACGAACCCCCCCCCCCCCCCCCCCCAGCCCCCGGAGGCCCGTCACCGCACCCACAAACCACCCGCCCGCCGCAGGCGCAACGGCGACAAACCACCACGGCGGGAAAGACAAAAACGTGGGAGGTCAATCCTTCGCCGGCCAGAGGCGATTCCGTGGGCCGACCCGCTCATCCGTGGCCACGGACGCCGCCCCGGTGGTAACCGTCTCGTATACGGCGAGGATATCGGCGCCAACAGTCGCCCAATCGAAGCGGCGCACATGCCGGGCGCCACGCTCACGCAGTTCGGCGAGGCGCGCCGGGGCACCGAGAAGTCGTACCGCCGCAGCGGCGAGCGCATCGGCGTCCTCGTTGGTGAAGAGTTCGCCGGCCTCGCCCTGGTCGAGGACCTGGGCGAAGGCGTCGAGGTCGCTGGCCAGGACGGGCGCCCCGGCCGACATTGCCTCCACGAGGATGATGCCGAAGGATTCGCCGCCCGTGTTGGGCGCTACGTAGAGGTCGACGCTGCGCAGCAGGCGGGCCTTGTCCTCGTCGCTGACCATGCCGAGGAATTCGACCCGGGAGCGCAGGTCGGCGGGCAGCTCCGCGACGGCCTCCGCCTCGTCGCCGCGGCCGGCGACCAGCAGCCGGGCGTCCGGTACCGCGGCGAGGATCGTGGGCAGCGCCTTCATCAGGACCGGCAGGCCCTTGCGCGGCTCGTCGATCCGGCCGATGAAGCCGATGGTCCGTCCCTGCCACTCGGCCTTGGGCTCGGCGGTGGCGAAGAAGTCGACGTCCACGCCGTTGGGGATGACCACCGCGTCGCCGCCGAGGTGTTCGACGAGGGTACGGCGGGCGTATTCGCTCACCGCGATCCGTGCGCTGATCTTCTCCAGCGCGGGCTGGAGGATCGGATACGCGGCGATCATCGCCCGCGAGCGCGGGTTGGAGGTGTGGAAGGTCGCCACGATCGGCCCCTGGGCCGCCCAGCAGGAGAGCAGGCCGAGCGAGGGCGAGGCCGGCTCGTGGATGTGGATGACGTCGAAGGCGCCGTGCTGGAGCCAGCGGCGGACCCGGGCGGCGGAGAGGAACCCGAAGTTGAGGCGGGCGACCGAGCCGTTGTACGGGACGGGGACGGCGCGGCCGGCGGAGACCACGTACGGCGGCAGGGGGGTCTCGTCGTCCGCGGGGGCCAGGACGGAGACGTCGTGGCCGAGGCGGATCAGGTGGTCGGCCAGGTCCCGGATGTGGAACTGCACGCCGCCGGGGACGTCCCAGGCGTACGGGCAGACGATGCCGATCTTCACACGGACTCCGTTCCGGAGGTTCCGGAGGTTCCGGAGGTCCCGGTGCCGCCCGGGGCGCCGGGCTGCTCGCGCGGTTCCAGGTCGGCGAGCCAGAGCCGCTGGAGCATGTGCCAGTCCTCGGGGTGGTCGGCGATGCCGGAGGCGAAGGCGTCGGCGAGCGCCTGGGTCATCAGGGCGGCCTTCTCGGCGCGGGTGCCGGTCTCGGGGACCTCGATCTCCGGGTGGACCCGGCCGCGCATGACGGGGGTGTCGTCGTACCAGAGGGTGACGGGCAGCAGCATGGCGCCGGTCTGGACGGCGAGTACGGCGGGGCCGGCCGGCATCTTCGTGGCCTCACCGAAGAACTTGACCTCTATGCCGGAGGCGGAGAGATCGCGGTCCGCGACCAGGCAGACCAGTCCGCCGGCCCGCAGCCGCCGGGCGAGCGTGCCGAAGGCGGCGCCGCCGGTGTGCGGCAGGACCTCCATGCCCAGGCCCTCGCGGTAGGCGACGAAGCGGTCGTAGAGGGTTTCCGGCTTGAGGCGCTGGGCGACGGTGGTGAAGGGGACCCCGAGTTTGGTGGTGACCCAGGCGCCCGCGAGGTCGTAGTTGCCCATGTGGGGCAGCGCCAGGATGACGCCACGGCCGCTTTTGAGCCCGTCCTCCAGGTGGTGCACGTCCTCGGGGGTGAAACCCGTCCTTATCCGGTCCTTGCTCCAGGCCGGCAGCCGGAAGGACTCCATCCAGTAGCGCATGTACGAGCGCATCCCGGCCCGGGACAGCTCGGCGAGCCGCTGCGGCGTGGCGTCCGGCACGACGCGGGCGAGGTTCGACTCCAGGCGGAGGACGCCCTTGCCGCGGCGCTTCCAGGCGGTGTCGGCGATCCGGCGGCCGAGGCGTACGGCAGCGCCCTCGGGCAGTTTCTTGACGGTGCTCCAGCCCAGCGCGTAGAGCGCCTCCGCCAGCTTCTCCGTATCGATCAACGGCCGGCCGTTCCTGCGCGGGCTCATGCGCTGTTCCCCCCTTGTGCCATGGCGTCGGCCTCGGCCGACTCCCGTCGTACCGTCACCACGCGCTGGCCCAGGGTGACGGCGCTGCCGATGCCGACGATCCACAGGGCGATCGGCAGCAGGATCTCGACGCCGGGCACCCCGAAGGCGTGCAGGCCCGACAGGCCGCAGGCGACCAGCGTGATGACCAGCCGCTCGGCGCGCTCCACCAGGCCGTTGACGTCCACCGGCAGCCCGATGGCCTCCCCGCGGGCCTTGGTGTACGAGACCACCTGGCCGCTGGCCAGGCAGAAGATCGCCATCCCGCAGAGCATCAGGCTGTCGCCCCGGCCCGCGTACCACAGGGCGAGCCCGCCGAAGATCGCCGAGTCGGCGACCCGGTCGAGGGTGGAGTCGAGGAAGGCCCCCCAGCGGCTGGAGCGGCCCAGCTGCCGCGCCATGTTGCCGTCGACGAGGTCGGAGAAGACGAACAGCGTGATGACGATCGTGCCCCAGAAGAACTCGCCCAGTGGGTAGAAGATCAGGGCGCCGGCCACCACGCCCCCGGTGCCGACCAGAGTGACCGCGTCCGGGCTGACGCCGATCCGGATGAGCAGGGCGGCGAACGGCGTGAGAACACGCGTGAAGAACGCACGCGCGTACTTGTTCAGCATGGCCTTCCCGGGAGTCGATACGGGCCGTGCGGTCTGACGGCCACCGGCGGGCCCATCGTAGCCAGGAGGTCACGGGGCACCACGAACGCATCGCGGCGCGGGGTGCGTCCCGCGGCTCGGCACCCCCGGCGCGCGCCGGCGGACGCGCCCGCGGGCCCCACCAGGGACGTCCGGGCCCTTGGGAGCACCGGGCCCGTGTGCCACGTATGGACGCGGCATGGCCGCGGTGGAAAGCTCGAATCACCGCAAAGTGTCGACCTGGAGGCGAGACACATGAGCGAGAAATCGAGTACACACCCGGGAGCCGCCGGCAGGGCATCAACGGCCGACCAGCCCACGGCCCTGCGCAATGTGGTGCTGGTCGGCCACAGCGGCTCGGGAAAAACCACACTGGTCGAGGCCCTCGCGCTGGCATCCGGCGCGGTCAACCGGGCAGGACGGGTCGAGGACGGCGGCTGCCTCTCCGACTACGACGACATCGAGCACCGGCAGCAACGCTCCGTACAGCTCTCCCTGGTCCCGGTGGACTGGGGAGAAGTCAAGATCAATCTCTTGGACACCCCCGGATACGCCGATTTCGTCGGGGAACTCAGGGCCGGTCTGCGCGCCGCGGACGCGGCCCTTTTCGTTGTCTCGGCGGCCGACGGCGTGGCCGGCGCGACCCGTATGGTCTGGGACGAGTGCGCGGCCGTCGGAATGCCGCGCGCGCTGGTCATCACGCACCTGGAGGCGTCCCGCGCCGACTTCGACGAGATGACCGAGCGCTGCCGCTCCGCTCTCGGCGGCGAGGACCCGGATTCCGTCCTGCCCCTCTACCTCCCGCTGTACGGGACGCCGGGCGCCGACGGCCACGCCCCCGTGCACGGCCTGATCGGCCTGCTCTCACAGCGGGTCTTCGACTACTCCTCCGGCGAGCGCACCGAACGCGCACCCACGGAGGACGAGCTGCCGCTGATCGAAGCGGCCCGCAACCGCCTCATCGAGGGCATCATCGCCGAGAGCGAGGACGAGTCCCTGATGGACCGCTACCTCGGCGGCGAGGAGATCGACATCAAGACCCTCATCGGGGACCTGGAGACGGCGGTCGCCCGGGGCGCCTTCCACCCGGTGCTGGCCGCGGCCCCGGCCGTCGAGGGCTCCAAACAGGGGCTGGGCACCGTGGAGCTGCTGGAGCTGATCACCGGTGGCTTCCCGACGCCCGTGGAGCGCGAGGCGCCGGCCGTGACCACACCGGACGGCGCCCCGCGCCCGGCGCTGAGCTGCGACCCCGACGGTCCGCTCGCGGCCGAGGTGGTCAAGACCTCCTCCGACCCATACGTCGGCCGGATCTCGCTCGTCCGCCTCTTCTCGGGCACCCTGCGCCCGGACGAGACGGTGCATGTCTCGGGCCACGGACTGCAGGACCGCGGGCACGAGGACCATGACGTCGACGAGCGGGTCGGCGCGCTGTCCACCCCGTTCGGCAAGCAGCAGCGCCCGCTGTCCAAAGCGATCGCCGGCGATCTGGCCTGTGTGGCGAAGCTGTCCCGGGCCGAGACCGGCGACACCCTCTCCGGCAAGGACGACCCGCTGCTGATGGAGCCCTGGACGATGCCGGACCCGCTGCTGCCGGTCGCCATCCAGGCCCACAGCAAGGCCGACGAGGACAAGCTCTCGCAGGGCCTGGCCCGGCTGGTCGCCGAGGATCCGACGATGCGTCTGGAGCACAACCAGGACACCCATCAGGTGGTGCTGTGGTGCCTGGGCGAGGCGCATGTCGATGTCGCCCTGGAGCGGCTGCGGACCCGCTACGGCGTCCAGGTGGACACGGTCGCGCACAAGGTGTCGCTGCGGGAGACCTTCGGTGCCCCCGCAGCGGGCCGCGGGCGGCATGTGAAGCAGTCCGGCGGACACGGCCAGTTCGCGATCTGCGAGATCGAGGTGGAGCCGCTGCCCGGCGGCTCCGGTATCGAGTTCGTGGACAAGGTCGTGGGCGGTGCGGTGCCCCGGCAGTTCATCCCGTCCGTGGAGAAGGGCGTACGCACCCAGGCCGCCCGCGGGGTCGCCGCCGGGCATCCGCTCGTCGACATCCGCGTCACGCTGCTCGACGGCAAGGCGCACTCCGTCGACTCCTCGGACGCCGCGTTCCAGACGGCGGGCGCGCTGGCGCTGCGGGAGGCCGCCGGTGAGGTCCGGATCGAGTTGCTCGAACCGGTGTCCGAGGTGAGCGTGATGGTTCCGGACGATTTCGTCGGCCAGGTGATGAGCGATCTGTCGGGGCGCCGCGGCCGGGTCGTGGGCACCGAACAGTCAGGGGCGGGACGCACCGTGGTGCGCGCCGAGGTGCCCGAGGTCGAGATCGACCGGTACGCCATCGATCTGCGCTCCCTCTCGCACGGCACCGGGCGGTTCTCCCGCGTCCACCTGCGGCATGAGCCGATGCCGCCGCAGCTCGCCGACAAGTGGCGGGAAGAGGCGGAGAACGGCGCATAGTTGACGGCCGATCAACCGTTGGAGCGGCCGCTGTCCTGCTCAACTCCTCTGGGCGGGACGGCGGCTGTACGCTGAGGCCCTGCCGTTGAACCGGGGTTCGACGCCAGGATGCGAGGTCACGGGCGCGAAGACAGGCTCTCAGCAGGTGTGCCGTCAGCAGAAGTCGGGAAGAGCCGCATCATTGGATGCGTGCGGTGTGGGGGGCGGTAGTGGCAGACGGCTTTGACTTCAGTCCCGGGGCGCAGGTCCCGCTTTCGGGGAGCGCCGGGCAGACGGCGGCGACCCAGGCGCTGGCCTCGGCCGCCTATCGGGACAGCCCGCTCGCCGATATCTCCAAGGCCGACTCGGAATCCGGCAAGTCCGCCATCAAGAAGCCCAAGCTGTCGCTGTTCGCGCCCAATCTCGGCGAGGCGTTCGCGCGTGCGGTGCAGGTGCGGATGCTCGGCGGCGGGCGGGCCGCGCTCATCCAGTCCTTCGGGACCGAGCCGCAGACCATCGTCGAGCACTGTCTGTCCGCCACCCGCATCCGCAAGCAGCGGGACGCCAAGCTGACGCTGCTGATGGTGCTGTTCGGGGTGCTGTTCCTGCCCGGTGTGCTGCTGTGGCTGGGCGTCTTCCAGCTGCGGAAGATGCTCTCCAAGGACGGCGCGGGCAGGGGCCTTTCCCTGATCGGCGGGGTGCTGCTGACGGTGTTGGGCGTCCTCGGCGTGTTCTTCATGATCAAGCTGCCGTTCAACGGCTTCTGGCCGCTGTACGCCCGCGGCGCGGTCGTCGCCCCGGTGGTCGGCTGGTGGCTGGCCAAGCAGATCTGCGAGAAGACCGCGGTGGCCATGCGGGAGTCCTGGAAGGGGCTGCTGGAGGGCGGCGGGGTGGCCGCGAAGATCCCCGAGGCGGTCCCGCAGGACCCGAACCAGATCGCCGCCGAGACCCTCCGCCAGAATCTCGCCAAAATCTCCGCCGAGCAGAACAGCAACGTCGTCTTCTACGCCGGCCCCAAGGGGATACTCGGCATGGGCACCCGCTGGGGCAGCTGGCAGCTCGCCGAGGAGCTCATCCCGGCGCAGGAAGGCAGCGAGATCCATCCGTTCCGCAGCTGGGACGTGATCCGGGCGATCCACGACAAGCTGCGGCTGCTGGAGCGCAGCCCGCTGCACACCGGCGGCTTCCCCACGCCGTCCGTACGCCACTGGATCGTCTCGCCGGTCGGTGAGAAGGCCGCCGCGGTCGCCCGCCCCGAGGGCAGCCATGTGGAGGCGTTCCAGATCCGCGGGCACGAGATAGAGCGGATCTGCAACGAGCAGCAGTTCGGCAGCGGCAACCGCCACTACCTCGGTGTCCAGTTCGTCCTGTGGGACGGCCAGTTGGTGATCACCCTCATGATCACTGTCACCGTGCTCCACGAGACGCTGCGCATCGAGGTGACCGGCCACGCCCTCGGCCCGGTCAACGGCCTCTTCACGACGAAGCCGGAGCCCAAGACCAAGGACGTCGCCAAGGTCGTCAAGTTCTGGGAGACCAAGACCCAGCAGCTCCCGCTCATCGAACCGCAGGAGGTGGTCCGGCTCGCCGCCCGCGCCCCGCTGACCTGGTTCCCGCCGGTGCTGGACTTCCTCGGCGGCAAGCTGACCCTGCCCGAGCCGTTCGGCCTGCGGCACGTCTGGGCCGACAAGCCCTGGCGGCACCGCTTCATGGCCGATGACGCGCTGCGTGCCGCGACCCCGGTGCTGCGCACGGTCCACTCCGCCGCGATGAGCGTCCTCAAGGAGAACGGCGTGGACACCGAGCGCTTCACCAACCGCTCCCTGGTACTCAGCGGCATGATCCAGGGCGTGGAGCCGCAGAAGGCGGACGAGTACAACGCTTAGGGCCTGATCCACGACAGGCCCTGGGTGACGGCCCCCTGGGGCGCACCGGCTAGCGGAAGATGCCGGTGTGCCCCAGGGAGTACCGTCCCGGCTGCGGGTAGACCGCCAGCCCGTGCGGGCCCTGGCCGACCGGGATCTTGGCGAGGGTCTTGCCGGTACGGGTGTCCAGCGCGTAGACCTCGGAGTTGTAGCGGCCGGACAGCCACAGCACCTTGCCGTCGGTGGACAGACCGCCCATGTCGGGGCTGCCGCCGCCGCGGATGTGCCATTTGTCGACGAGCTTGCCGGTCCGGAAGTCGAGCAGCGAGATGGAGCCCTCGCCGCGGTTGGAGACGTACATGTGCTTCGAGTCGCGGCTGACGTAGAGGCCGTGGGCGCCCTTGCCGGTCGCCATGAGCCGGGGCCGGTCGAAGCTGTCACCGTTGAGGACCCAGATGCCGTCGGCCGTCATGTCGGCGACGTACCAGGTCCTGCCGTCCGGGGAGATCTTCACGTCCTGCGGCATCGCGCCCTCGAACGGCAGCTTCTCCTGGCCGATGACCTTCATCTTCGCGGTGTCGACCTTGAGCAGCTCGCCGGAGAACTCACAGGAGACGATGAAGTACTTCCCGTCCGGCGAGAAGTCGGCGTGGTTGACGCCGCCGCAGTTGACCGGGAGCGTCTTGCGGACCTCCATGGTGTGCGGATCGCGGAAGACCAACTGCCGGTCCATGGAGGCCATCACGACCGCGTACTTCCCGTTGGGCGTGAAGTAGAGGTTGTACGGGTCGTGGACCTTGACGGGGTCGCCGGCCTTGCCGGTGGCCGGGTCGATCGGGGTGAGGTCGTGCCCCCGGTTGTTGTTGACCCAGAGCGTCTTCAGGTCCCAGGACGGCACGACATGCTGCGGCTGGACGCCGACCGGAATGGTCTCGATGACCTTGTAGGTCTTCGGGTCGATGACGCTGACCGTGTCGGAGCCGGTGTTGGGGACGTAGATCCGCGAGGGGAAGTCCTTGACCTGCGGCGCCAGCCTGCCCGGCCGGTCCGCCGCGTAGAGGTCGTGCTCGTCCAGCAGCGGCGGCATCCCGGGCAGGCCCGGCTTGGCGGCCTTGAGCGGTGCGCGCTCGACCGGCCGCGGGCCGTGCGCCGCCCGGTCGTTCTCGTCACCGCTGCCACAGCCCGCGGCCACCAGCGCGCAGGCCACGGCGAGCAGCGTGGCCCGGTGGCGCACGCGGGGGCTCCGACGGTCGTGGGTACGGTTCCGGTCAGCCATCAGGTCACTAGCTCCGTTGTCGTCACCGCGCGCAGACCGCGCCGGCGGAGGCCGTCGAGGATCGGGGGCAGCGCGGCCACCGTGCCGGCGTGCCCGAGGTGGAGGCTCACGACCGAGCCCGGCTCGACCGCGTCCAGGACCGTGCGCTGGACGGCGGCGGCACCGGGGTCGTTCGCGTCGAGGGAGTCCACGTCGTAGGAGAGGACGTGCGGATAGCCGGCCTTACGGGCCAGCTCGGTGACCAGCGGCGTGGCCCGCCGGGTCTGCGAGGGGCGGAACCAGCTGCCGATGGTCCCGGTGAGCTTGCGCAGCCGGTCGGCACAGCCGCTGATCTCGGCGTAGGCGTCGGCGGCCGGCAGGGCACAGATATCGCGGTGGTGCAGCGTGTGATTGCCCAGCTCGTGGCCGCCGTCGAGGATCCGGCGGGCCATCGCGGGCTGCTCGTCGAGCCAGTCGCCGACGGCGAGCACGGTGACCTGGGCGCCGGCCCGCTCGGCCTCGCCCAGCAGCGCGGTCGCCATCCTGGGGTCGCCCCGGCCGTGGAAGGTCAGTGCGACCGCCCGGCCGTTCCGCGGCCCGTGTTCGATCTGTACGGGCCGGCCGGGCACCCGGGTCGGCGGCCGGGCGGCGCGCACCGGGGCGGGCGAGGCGTGGCCCGCCCCGGAGGAGCCTGGCCCGCCGGCGGAGCGGACGGCTCCGGGGTCCTGGTCCCGCGTCGGGTCGCAGCCCGTCACCAGCGCTCCGGCGGCCGCGGCCGAGGCGGCCGCACGCAGCACGGAGCGGCGATCTAGGGAAGTCACCACCCCATTAGAGGGGCAACTAATCCGAATTAGGGCGATCTATCCGATTCGTCCGGTGCGTGTCGCCCCGGACACCCGCCCCGGAGCGGGCCGGGCGGACGCTACGCGGGCCAGGCGCGCGCGAGCATCGCCCGGGTGTCGGCGAGGAGTTGGGGCAGCACCTTGGTGTGGCCGACCACCGGCATGAAGTTGGTGTCGCCGCCCCAGCGCGGGACCACGTGCTGGTGGAGATGGGCCGCGATCCCGGCCCCGGCGACGGTGCCCTGGTTCATCCCGATGTTGAAGCCGTGCGCCCCGGAGGCGGTGCGCAGCGCGGTCATCGCCCGCTTGGTGAACTCCGCCAGCTCCGCGGTCTCCGGGCCGTCCAGCTCCGGGTAGTCGGCGACATGGCGGAACGGGACGATCATGAGGTGACCGCCGTTGTACGGATACAGATTCAGCACCGCGTAGACATGCTCACCGCGCGCGATGACGAGGCCGTCCTCGTCCGACTTCTCGGGGATGGTGCAGAACGGACAGCCGTCATCGGCCCCCGGGCCGGTCGGCTTGTTCTCCCCCTGGATGTAGGCCATCCGGTGGGGCGTCCACAGGCGCTGGAAGGCGTCCTGCGTCCCGACTCCGATCTGCTGCTCCGGCTCGCTTGTCATACGGGCCAGCATATGGCTTCGCCCGTTGGCACCGTGTCGTTGGGGCGGATACCCTGCCCCGCTCCGCGATGCTGTGCCGGTGGAAACGGACGCGCGGCTACAGGAGTGGGAGAGGCGCGCACAGCCGTATCTCCTCATCGCCTCGATGCTCTTTCTCACCTCCTACTCGATCCGGGTCCTGGTCCCCGGCCTCTCCCCCGGCTGGTACATCTTCTGGGAGACCCTCACGATCGTGAGCTGGGGTGTTTTCGTGGCGGAGTATCTGGCGCGGCTGACATTCAGCAGGGACCGCTGGCACTTCGTGCGCACCCGCTGGCTGGACCTGATCGTGACCGTTCTGCCGCTGCTGCGACCGCTGCGCATGATCGATCTGCATGAGCGGATGCAGCTGCGCCGGGCGGCACCCGGGCTCGGCCTGGAGGCGCGGGTGATGGCCTACTCCGGGCTCGCCGCGCTGCTGCTGGGCTACGCCGCCAGCCTGGCGGTCTACCACGTCGAGCAGTCCGCCCCGGACGCGAACATCCGCACCTTCGGTAACGCGGTGTGGTGGGCCGCTTCCACGCTGACGACGACGGGGTACGGCGATGCCACCCCCGTCACCGCGCGCGGCCGGGTGATCGCGGTGGGGCTGATGTTCGCCGGGGTGGCCCTGGTGGGCGCGGTGGTGGGCTCCTTCTCCTCCTACCTGCTGCGTCGCTTCCGGCAGGAGGGCGAGACATGACGCGGCCCCGGAGAGCCGCTCGCTCTCCGGGGCCGGGTGCTCGGTGCTCAGGCACTCACACCTGGACGCGGCGCTCCACGACGTCGAGGAGCTCGGCGATCGCCTCCTCGCGCGGAATGCCGTTCTTCTGCGAACCGTCGCGGTAGCGGAAGGACACCGCGCCATGGGCGACATCCTCGTCACCGGCGATGATCATGAACGGCACCTTGCTCTTCTGGGCGTTCCTGATCTTCTTCTGCATCCGGTCCGACGAGGAGTCCACCTCGATCCGCAGCCCCTTGGTCTTCGCCTCGGCGGCGAACTCCTGGAGGTAGGGGACATGCGCGTCGCCGATCGGGATGCAGGTCGCCTGGACCGGGGCCAGCCAGGCCGGGAAGGCGCCGGCGTAGTGCTCCAGGAGCACCGCGAAGAACCGCTCGATGGAGCCGAACAGCGCGCGGTGGATCATGACGGGGCGCTGCTTGGAGCCGTCGGCCGAGGTGTACTCCAGGTCGAACCGCTCCGGCAGGTTGAAGTCCAGCTGGATGGTCGACATCTGCCAGGTACGGCCGATGGCGTCCTTGGTCTGCACGGAGATCTTCGGCCCGTAGAACGCGGCGCCGCCCGGGTCCGGGACCAGCGGCAGGCCCTGCTTCTCGGCCACCTTCCGCAGTACCTCGGTGGCCTCCTCCCAGGTCTCGTCCGAGCCGACGAACTTCTCCGGGTCCTTGGTGGACAGCTCCAGGTAGAAGTCGGTCAGACCGTAGTCACGCAGCAGGTCGAGGACGAAGGTGAGCGTGGCGTCCAGCTCGTCCGCCATCTGCTCCCGGGTGCAGTAGATGTGCGCGTCGTCCTGGGTGAAGCCGCGGGCGCGGGTCAGGCCGTGCACCACACCCGACTTCTCGTAGCGGTACACGGTCCCGAACTCGAAGAGGCGCAGCGGCAGTTCACGGTACGAGCGGCCGCGCGCGTCGAAGATCAGGTTGTGCATCGGGCAGTTCATGGGCTTGAGGTAGTAGTCAATGCCCTCGTCGAGCTGCATGGGGGGGTACATGCCGTCGGCGTACCAGTCCAGGTGGCCCGACTTCTCGAACAGCTTCCCCTTGGTGGCGTGCGGGGTGTAGACGAACTCGTACCCCGACTCCTCGTGCCGCCTGCGGGAGTAGTCCTCCATGACCCGGCGGATGATGCCGCCCCTGGGGTGGAAGACCGCCAGCCCCGAGCCGATGTCCTCGGGAACGGAGAACAGATCCAGCTCCGCGCCCAGCTTGCGGTGGTCGCGCTTCTCCGCCTCGACGAGGAACTCCAGATGCGCCTTGAGCTCGTCCTTGGTCGGCCAGGCGGTGCCGTAGATCCGCTGGAGCTGCTTGTTCTTCTCGCTGCCGCGCCAGTACGCGGCGGCCGAGCGCATCAGCTTGAACGCCGGGATGGCGCGGGTGCTGGGCAGGTGCGGACCGCGGCACAGGTCCTTCCAGCACAGCTCGCCGGTCTTGGCGTCGAGGTTGTCGTAGATGGTCAGCTCGCCGGCGCCGACCTCGGCGGAGGCACCCTCGGCGGCGTCCGCGGCGGAGCCCTTGAGCCCGATCAGTTCGAGCTTGTACGGCTCGTCGGCCAGCTCCTCGCGGGCGGCGTCATCGCTGACCGCACGGCGCGCGAACTTCTGGCCGCGCTTCTGGATCTCCTGCATCTTCTTCTCGATGCGCTTGAGATCGTCCGGGTGGAACGGGGTCTCGACGTCGAAGTCGTAGTAGAAGCCGTCCTTGATGGGCGGGCCGATGCCGAGCTTCGCCTCCGGGAACAGCTCCTGCACGGCCTGCGCCATCACATGCGCGGTGGAGTGCCGCAGGATGTTCAGACCGTCCTCGGAGGTGATCTCGACGGGCTCGACCGCGTCACCGTCGGCGACCTCGTACGCCAGGTCCTTCAGCTCCCCGGCCACCCGCGCGGCGACGATGCTGCGCTCGCCCTGGAAGAGGTCGGCGGCCGTAGTGCCCGTGGTCACCACGCGTTCTTCCCGCTCGGAATCGCGCTGGATGGTCACACGGACGTCTGACACCGGTCTCTCCTGACTACTGTCTCTTCACGGCAGCGATTGCTGCGCAGCCGAATCGTACCGAGCCTGCGGACCCGACCGCGAAACGGTTTCACCACCCCCGGCTCGCACGGTGTCATTCCTCGGCACCGCACGCCTCCTCGAAGAAGTCGAGATTCTCCTGGAGCGACTTCAGCAGCCGGTCCCGCTCCGCCTCGTCGACCTGTACGGGCGTGACATCGCGGCCGCCGGTGATCCGCCGGAAGCCGCCGCGGCTCTCCAGCCGCCCGCTCACCCGCACCGGCAGTCCCACCAGGTGCGCATGCCCGGCGATCCGGTAGTCCTCCTCCCCCAGCGCGACCCGTACCTGGAGCACATCCGCTCCGGAGATCACCCGCAGCCGCACCGTGCCGGGGCCGCCCGGCCGCTCCCGGCGCAGCCGTACCACCGCACCGGTCACCCGGACCGGCAGCGACGGCTCCTCGCGGACATAGCGCTGGGCGGCCTGCTGGAGGGCGGGCAGATCGCCGGGCGAGAACTCCACCGGCTCGGGGCGGGCCGGGCAGCCGGCCGGGGCACCGGCCGCCGGCGACCACTCGACCGCGATCCGCGCCCCCTCCGCGTCCCGCACCAGGGCGATCAGCGCCTGGGCCAGCTCATGGCAGACCCCCAGCCCGACGGCCGCGTCGAAGGCCTCCATACCGCCGGTGGCCCGCTGGTAGTCGGTGGCGTCGCGGACCGCGTGCAGCGCCCGCTGGAGCCCGGCGACCGCCCGGCGGCCGCCGGAGACCGGCACGAACGCGGTCACCCGGCGCCCGGCCGCCGCCGGACCGACCAGCACCTGGTTCAGAAACCCCTCGGCCTGGCGTTTGTGCCGGGCGCCGTAGTACCCGGCCCGGCCGTACGTCCCCAGCGCCCCGGCGAGCAGCATCGAGCGGGCCGCGCCGCGCAGCTGCTCCTGCGCCACCCAGTGCGCGGCCCCCGAGCCGCCGTCGGGGACCTCGCGCTCCCAGCGGACCTCGTCGCTGGGCACCGCCAGCCCCATCAGCACCTCCCGGGCGGAGGGTGCGGCGCTCTGTGCCAGCGCCGCCAGCGCCTCCGCGAGCAGTTCCCCGCTGTCGGGGAAGCGGCGGTCGTGCGGGACCAGCAGGCTGGTGCCGGCCGCGCCGCCGGGCGGGGTCCACCGGGCGTAGTGGCCCGCGGCCCCGCCCCGGCGCCGCCAGCCGTGCCGGGCCAGCAGCGCGCCGAGCACCGCCGGGTCGAGCTGCGCGGGATCCAGCAGCCGCGCGTCATATTCGTCGGTCGGCCGGTACATCAGGGTCTCCCTCCCGCGCCGACGCGCGTCATGATCTCGCAGAGCGCTCGGTCGTCGAAGATCCGCGCGGTGGGGATCCGCACAGTGGTCCTGCGCCGGCCGGTCACCGGATGGCCGGCCAGGTTGATCCAGTAGCAGCAGTGCCGCAGTTCGAGGCGGTCGTGGCCGGCCCGCAGCCAGTCGTCCGGGGTCCGCGGGACCAGCATCACGACCAGGATCTTGTGCACCGTGACGGGCGTACGGGCCAGCTTCACCAGGTGGTCGTTGTCGAGCGTGAAGGCGAACGTCGGCCCCGGCGGGCGCGGGGCGGTCTGGTAGGTGCACTTGAGCTGCACCTTGATGGTGACCTCGTCGTCGACGGTGTGGCCGGGCGCGCCATGGCTGACGTGCCAGTCGATTCCGTTGTCCGGGAAGGGCTGCGCCAGCGAGCACCCGGAGGCGGCGGCGACCGCATGGAGATAGCCCACCTGAAGGGTCTCCATGCAGGCGGTGGTGGCGAGTCCGCCGCGCTGCGGGGTGGTCCGCTGAGGCAGCAGCCCGCCCGGTTCGGGCTGCGCGAGCGTCATCGCGGAGTGGCCTTCCGGGCTGTGCCGATCGATGCGGGTGGATGACGGGGAGCAGGCGGATCGCGTCGGCCCGTCCCTCTGGTTGTCTCCGCGTCAAGTGGTCCGCAAACAAAGACGGTTCGAGCCCCCGGCGGCTCGGGTATCACCAGCTCGGATGGCGTACGTGTCATCCCCCGTACGAGCGCGAGGAGTTGGGATGATGCCGTGCTGGTATGACGGTCCGCTTGCCGCCTTCGACACCGAGACCACCGGGATCGACGTCGAGCGCGATCGCATCGTCTCCGCGGCCCTGGTGGTCCAGGAGACACCGCGCTCCGCGCCCCGGATCACCCGCTGGCTGATCAACCCGGGCGTCGAGATACCGGACGCCGCGACGGCGGTGCACGGCCTGACGGCCGACCATCTCGCGCTGCACGGCCGCTGGCCCGCGCCGGTCCTGGAGGAGGTCGCCCGCGCCCTGGCCGCCCAGTCGGTGGCCGGCCGGCCGCTGGTCGTGATGAACGCCCCGTTCGATCTCACCCTCCTGGAGCGCGAGTTGAAGCGGCACCGCGCCAGCTCGCTGAACGCCTATCTGGGGGGCCACCCGCTGCGCGTCCTGGACCCCCATGTCCTCGACAAGCACCTGGACCGCTATCGCAAGGGCCGCCGTACGCTCACGGATCTGTGTGCGCACTACGAGGTCGAGCTGACCGACGCCCATGAGGCGGCCGCCGACGCGCTCGCCGCGCTGCGGGTGGTCCGGGCCCTGGGGCATCGCTTCGCCGAGCGCCTGGAGGGGCTGCATCCGGCGGAGCTGCACACCCGCCAGGCCGTCTGGTACGCGGCCCAGGCCCGCGGACTTCAGGCGTGGTTCGCCCGCAGCGGCAATCCGGAAGTCGTTGATCCGCACTGGCCGCTGCGCCCCGAACTCCCGGCGGCGGCCTGATCCCCCCTCAGTAATTCCGCCGGGCGGCAAAGGCACCGGGCGGAATTCCCAAGGGGGCACTCTTCCAACAAAAAGAACCGGGCCGCTTTTTGGCGGCCCGGTTCTTGATCCCGGTGGGCGATACTGGGTTCGAACCAGTGACCTCTTCGGTGTGAACGAAGCGCTCTCCCACTGAGCTAATCGCCCGGGTGTCGGCGAGGTTTCCCTCGCGAACGAGCAGAACAATACAGGCCGCCCGGGGCTTCCATCAAATTCCTGTTCCCCGGCGGCCCCGGGCCGCCGCGGCCGGGTGCCCGGCGCCCCTCATCCGCGGGCCAGCCAGGCCGCCAGCCCGCGCCGCCCGGCCCGCATCATCAGCGCGTGATTGGCGAGGAACAGCGGCCGCCCCAGCAGCGCGAACCGCCGCAGCAGCGGCTTGCGGACCTCGACGTCCTGCTCGAAGACGGCACGGGTGCCGCCGGCGCCGGGCACCACCGTCCAGCGCGCCCAGCCCGCCAGATCCCCGCGCATCGTCATCTCCAGCACCCCCGCACCCGGATCCCGTACGCGCTCGCTCGCCACCACCGTCAGGTCGTACGGCAGCAGGGAACGGAACCGGGCGGTGCCGCTGCGGTCGTCGAGCGGGGTCACCTCGCGGACCTGCGGCCACCACTGCGGATACGCCTCGGCGCGTTCGAGGACGGCGTAGACGACGGTCGGTGAGGCGTTGAGCAGCCATACGCTGCGGAAGCGGTACCGGTGCAGTCGACGGGGCCAGTCGGGCATGATCCCAGTGTGCGCCCCCGGGCGCGGCGCCCGCCCAACAACTGCGAGGGCCCGGAGACTTGATGTCTCCGGGCCCTCGTCCGGGGTGGGCGATACTGGGTTCGAACCAGTGACCTCTTCGGTGTGAACGAAGCGCTCTCCCACTGAGCTAATCGCCCGGGCGCACCGCCAACATTACCGCACGTCGGCGGGCACTTCTGACCACGCCTCGGTCACTCGGAGACGTTCCACGGCATCGCGAGGCCGAACTTCCACACGTAGACCGCGAGCGCCGCTGCGATGATCACCAGGCCGATGGTGGTCAGGATGATGTTGCGCCGCCGCACCTTGGGGTCCAGCGCCCGCTGGGCCGCTTCGGTGACCTTGCGCTTGGTCCAGCGCAGCACCAGCTGCGCCCAGACGAACTCCGTCGCCCAGATCGCCATGCCGCCGAAGATCACCAGCCAGCCCGGCCCCGGCAGCGGCAGCATGATCACGCCGGCCACCACGACCGCGAGACCGACGACGAAGACTCCGACCTGCCAGCTGACATGCAGCGGCCGGGAACTCTTGATGAAGTGCGGCGCCCGCGAACCGAGCGGCTTCTCGGCCGGCTCCTCGGCCTGCTTCCCGGCCGGAGCGGCGTCCCCCTCCACCGTTCCCAGCCCCCCGTTACTCTGCGTATTCATACCTCCCAACTTACCGGACGCGACCGTCCGCCGGAATTACCGTCGGGGACGATCTCGCAATCCGCCGGAAGAGGTACCTGAAGCCACACAAAACCGTCAGAGGGGTTTACAACGGCACCGTAGGTGGCATGTCGATTTCGCCGACGTGCGAATCCCCGAGCGCACACTGAGCGAAAGGCCCTGGCGCTTATGAACACCACGGTCAGCTGCGAGCTGCACCTGCGCCTCGTTGTGTCGAGCGAGTCCTCACTGCCTGTACCCGCGGGCCTGCGGTATGACACGGCCGATCCCTATGCCGTGCATGCCACCTTCCATACCGGAGCCGAGGAGACCGTCGAGTGGGTTTTCGCCCGCGACCTCCTCGCCGAGGGCCTGCACCGGCCCACGGGCACCGGAGACGTCCGCGTATGGCCGTCCCGGAGCCACGGACAGGGTGTTGTCTGCATCGCCCTGAGCTCCCCGGAAGGCGAAGCCCTGCTCGAGGCGCCCGCGCGGGCTCTCGAGTCGTTCCTCAAAAGGACCGATGCCGCCGTACCGCCCGGTACGGAGCACCGGCATTTCGATCTCGACACCGAGCTCTCCCACATCCTCGCGGAGAGCTGAGACGCAGACCGGTTACCGAAAGCACCCACCCGCTCACACTTGCGCCCGTCCGACTCGGGGAGACGGCGCAGGACCGACAAGTTCACACGGCACACTTCGGCGTCGTCGCCGCGGACCCACCGCGGAGTCGGCGCTGAAGCTTGTTCGAGGCGCTAGAGTCGGCCACCATTCGGCCACCCACGGGGGCGGTACCCGTCCGGCCCCACCCTGCCAGGGAGCGGAACCGTGCTCATCACCCATGACACCCGGTGCGCGCTGGACGCGGTCGTCGATCTGCTGAACACCGCCCCGGAGGGCGAAGGCCCCGGGGCCCCGGACAGCCTGACCGATCTCGCGGCCCTGGAGGACTTCGTCCGGCGCAACGCCATCAGCGGCGTGGGCGCGCTCGGTGCCGGCGACCTGGCCACCGTACGGTCCGTCCGCGCGCGCTTCGCCCGGGTTTTCGCGGCCGCCGACGACCGCACCGCGGCCGAACAGCTGAACGCGCTGGTCGCCTCGGCGGGCACCACTCCGCAGCTGACCGACCACGACGGGTACGACTGGCATGTCCACTACTTCGCGCCGGGCGCGTCGGTCGCCGATCATCTGGCCGCTGACGGCGGGATGGCGCTGGCCTTCCTCGTCGTCGCCGGGGAGCGCGAGCGGCTGCGGCACTGTGAGGCGCCGGACTGCCGGCATGCCTTCGTCGATCTCTCCCGGAACCGCTCCCGGCGCTACTGCGACAGCCGTACCTGCGGAAACCGGCTGCATGTCGCGGCCTACCGGGCACGGCGGCGGGAGGCCGCGGGCTGAGCGGCGGCGCGGCGGCCGGCCTCACAGGAGGAAGAGGTCGTGGACCGCGCCGAGAAGGAGCAGAAAGCCGATCACGGCGAGGAAGAGCATCAGCGGCGGCTGGGACAGCGCGAACAGACAACCGCGTGGTCGGGGGGACGGGGCGTCGTCTTGGGCGAGGGCGCACTCATCGTTCATCTCGCGCGCATCATGACGCAGATGATCGTCCGAGTGCGCCCGATGGACGCCTCAGCAGCGGTAGTTCATCAGATCCCGTGCTTTTTCAGGATCGCTTCGATGTCCGAGAAGTCATCCTTGGGGGCGCCGCCCTTGGCCGGCGCGGCCTTCCCCTTGGCTGCCGGCTGCGCCGCCGCGCGGCCCGCGCCGAGGGAGGGGGCGGAGGCGGCGGGAGCCACCGCGTCGGGCGTGCCGGCCGCCGCGGCCCGGCGCTCCTTACGGCTGCCGACCCCGCGGCGGCGCTCCACCGCCCTGGTGGTCATGAACAGCACGAACGAGAGGGCGAGCACGCCGAAGCCGGCCCAGACCGTGGGCTTGAAGACGATCCCGGCGAGCCAGTCGATGACGCCCGTCATCACCAGTCCGATGGGGATCAGGGAATAGGCGGCGATGCGGGTCGCGGCCAGGAACCGCTTGCGGTATGCCGTGATCGCGGCGATGCCCAGGCCCGCCGCCGACACCGCGGCACAGACGGTCGAGGTCAGCATCCGGTCCTCCTGCCGATGGATGGGTGAGCAGGCAGTCTGCTCCCTTCCATCCTGCCTTGTCCCGGCACGCGGGGGCCATGTTCCGGCCCGGCCTCAGGGACATCTCGGGGTCGGGGTCCTTCCCAGGTCCCGGTTCGGCCGCCGGTCCGGGGTACCTCGCGGGACCAGCCGTGGGAAGACTGGAAGACTGGCTCTCATGAACGACGCCACCACCCCGTCCCCCGCCCGTCCCGTCCGCCCCGTGCTGGACGTGTGGTGCGAACTCCAGTGCCCGGACTGCCATGCCGCCCTGGAGGACCTGCGGGCGCTGCGGGAGCGCTACGGCGACCGGCTGGACATCCGGCTGCGCCACTTCCCGCTGCCGAAGCACCCGCACGCCTATGTCGCCGCGCAGGCCGCCGAGGAGGCCATCGAGCAGGGCCAGGGCTGGCCGTACATCGAGGCGGTGCTGGCGCGGACCGAGGAGCTCGGCAAGCGCGGGGACAAGCTCCTGCTGAAGGTCGCCGGCGAGCTGGGGCTGGACACCGAGGAGCTGGACACCGCGCTGATCGACGGGCGGCATCTGCTGATCGTCGACGCGGACCAGGCCGAGGGCAAGGCCATCGGCGTGACCGGGACCCCGACGTATGTGATCGGCGGCGAGCGGCTGGACGGCGGCAAGAGCCAGGAGGGGCTGCGCGCCCGTATCGAGGAGATCGCCGACCGGCTGCTGGCCGAACAGGACTGAGCCCGGGACCTCACCGGCCCTCGGCGAGCCCGCTCACAGGATCGGCTTCCACAGCAGATAGCCGGTGGGCCGGTAGCCCAGCGAGACGTAGAGACCCAGCGCCGGGGCGTTGCCCGCGTAGACGTTCAGACCGAGGCTGGTGCGGCGCGCCGCCAGGCTCTCCCGCTCGGCGATCCCCATCAGGGTGCGGCCGTGGCCCTGCCCGCGGTGCCCGGGGGCGACCCGCACATCGACGACATAGCCGCCGGGCTGGTCCGGCATCCGCAGGGCGACCCAGATGCTGCCGACGTCCGCGCCGCCGTGGGCCAGGACGCGCAGCGCCTGGTGGGGAGTCTCCGCCCCCTCCGGGAGCAGGGCGCGATGGCCGGCGGCCGCGGTCTCCTCGGCGCGCTCCCGGGCCATTCCCTGGCCGGTCTGCGTGCGGATGTGCTCGGCGAGCGCGGCGTCCCGCCAGGCCGGGTACTCCGCCTCGCTCAGCGCGCGGTCGGTGCTGCCGTCGGGCAGCGGGGGCGCGGCGGTGAGGTGCTTGCTCATCATGCGGCTGCGCTCGGTGTAGCCCAGCGCCGCCGCGAGCCGCCCGGCGGCCTCGGCGTCGGCCGGTACGGTCAGCTCGATCTGCCGGCAACGCCAGCCGCGCAGCACCTCTTCCGCGGCGAGCGCGGCGACCGTGGCGCGGCCCCGGTGCCGGTCCGGCTCGTCGATGACCAGCTCCGCGATCCGGCCGGCCGTGGGGCCGAACCGGGCGTCCGTCGTCAGCCGTATCCCGCCGACCCGGCGGCTGTTGACACAGACGTCGTACGAGCGGGCGCGGTGCCCGTCGTCGTGCCGTTCTTCCGGTCCCGCGGGGCGCAGCGTTGTGGTCACGAGGACTTTCTACTCGCCCATGAGCGGGCGCGTCATCACCGCGGATCGAAGTCGGCGGCCGCCTGCTCGTCGAAGATCCGCATGGCTTCCGCGGTCACCGGGCCCGGGGCGTCCGCGAGTTGACGGTCGTCGATCCGGGACACGGCCTGGACATCGCGCAGCGTGGAGGTCAGGAAGATCTCCTCGGCCCGCTCCAGGACGTCCAGCGGCAGATCGGTCTCCTTGGCGCCGGCCCAGCCGACGGTCAGGGCGCGGGTGATGCCCGCCAGACAGCCGGAGTGCAGCGGCGGGGTGTGCAGTTCACCGTCCAGGACGACGAAGACATTGGCTCCGGTGCCTTCGCAGAGCGCGCCGACGGTGTTGGCGAACAGCGCCTCGGACGCGCCCCGTTCCCGCGCGCGGGCCAGGGCGACGACGTTCTCGCCGTACGACGTGGTCTTCAGGCCGGCGAGCGCGCCGCGTTCGTTGCGGGTCCACGGGACGGTGACGGCGGCTGTGGTGTCGGGGCGGCGCCGGGTCTCGGAGAGCGCGATGACCAGGGTGGGGCCGGCGTCGCCGCGGTCCGAGCCGAGCGGGGAGACGCCGCCGGTGTAGGTGAGCCGCAGCCGGCCGAGCGCCATCGGGTTGGCCGCCATGACGGCCTCACAACCGTGCCGCACCTCGTCGAGATCGGGATCGGGCAGCCCCAGCCCGCGCGCGGAGGTGGTCAGGCGCTCCAGATGACGAGTGAGGGCGAAGGCGCGGCCGCGTTCGGCCTTGATGGTCTCGAAGACTCCGTCGCCGACCGTCAGGCCGTGGTCGAAAACCGAGACCCGGGCGCTCTCCGCGTCCTGCAGTGCCCCGTCGAGCCAGATCTTCATCGCTTTCCTCCACTCACCTCATGCAGGCCCGACGCTACCGCCAGCAGCCTGCGCGCCTTCAACTCGGTCTCGGCCCACTCCCGCTCCGGATCGGAGTCCCAGATGATCCCCGCGCCGGCGCCGAAACGCAGCACCGGGCCGCCGGGCGGGGTGCGGTCGATCCAGAAGGTCCGTATGCCCACCGCGAGCTCGCCGGTGCGGCGGTCCGCGTCGACCCAGCCGATGCCGCCGCAGTACGGGCCGCGGGGGGCGGTCTCCAGCTCCTCGATGATCCGCAGCGCGCTGGACTTGGGGGCGCCGGTCACCGACCCGGGCGGGAAGGTGGCGCCCAGCAGATCCGCCCAGGCGGTCTTCTCGTTCGCCCCGTCCAGCTCGCCGCGCACCGTGGAGACGAGGTGGACCAGGCCGGGGTGTTCCTCGACGGCGCACAGTGCCGGGACGGTGACGGTTCCGGTGGCGCAGACCCGGCCGAGATCGTTGCGGACCAGGTCCACGATCATCACGTTCTCCGCCCGGTCCTTCGCCGAGAGGTCCGCCGCGGTCCGGCCGGTGCCCTTGATGGGACCGGAGGTGACGATGCGGTCCTCGCGCCGCAGATACAGCTCCGGGGAGGCACTGGCGATCTCGACGCCGTGCGCGGGCAGCCGGATCGTGCCCGCGTGCGGCGCCGGATTGCCGCGGGCCAGCACCGCGGACAGCGCGTCGACATCGGCCCGGTCGGGGTCGGGCAGCGGCGCGGTCAGCACCCGGCAGAGATTCACTTGATAGACGTCGCCGGCCGCGATGTGTTCACGGACGCGCCGCACACCGCCGGTATAGGCGTCACGGTCCAGCGAGCTGATCCAGTCCTCGGGCGCGGGGCCCCGCCAGGCGTCGGCGGCGGGCCGGTCCGCCGCGGTAGCCGGCCGGACGTCGCCGAAGCGGGCACAGACCACTGTGCCCTCGAAGTCGGCGGCGACCGCCCACCAGCCCGTGGAGTCCAGGGCCGCGGGATCGCTGGTCACATCCCGCAGGTCAGTGGCTATCAGGCCGCCGAAGCGTGCCATCGGAGCGAAGTCGTGCACGTCAGCGAGTCTATGGCGGCGGCCCGCGGGCCGCCTGCGCCGAGCGAGCACCGCAGCACGCTGCACAAACGCGTTTTTGTACTGGCCCCGGAATCCGCTAGAGTTCAACACGTCGCCGGGACGCGCAAGCGCCCCGGAGGCGAAGTAGCTCCCGGACGTAGTCTGGGAGAGACACCTGCGGACGTAGCTCAGTTGGTAGAGCACCACCTTGCCAAGGTGGATGTCGCGAGTTCGAGTCTCGTCGTCCGCTCGATGTGGGGGATCTTCCCGAACCCCCTCACTCCTGGTGGAGTGGCCGAGAGGCGAGGCAACGGCCTGCAAAGCCGTCTACACGGGTTCAAATCCCGTCTCCACCTCCAAGGACGATTAGCTCAGCGGGAGAGCGCTTCCCTGACACGGAAGAGGTCACTGGTTCAATCCCAGTATCGTCCACTGGATCCCCGGAAACGGGGTATCCGTCCCGCGCGATTAGCTCAGCGGGAGAGCGCTTCCCTGACACGGAAGAGGTCACTGGTTCAATCCCAGTATCGCGCACGCAGCTGCGGATCTTCGTGATCCGCGGTCCCGAGGACGATTAGCTCAGCGGGAGAGCGCTTCCCTGACACGGAAGAGGTCACTGGTTCAATCCCAGTATCGTCCACACCTGATCCCGAGGGCCGGAGCATATCGCTCCGGCCCTCGGTCGTTGTTCAGGACGAGAGCGGTCAGGACGAGAAGAGCATGTGGCCGAAGCCGCGGTGATGGCCGTGGTGTCCATGGTGGCCTTGATGACCGTGGTGGCCGTGCTGCGGGGCGCCCCAGGCGGGGGCCTGCGGGTAAGCCTGCGGAGCGGGTGGCGGCGGGGCCTGCTGGGCCCATTGCGATTCGAGCCGGGTCAGCGCCTCCAGCTCCCCGTAGTCCAGGAATATCCCCCGGCAGCCGGCGCACTGCTCGATCTGCACGCCATTGCGCTGGTATGTCTGCATCGGTGCATGGCACTTGGGGCATTGCATCGTCGCTCAACTCCTGTCGTCCACTACTGCTCGCGGCGGCACCGCCGGAACGGCCTCCCGGCAGCGGGGCGTTCAGCCTACGCCGGGGCCGGCCGGCGCCAACTGCTGTGGCGGGGACGTCATCCGGGCACAGGCCTCGACGAACGCGGTCTCGGCCTCGTCCAGGGGACGGTCGGCGATGGCGGCCTTGGCGACGGCGAGCGCGCCGGTCTGCACGGTGAGCGTGCGGGCCGGAAGTTCCAGGTCGGGCCAGGGATCACCGTCCGGCCCCACGACCGGGCCGCCGGCCGCGCGGTAGGCGGCCAGGAAGCGCGTCCAGAGGTCCGGCGCCAGCAGGCCGGTGGCGAACCAGGCAGCGGGGCGGGCCAGGTCCCAGGCGCCGTCGCCCCGGCCGAGGTCGTCGATGTCGATCAGGAGCCAGGGACCGTCGCCGGCGGGGTGGCGGACGAGCTGGCCCAGGTGGAGATCGCCGTGGCAGAGGGTGCCGGCCCGCGGCGGCGCGGCCTCGCCACGGACCCAGGGCGGCAGCGCGGCCCAGGCCCGCTCGACGGCGGCCGCAGCCGCGGGCAGCGCCCCGGCGGCCGTCCGGGGTGCGTGGCGGCCTGACGGCGGGCCGCCGGCGGGAAGCGGTGCGGTACGCAGCCGGGCCAGGGCGCGGGCGGCCTTGGCGGGGCCGCGCATCGGCGGCACGGGGCCGGGAAGTTGGCGCAGGTCGACGCGGTGCAGCCGGGCCAGCAGACGGGCAGTGTCCTCCCAGGGGGCGGCATCGGGGTCGTCGGGCGGGACCGGGCTGCCGTAGGGCCAGCGGGTGAGCGCACGGCCCTCTTCGGTGCGGGTGAGATAGCCGTCGGGTGCGGTGACCGGGAGCGGGGGCAGCAGGATGCCGTGCAGGAGGGGGTGCGCGGCGATACGGAGCCGGGCGGCGAGCGCGCGGGGGTCGGCGTCGGGAGCGTGCGCCTTGGCGACCGTACGGCCGCTGCGGACGACCGTGCCGTCGGGGCGGTCGGCGAGCACCTCGGAGGAGGGGGCCGGGGCGCCTTCCCGGGTCGCCGGGGCCGGGACGCCTTCCCGGGGCGCCGTCGCGGACAGGGCGGCCAGCCGGTCGAGCAGTGAGGCGGTCATCGTTCCCCCGGGTCCGGCGCGGGCCGGATGCGCCGTGCGTGGTGGTGCGAGCCATGGGCGGCCCGGACCGGGATCGTACGCGCGGCGCGGGCGGAACGGGACGGCCGCGGTCCGGAACGCTCGAAGGCCGGGCATCTCCCCAGATGCCCGGCCGTCGTGCCGTCCGCCGCACCCCCCGTCCCCACGGGGTTTCGGCCGGAGGTCCCCCGTCCCGGGCTGCTCTCCCGGGACCGGGGCGCCAAGCTCAGCGCCCCAGCATTCCGACCACGGACGACGCCTGTGTCAGCACGGCTTCCCAGCCGCCGAAGACCACGGCGAGAACGATCGCCAGCGGCAGCACCATGGCCACCGCGACGAGGGGGTGGCGGGTACCGGCGGACGGCCGGCCCGCGAGCGCCACGGGGACTCTGCGCCCCTGCGCCCGGAGGACCCTGCGCCCGGAGGTCTGCGCCATCGTCCCGCTCCCGTCGTGTTCTGGGGCGGCGGGCGTCTGACCTCGGGGGACGAGTGCACCACCCGCCGCTTGAAGACCACCCTAGGCAGGCGGGCGGCCGCAGGCGTCATGCCGTCGTACCGAATCGGCGGCCTCCAGGAGGATGACCTCAGCGCGTCCCGTGTACTCCTCTGGGTGGAGAAGCACGTCCAGGACCTGGGGACCTCCCCGAGGGGGGACCGTCGGACGGACCGTCCCGGGCACTCCTGAGAGTGACCTCGCTCACTCCGGCCGCTCCCCCGCGTACGGCGGTCCCGCCGCCGCACCGCACCCGGCCCGGCGCCCCTTCCCGCGCCCCGGCCGTATCCCCCGCATCCCTCACCAACCCGGCCCGATCCCGTTACATCCCGTCAATCCCCCTTCCCCAGCGGATCATTGGGAGCGCACCTGGGATACCGGGCCGCCCGCCGGGAAGAAGCGCTCACGCGCGTCGAGGACCGCATGTGGCCCCGGTCAATCCACCGGCCGACGCATGCGCGGCCTCTCAGCACAGCGAGCCGTCAATCCGTAAGCTGTGCCACGTCAGACGGTTGGCAGCGGAGGGGGCTCCCCACCGCAGGTAGGGGACGGACATGGCGATGATGCGGCTCCGACGCGAGGACCCGCGTGTCGTCGGGACGTTCCGGCTGCACCGCCGGCTCGGCGCGGGCGGGATGGGTGTGGTCTACCTCGGCTCGGACAAGCGCGGGCAGCGGGTGGCGCTCAAGGTGATCCGGCCGGACCTGGCGGAGGATCAGGAGTTCCGCTCGCGGTTCGCCCGTGAGGTCTCCGCCGCCCGGCGGATCCGCGGTGGCTGTACCGCCCGGCTGGTCGCGGCCGATCTCGACGCGGACCGCCCCTGGTTCGCCACGCAGTACGTCCCGGGGCCCTCGCTGCACGACAAGGTCAACGAGGAGGGGCCGCTGTCCCCGGCGGAGGTCGCCTCCATCGGCGCCGCGCTCTCCGAGGGGCTGCTGGCCGTCCATGACGCGGGCGTGGTGCACCGCGATCTGAAGCCGTCCAACATTCTGCTCTCGCCCAAGGGCCCGCGGATCATCGACTTCGGCATCGCCTGGGCGACCGGCGCCAGCACACTGACCCATGTCGGTACGGCCGTCGGCTCACCGGGCTTCCTGGCGCCGGAGCAGGTGCGCGGCGCCGCGGTGACCCCGGCGACGGACATCTTCGCGCTGGGCGCCACCCTCGCGTACACCTGCACCGCGGACTCCCCCTTCGGTCAGGGGAGTTCGGAGGTCATGCTCTACCGCGTGGTCCACGAGGAGGCGCAGCTCGCCGGGGTGCCGGACGCACTGGCGCCGTTGCTCGCCTCGTGCCTGGCCAAGGACCCGGCGGACCGCCCCAGCACCCTGTCGCTGTCGCTGCGGCTCAAGGAGATCGCGGCCCGTGAGGCGCACGGACTGTCGGGCGGGCCGCTGGAGAACGGGTCCGGCGGCGGCGCCGGCTGGGAGCGCCGGCCCTCCGAGCGGCCGACCGGGCAGCGGGCCGAGGAGTACGCGCGCCAGCGCACCGAGCGCCGGACGGCGGGCAACTCCTCGCCGCGTCCGCACTCCTCCCGTCCCCCGGTCCCGCGGGACGGGGCGGCCCGGCCGGCCGGTCCGGCCTCGGCCGCGGGGAAGAATCCGCGGACCGGCGGGCGGAACGGGCGACGGGTCCCGGCCGGGCGGCCCACGGGGCGAAACGGTTCGCGTACCCCGGTGCGCACGACCTCCGGCGGGCGCCGGCCGGGCCCCGACCGCCGGCTGCTGCGCCAGCGCGTCATCGTGTTCGTGGTGGTGACGCTGCTGGTGGCGCTCGGTATCGCGGCCGCCCAGGGGTGCCAGGGCCCGGCCCGCGGACTCGGGGCGGAACGCTCCGCGTCGGCGGCCGCCGGGGTGGGGGTGGCGGGCCCTTAGGGGTAACCGGGCCTTACGGGGGAGCCGGGCCTTACGGGGTGGGGGAACGGAACCCCTAGGGGGTGGGGGCGCCCCTTGCGGGCCTCAACGGGGTGGGGTCAGGGGAAATTCCCCGCTGGCGTTATGCCGGGCGGCCGGTGGCCACCGCGTAGAAGGCCACCGCGGCGGCCGCGCCGACGTTGAGGGAGTCCACGCCGTGCGCCATCGGGATGCGGACCCACTCGTCGGCGGCCCGCAAGGCGCCGGTGCTCAGGCCGTCGCCCTCGGCGCCCAGCATCAGCGCGGCGCGCTCCAGGGTGTGCGGCGCGGCCTCGTCGATGGCGGTGGCCTTCTCGGCCGGGGTGAGGGCGAGCAGCTTGAAGCCCGCTTCCCGTACGGCGGCCAGGTCCCGGGGCCAGCTCTCCAGGCGGGCGTACGGCACGGAGAACACCGCGCCCATGGAGACCTTCACCGAGCGGCGGTAGAGCGGATCGGCGCAGTCCGGGGAGAGCAGCACCGCGTCCATGCCCAGGGCCGCCGCACTGCGGAAGATCGCCCCGATGTTGGTGTGGTCGTTGACCGCTTCCATGACCACGATGCGGCGGGTCCCGGCGAGGAGATCGGTGGCCGCGGGCAGGGGCTTGCGCTGCATGGAGGCCAGCGCGCCGCGGTGCACGTGATAGCCCGTCACCCGCTCGGCGAGGGCCGGGCTGACGGCGTAGACCGGTGCCGGGACCTCGTCGATGACATCGCGCATGACGTCGACCCACTTGGCCGAGAGCAGCATGGAGCGCATCGCGTAACCGGCGTGCCGGGCCCGCCGGATGACCTTCTCGCCCTCGGCGATGAAGAGCCCTTCCGCGGGCTCGCGCCGGCGCCGCAGCTCGACGTCGGTCAGGCCGGTGTAGTCGGCCAGCCGCGGGTCGTCCGGGTCGTCGACGGTGATGATTTCTGCCACGGGGAGATAGTGCCTTGTCGGTGTCGGGGTGCCAATGCCGCGTCGGGGAGCGGTTACCTGGGGTCAGGGGCGACGGCGACGACCTCGCCGATGACGATGACCGCCGGGGGACGGACGCCCTCGGCCCGTACGGTCTCGCCGAGGGTCGCCAGGGTGGCGTCCACCCGGCGCTGGGCCGCGGTGGTCCCCTCCTGGATGACGGCGGCGGGGGTGTCGGCGGCGCGGCCGTGCTCGATGAGCTTGGCGGCGATGGCGCCGCTGTTCTCCACGCCCATCAGGACGACGAGGGTGCCGCGCAGCTGGGCCAGCGCCGGCCAGTCCACCAGCGAGCGTTCGTCGTCGGGGGCGACATGGCCGCTGACCACGGTGAACTCGTGGGCGACGCCGCGGTGGGTGACGGGGATACCGGCGGCGCCGGGCACCGAGATGGTGCTGGAGATGCCGGGGACGACCGTGCAGGGGATGCCGGCCTCGGCGAGCGCCTGGGCCTCCTCCATGCCGCGGCCGAAGACGAACGGGTCGCCGCCCTTGAGCCGGACCACTGCCTTGCCGGCCTTGGCGTGCTCGATCAGCGCGTTGTTGATGGCCTCCTGCGCCATGAAGCGGCCGTAGGGGATCTTCGCGGCGTCGATGACCTCGACATGCGGCGGGAGTTCGGCGAGCAGGTCCCGGGGGCCGAGGCGGTCGGCGATGACCACGTCGGCCTCGGCGAGCAGCCGGCGGCCGCGGACGGTGATCAGGTCCGGGTCGCCGGGGCCGCCGCCGACCAGGGAGACCCCCGGGGTGTGCGGGCGGCGGTGGTGCGGGGCGGCCAGGCTGCCGTCCCGGAGGCCCTCGACGATCGCGTCACGTACGGCGGCGGAGCGGCGCGGGTCGCGGCCGGTGAGCACGGCGACGGTGACGCCCTCGCTGCGGCCGGTGGCCGGGGTCCAGGCGGTGGCCGCCTCGGCGTCGTCGGAGCGTACGCACCACACCCGGCGGTCCTCGGCCTCCTGGGACGCGGCGGCGTTGGCCTCCGGGTCGTCGGTGGAGATCAGCGCGTACCAGGCGCCGTCGAGGTCGCCGGCCCGGTAGCGGCGGCGCTCCCAGCGGACCTCGCCGGCGTCGGCCATCGCCTCGACGGACGGGGTGGCGGACGGGGAGATCAGCAGGACATCGGCGCCGGCGGCGACGAGGGACGGGAGCCGGCGCTGGGCGACCTGTCCGGCGCCCAGGACAACCACCCGGCGGCCGGACAGCCGCAGTCCGACGGGGTAGGCAGCGTGTTCGGCGACGTGCTCAGCCATGGCGGTACGGCTCCTTGTGCGGATGGTGCGGGTTCGGCGACCGGCTCAGCCGCTGCGGCTCTGGAGCGGCTGGTGGGGGTACGGCCCGGGTGGCGTACGGCCCCGGCCCACAGCCTATGGGGCTGCGGGCCGGGGGTCATGCGGAGGTCAGGGCCTGATCAGGTCTTCTCCGTCACTCCGGCGGAGTCGAAGGTGGCGACCTCGTGCATGGCGCGGGCGGCGCTCTGCACCACGGGGAGTGCGAGCAGGGCGCCGGTGCCCTCGCCGAGGCGCAGATCGAGGTCGACGAGCGGGCGCAGGCCCAGCTTGTTCAGGGCCGCGACATGGCCGGGCTCGGCGCTGCGGTGGCCGGCGATGCAGGCGGCCAGCGCCTCGGGGGCGATGGCGCGGGCCACCAGGGCGGCGGCGCCGGCACTCACTCCGTCGAGGATCACCGGGGTACGCAGCGAGGCGCCGCCGAGGATCAGGCCGACGAGGGCGGCGTGCTCCAGGCCGCCGATCGCGGCGAGGACGCCGATGGGGTCGGCCGGATCCGGCTGGTGCAGTTCCAGGGCGCGGCGGACCACATCGACCTTGCGGGCGTGGGTCTCGTCGTTGATGCCGGTGCCGCGGCCGGTGACCTCGACCGGGTCGACGCCGGTGTAGACGGCGATCAGCGCGGCCGAGGTGGTGGTGTTGGCGATGCCCATCTCGCCCGTGAGCAGCGCCTTGTTGCCGGCCGCTACGAGGTCACGGGCGGTGTCGATACCGACCTCGATCGCCTTGAGCACGTCCTCCTGGGTCATCGCCGGGCCCGCCGTGAAGTCGGCGGTGCCGGCGCGGACCTTGCGCGGCAGCAGACCGGGGGTGGCGGGCAGATCGCTCGCCACACCGACATCCACGACACAGACCTCGGCGCCGACCTGGTTGGCGAAGGCGTTGCAGACCGCGCCGCCGCCCAGGAAGTTGGCGACCATCTGGCCGGTGACCTCCTGGGGCCAGGGGGTCACGCCCTGGGCGTGCACACCGTGGTCACCGGCGAAGATCGCGACGGCGGCCGGCTCCGGGATGGGCGGCGGGCACTTGCGGGAGAGCCCGGACAGCTGCGCGGAGATGATCTCCAGCATGCCCAGCGCCCCGGCGGGCTTGGTCATCCGCTTCTGCCGCTCCCACGCCTCGCCGAGCGCCTTGGCGTCCAGCGGGCGGATGCCCTGGAGGGTCTCCTGGAGGAGGTCGTGCGGGCTCTCGCCGGGCAGCGCGCGGCGGCCGTAGGTCTCCTCGTGGACGACCCAGGACAGCGGGCGGCGCTTGGACCAGCCGGCCTGGAGCAGCTCGGGGTCCTCCGGGAACTCGTCGACGTAGCCGATGCAGAGGTAGGCGACGACTTCGAGGTGCTCGGGCAGGTCCAGTTCACGGACCATCTCCCGCTCGTCGAAGAAACTGACCCAGCCGACGCCCAGGCCCTCGGCGCGGGCCGCGAGCCAGAGGTTCTCGACCGCGAGCGCGGAGGAGTACGGGGCCATCTGCGGCTGGGTGTGGCGGCCGAGGGTGTGCCGGCCGCCGCGCGTGGAGTCGGCGGTGACGACGATGTTCACCGGCGTTTCGAGGATCGCCTCGATCTTCAGCTCGCGGAACTGCTTGGCGCGTGCCTTGGGCAGCGACTTGGCGTACGCCTCGCGCTGCGCCATCGCGAGCTGGTGCATCTTCTCGCGGGTCTCGGCCGAGCGGATGACCACGAAGTCCCAGGGCTGGGAGTGGCCGACGCTGGGGGCGGTGTGGGCGGCCTCCAGGACGCGCAGCAGCACGTCGTTGGGGATCGGGTCGCTGCGGAAGCCGTTGCGGATGTCGCGGCGTTCGCGGATCACTCGGTGGACGGCGGCGCGCTCGGAGTCGTCGTACCCGGCGGCCGGGGACAGCAGGCCGTCGGCGACGCCGGGCGTACCGGCGGGGCCCTGCTGGTCCGCCGCCCGCTGCTGGTCGCCGTCCTCGTCCGCACTCACGGCCTCGTCCTCGTCCTCGCCCTCGCCGAGCTGGACGAGTGCCGCAGCGTCCTGCTGCTGGGGGGTCTCGTCGGCGTCGGCGGTGGGCTCGGCGTCGGGGGCGGGCTCGTCGGCGGGGGCCGGGGGCTGCGGGGCCGGGGCGTCCACGGGGGTGTGCTCGCCGGACGCCTGGGCCGGGATGTGGACGGTGACGGGCCGGGCTTCGGCCGTCGGCTCGGCGGGGGCGGCGGGCGCGGCCTCCGCGGGATCGGCGGCGGGCGCGGCTTCCTCAGCGGGCTCGCCGGGGGTCGCCTCGGCCGCGGGCGCGGCCGGTTCGGCGGGGTTGTCGGCGTCGTCCGGGGCGGCCGCTGCGGGCTGCTGCTCAACGGGAGCGTCCGCGTCCTGCGTCGCGGCCTCCGGGGCGGGCTCCTGGGCGGTCTGCTGCCCCGCGGGGTCCACGGGGGCGCCGGGCTGCGGCTGTCCGGCGGCCGGCTGCTGTGCCTCGGACGGCTCTGTGACGGCCTGCTCCTGAGGCACCCCGTCGTCGGTCGCGGCCAGGGCGACCGGGTCTTGGGGAGCGGTGCCGGACATCGGGGCGACGGGCTCGGCAACCGGGGCGTCTTCGGTGGCGTCGGCCGGGGTGGCCTGGTCCGGGGCGCCCTCGACGGGGGCGGCGGCCGCGGGCTCCGGGTGGGACTCGGCCGGGGCCACGGCGTCCGGCTGGGCCTCGGCGGCGACGGGCTCGGCGGTGGCCTCGGGCTGTTCGGCGGTCTGCTCGTTCTGCGGCGCCTGGGGGGCGTCGTCGGTGGCGTCGGCAGCCGGTTGGTCCGCTACGGGCGCCGTGGCCTGGCCGGGCGCGTCGGACGGGGCCGGGGCGGCGGCGTCGGCGGGCTGCGCCGGGGCCGAGGCGTCGGCGGGCTGTCCCGCTGCCTCCGTCTCGGCGTCGGCGGGCGCGCCCTGGCCGGCGGGCTGGGGGGCCTCGGGCGCGACGGCCTCGGGCTGCTGGGCGTCCGGAGCGGGGGCCTGACCGGGCGCGTCCGGGATGGGGGCGTCGGGCGCGGGCGCTTCCGGCGCGCCGACATCCTGCACGGGCGCGTCCGCAGCGGCGACATCCTGCACGGCGGCGTCCGCAGCGGCGACATCCTGCACGGAGCCCTCCGCAGCGGAGGCATCCGCCGTGACAGCACCCGCCGCGACAGCACCCGGCGCGGTGGCCTCCACTACAGCGTCCGCCGCCCCGGGCGTTCCCTCCTGACCGGGCGCTGCCGCATCCGGCACCGCGTCCGCAGCGCCGTCCTGCGGCGGCATCGGCACATCGGCCTGCGGCTCCTGCCCGGCCCCGGTGGCGACAACGACGGGAGCACCGTCCCCGGCCGGAGCACCGTCCACGGTCTGCGCGCCGTCCTCGGCCGGCAGCGGCATCGGCTGTTCGACGGGCAGCGCCGCCTCCTGCGGGGCGGGCTGCACTGCCTCGGCGGGGGCGACGGGCACCTCGGCGGGGGCGGCAGGCGCCTCGGGGGCGACCGTTTCTGCAAGCGGGGCCGCGGGGGCCGGTGCGGCGGCGTCGTGCCACTGCGGCACCTGCGACGGGATCTCGCCGAGCTGCGGGCCGGGCAACGGGCCCTGGCCGGCGGCACCGTAGGTCTGCTCGGCGTTCAACTGCCCGCCGTAGGACTGCTCACCGTACGAGGGCGCGACGAAGCCCTGCTCGGCCGCCGCCACCTCCGCGGGAGGCTGCTCGGCGTACGGCAGGTCGGCGGCGCTCTGGGCGTCGGCCGCCGGGCCGGGGACGTCGGGCGTGGCCGGGGCCGGGGCCGGGGCGTCGAAGTATTCGGGGCCGCCCGTGGGGGGCCCGGCGTGCCGTGCGGGCACCTCGGCCGGGCCGCGGTCGGCGAGCGAACGGACCACACCGCCGGTCGGGTCGGGGACGGGCGGGCCCATGTGGAGCGGACGGCGCGGGGGCGTGGCGGGGGCGGCCGCGCGGGCCCGGTCCTGCTGCGGGGCCGCGGGCTGGGGGATGCGGACGGCGCTGAGGTCGACGGAACCGGAGTCCCGGCCGCCGCTCTCGTGGTCGCCGGCCGGGGCCGGCATCGGCTCGTAGCCGGTGGCCCCCTGGGCGGCCGCGTCGAACGGCGCGCCCTGCTGGGGCTGCGGGTCCACGCCGGGGTGGGTCTCCTGCGGCTGCGGGAGCGGCTGGTGCGCGGACTGCTCACTCCAGGCGCCCTGGGCGCCCGGCATCAGCAGATCGTCGTCCGCGACCGCGCCGTCGGTCTGGCCGAGGTAGGGGTATGCGCCCGGAGCGGGCGCCATGCCCGGCTGCTCCGTCGGTCCGGCGTCGGCAGGGGAGGGAGCGGCCGTCGGCTGCGGCTGCCCGGGATGTCCGCCTGCGTTCTCCGGCTGTCCCTCGCCCGGGACCTGGCCGGTGTCGGTCATGCGTACCCCTCGCCCATTGGTAGTGCTCCTTCCAACCGCTCGTGCGACGCGCTCGACCGGGGCGCGCCGACGCCCCGATAGCTAGAACGAGCGAGCACGCCTCGCGGCACGTCCGCTCTCCAGAGCTTCATATTCGGCCAAAACCGCAGAATTTTCCGGATATTGGCGTACGAAGCCGAATGCGGAACGGCGGCGCAACGATCCGCCAGCCTACCTCGCGCGGGTTGCCGTGCTGGTCACGGGTGAGGAACGCGATACCCGCTGAGCAGAAACACCACAGACCGTTCACGTTCGACCCAGACGGAAGTGTCCAGGTCCACGGACTGGAGCAGTGCGCACTCGACTTCGTAGCCGCCGTCGGCCAGCGCCCGGCCGAGCGCTTCGGCCTCGTCGCGGGTGGCGGCGTGGGTGACGATCCGTTCGGGACGGCGGGCCGCGCAGGCGGTGAGCACGTCCGCTCCCCCGCCGCCGACCCGGATCACGTCGGGCTCGGGCAGGTCCTCCAGGACCTGCGGTGCCCGGCCGTGCACGACCTGGAGTTGGACGCCGTGCCGGCGGGCGAGGGCGGCGGTGCGTGCGCAGGCCTCCGGGTCGGCGTCGACCGCGATGACGGCGGCGCCGAAGCGCGCGGTCTCCACCGCGGCGGCTCCGCTGCCCGTGCCGATGTCCCAGACCAGGTCGCCCACCTGCGGCCCGAGACGCGCGAGTTGTGCGGTGCGCAGCTGGACGGACTCGCCCTCGCCCAGGGCGCCGCCGTACGCGCTCGCCGGAAGTCCCCAGCCGCGCGGGCCCGTCGGGTGGCCGACCTCGTGACCGGCGATCCAGCCGGTGCCCTGCGCCGCGGCACCGGCGGGCGAACCACCGACGACAATGACGACATTGGGGTCACGCCAGACATGGTCGGCGGCCTTGTCGGAGGTGAGGACGGTCACCTGCTCCCGCTCGGTGCCCAGTTCCTCGCAGATGACGAAGGTGCGGTGGACGCCGCCGAGCAGCAGGGCGAGTTCGGCGGGGCCGGCGCCGGGCGAGGTGAGCACCGCGACCTTGGTGTGGGCGCGGCAGACGTTCACCGCGCGGCGCAGATCGCGGCTGTGGGCGACCACGACCTGGGCGTCGTCCCAGGGCATGCCGGCCTGCGCGAAGGCGGCCGCGACGGAGGAGACGGCCGGGACCACTTCCACTTCCAGGCCGTGCTCGGGGGCCCGCAGGGTGCGGACGACACCGAAGAAGCCGGGGTCGCCGTCGGCGAGCACCACGGCGGTGCCGCGGTGCTGGGCGATACGGCGGGCGGCCAGGGTCACACTGCCGAGCCGGATCCGTTCGGCGTTCGGCGGCACTTCGGGAAGGGCGAGGTGGTGGGCGGCGCCGGCCACCAGCGTGGCGGCGCCGAGCGCGGCGCGGGCCGCGGCGGTCAGTGGAGAGCCGTCCCATCCGATCACCGTGACCCGGTCGGCCATGCTCGTCAGTCTCCTGGGGCTGCTGTGGTTACGCGGGCGGGCGGCGGACAGAGCGGCCGCCGGCCGGTGGTGGTGCGCTGTTCCGCGCTGGTCGCGCAGAGGCGCGGCAGGCCGAGACTACCCCGTGCGGTACGGACCTGAGTGCGGGCGTGGTCAGTTCCACTCGGGGTAGCTGAATCCGTTCGCGTCGGCGAGCCGGCCGGGGACCCCTTCGAGGTCCTCGGGCAGCAGGCTCCAGACGATCAGATCGGTCCGGATGTCCGTCCAGCCGCCGTCCTCGGTGCGGCTGCGGGCTATGAAGGCGTTGCGCAGCACGCCCTCGCTGATGCAGCCGATCTTCTGGGCGACCTGCTGGGAGGCGGCGTTGTCGGCGGCGGTGCGCAGCTCGATACGTTCGAACTTCTGGTCCTGGAAGAGCCAGTGGGCGACGGCGAGCGACGCCTCGGAGGCGTACCCCTCACCGCGGGCCCAGGAGGCGACGACATAGCTGATCTCGCTGGAACGGATCCGCCAGTCGGTGTTGCGCAGTTGGACCACGCCGACCAGGCGCTGGGTGAGGAACTCGGTGACCGCGAAATCGATCCCGTGGCCCGCCGTCCGCTCCGCCTGGGCGCTCTCGGTGGTCCAGCGGCGCGCGGCGTCCTCGGTGTACGGCTGGGGTATCGCGGTCCAGGCCGCGACCAGCTCGTCGTTCATCATCGCGGCGAGGGACGGCACATCGGCCTCCTCGAAGGGGCGCAGCACCAACCGGTCCGTGCTGATCGAGGTGTCCGGAAAGGTGGATGTCATGCCGCTGCTCCCACGCCGTTGACTGTGGTGTCCGGACCGTCGCGGGCTGTGAGACCGCGAGGTCACGGGCCGTCTTGACCGTCTTGAATGCACCAGCATGCAGCATGGGCGTACGGGTGTGCACGTGCGTGGGCCCCGGGCGCGCGCCGGGCGCGTCCGGGGCCCTACGGGCCGCCCGTGCGGACGGACACCTTCCGGTGACCTGCGCACGGGCGACCGCGTGTCTACACCCGCCCACCCCCCGAAGGGGGGTGGGCGGCGGGGAAAAACTGGTCCGGCGGAAAACCGGCCCAACGGGACAGCCGGCCCAACGGGACAGCCGGCCCGGCGGAACCCACCCGGCCGGAAGCCCGTCCCTGACGTGCGTCAGCTCTTGGCCGGCCCGAAGGCCGGGATGACCGAGCCGTCCTTGTACTTGTCCTCGATGAACTTCTTGACCTCGGGGGAGTTCAGGAGCTTGGCCAGCTTCTTGATCCGCGGGTCGTTCTCGTTGCCCTTCTTGACGGCGAGGAAGTTGGCGTAGGGGTTGTCCTTCGACTTCTCCAGGGCCAGCGCGTCCTTGGAGGGCTTGAGGTGGGCGCCGATGGCGAAGTTGCCGTTGACGATCGCGGCGTCGACGTCGTCGATGCGCGGCGCGGTCTGGGCGGCCTCCAGCTCGGTGATCTTGACGCCCTTGTCGTCCTTGACGTCGGTCAGCTTGGCGTCGGAGCCGACACCGGGCTTGAGGGTGATCACGCCGTTGTCGGCGAGCAGCTTGAGCGCCCGGCCCTCGTTGGAGGGGTCGTTCGGGACCGAGACGGTGCTGCCGGCCTTGAGCTCCGAGAGCTTGTCGATCTTCTTGGAGTAGACGCCGAGCGGCTCGATGAGCACGTTCTGGACGGGCACGATGTGCGTGCCGTTCTCCTTGTTGAAGGTGTCGAGGAACGGCTTGTGCTGGAAGAAGTTGGCGTCGACCTGGCCGTCGTCGGTGACCTTGTTCGGGATCTTGTAGTCGTTGAACGGCTTGACGACCAGCTTGAGGCCCTCCTTGTCCGCCAGCTTGTTCTTGACGAAGTCGAGGATGGCGGCGTGCGGGGCGGGGCTCGCGGCGACGACGAGGGGGGCGTTCTTGTCGCCCTTGTCGCTGCTGGCGGTGGTGTCGGAGGGGGCCGAGCAGGCGCTCGCGCCGAGGGCGACGGCGGAGGCGGCGGCGACGGCTGCGGTGATCTTGATGGTGTTGCGCACGAAGAGTGCCTCTTTCTTGTTCACACACGGGTTCATGTGCGGTGTCCGCCCGGCAAAGGGTCCGGGCTCTTGGGTGGAGCGGGTGGCTCCGGGGTCAGGCGGCTTCGGTGACGGCGGCCGGCTCCTCGATGCGGGTACGGCGCAGGGAGGAGGCACGGGTGCCACGCTGGGCGAGCCGGCGGACGATGCGGTCGCCGAGCACCTGGACAAGGGTGACCAGGAGGATCAGTTCCACCACGGTGGCGATCATCAGCGAGGTCTCGTACTGCTGGTAGCCGTAGGTGTAGGCGAGGTCACCCAGACCGCCGCCGCCGACCGCACCGGCGATCGCGGAGTAGCCGATCAGCTGGATGACCAGGGTGGTGACGCCCGCGACCAGCGCGGGCAGCGCCTGCGGCAGCAGCACCTTGAAGACGATGGTCCAGGTGCCGCCGCCCATGGCGTGGGCGGCCTCGACGAGACCGTGGTCGACCTCGCGCAGGGCGGCCTCGACCAGTCGCGCGAAGAACGGGATGGCGGCGATGGCGAGCGGGACCACCGCGCCGGTCGGACCGATGGAGACGCCGACGAGGAGCCGGGTGAAGGGGATCAGCACCACGATCAGGATCAGGAACGGGAAGGACCGCCCGATGTTGGTGATCGCGCCGAGCACCTTGTTCACGACGATGTTCTGGAGGACGGCGCCGCGCTGGGTCAGATGCAGCAGCACGCCGACCGGGATGCCGAGGAGCACCGCGTAGAACGCGGACCACCACACCATGAAGAGGGTGTCGAGCGTGCGGTCGTACAGCAGCGGCTGCATCTCGTTCCAGGTCACTTGGCACCTTCCTTCTGGAGCGCGGCGGCGGGCTCCGGGGTGGCCGGCCGGTCGACGGGGCCGGCGGCGGTCGCTGCGGCGCTGTGGTCGACGTCCGCCACGTCCACCTGAAGGCCCTGCTCCCGCAGGAAGCCGATCGGCACGACGTTCTCCTCGAAGCGGCCGGGCAGCTCGATGCGCATCCGGCCGATCTGCTTGCCGCCGACGGTGTCCATGGCGGCGCCGAGGATCGAGATGTCGACGTTGTAGGTGCGCGACAGCTCGGAGATCACCGGGCGGGTGGCGGCATCGCCGTGGAAGGTGATGTCGACGACGGTGCGGTCGTCGGCGGAGGGCTCGCCGCCGACCGGGAACAGCTCGCGGGCCAGCTCGGAGCCGGGGGTGGCGAGCAGTTCGGCGACGGTGCCCTGCTCGACGACGCGGCCGTTCTTCATCAGCGCAGCCGAGTCGCAGATCGTCTTGACGACGTCCATCTCGTGCGTGATGAGCACGATGGTCAGGCCCAGCTTGCGGTTGAGGTCGCGCAGCAACTGGAGGATGGAGCGGGTGGTCTCCGGGTCCAGGGCGCTGGTGGCCTCGTCGGAGAGCAGCACCTTGGGGTCACCGGCCAGCGCGCGGGCGATGCCGACGCGCTGCTTCTGCCCGCCCGAGAGCTGGGCGGGGTAGGCCTTGGCCTTGTCGGCGAGGCCGACCAGGTCCAGCAGCTCCAGCGCCTTGCGGGAGCGCTCCTTGCGGTCGACCTTGAGGATCTCCAGCGGCAGTTCGACGTTGTCCTGCACGGTGCGTGAGGACAGCAGGTTGAAGTGCTGGAAGACCATCCCGATGTGGCTGCGGGCGGCGCGCAGTCCGGCGCTGGCGCGCTTGCCGCGGCCGGCGATGGCGGTCAGTTCCTGGCCGGCGACGGTGACCGTGCCGGAGGTGGGGCGCTCCAGGAGGTTGAGGCAGCGGATGAGGGTGGACTTGCCGGCGCCGCTCTGGCCGATGACGCCGTACACCTCTCCTTCGCGGACGTGCAGATCGACGCCGTCCAGGGCGGTGACTTCGCGGTCTCCGGAACGGTAGACCTTGGTCAGGCCCGTTGTGGTGATCACAGGGAATTCCGTCACTGTCGAGTGCTCGGCGGCTCGCCCGCCGGGCACGGGGCATTCTTGCGAGTGCGGCAGAGGGGAACAGGGAGCGGCGGCGGGCGCGGGGCCCGGCTCCGGGTTCCGGTGACGCGGGGCGGCCGGGGGCGTCGGGAGTCCGACGTACGGCTCATGGCAGGGTCTCGCTTCGGGGCGCGAGGCTCAGGCGGGGGCCCTCAGCGGTCACACATTCGACACAGGCAACGAGCACCGGGCGTCTGGTACGCCTCGGTCGCAGGGGTGCGGTAGCTCGTCGTGGTCATGCGGGAAGTAAACCAGACAGCAGTGCGGCCCGATCAAGCCAGTCCGGATTGCGGACACCACCGACCGACTCGTGGACAGCGCCTCGTCGGGCGGAAACGGTCTCGCCCGACCCGGCCGTGGCCTGCACGGATGCGGCCGGGCTCGGAGGGAGGGGGCGAGCGGCCGACGGCACGGGGGCCCGGTGCGCTGTGGTCAACGCCACGGCCAACGCCACGGCCGGCGTTCCGGCCGCGTGGCCGGGGCCCGGAACCCCGGCCGCGCCTCCCGCGGGCGTGCGGACCGCGGTGGGGCCGGGCGTGGCCGCCCGCCCGGCGCCGATTAGCATCGCCCCATGCCCCACAACCCCACGGCGCGCGGCCACGCCGTCCGGAGGCCCCGGTGATCGACGCGCTGACGACCGCGGTCGCGGTGACCGCTCTCGCCCTCGCCGCCTGGTGCGGCTTCGCGGCGTTCCGTGACCAGCCCACCAAGGACTGGCACTTCATCGGCATGGGCCTGGTGTCGCTGCTCGGCATCGTCCAACTGGTCATCGCCGTCGTGCAGTTGTCCCGCGGAGTCTCGCCGGACAAGGGCACCGCGCTCTTCGTCTCGTATCTGCTCGGGGCCGCCGCCTGTGTCCCGGCGACCGGCTTCATGTCGCTCTCGGAGCGCACCCGCTGGGGTTCGGCCACCGTCGCGGCGGGCGCCGTGGTGCTGGCCGTCCTGGAAGTGCGGCTGTTCGACATCTGGGGAGGCGGCAGTGCCTGAGACCACGCGGACCACCGAGCTCACCGCGGCCGCCGGCCCGGCCCGGCGCTCCCTGGGCACCGGCCCCGGCCGGCTGCTGGTCGCGCTCTACGGCATCTTCACCGTCGCGGCCGCCTCCCGCTCGCTGTACCAGCTCATCGCCCAGTTCGACCGGGCCCCGCTGGCGTACGGCCTCTCGGCGGGCTCCGCGGTCGTCTACGGGTTCATCACCTTCTCGCTGGTGCGCGGCGGCGAGGGCGCCCGCCGGGCCGCGTTCGCCTGCTGTGCGCTGGAGCTGCTCGGGGTGTTCGGCATCGGCACCTGGACGCTGCTCGACCCGTCCGCGTTCCCCGACGCCACGGTCTGGTCGGACTACGGCATGGGCTACCTCTTCATCCCCGTCTTCCTGCCCGTCACCGGGCTGCTGTGGCTGCGCCGGTCGCGTACGGAGCGAACGACGGCCTGAAGCCGCCCGGCGAGCGAGCTGGGCCATCCGGGTGAGCTCTGATCCCCGCTCTGCTCTCTGCTCCGACGAGGGCGGCTCAGGGCGGACCCGCTCCGCCCGGGGGCGGGTCCGCTCCTGCGTTATGCCTGAGCGACGAGCTCCCCCGCGCCGGCCGGCTCGGGTACTTCCTTCTCCAGCGTGACCACGTTCAGCCGGGGTGTGCGCTGCTCGGTGCCCACGGGCACATAGCCACGGCTGCGGTAGAGCCGCAGATTGCCCTCGCTGCGGTGGCCGGTGAACAGGCGGTAGCGGGTGGCCGAGTGCTCGGCCACCAGCCGGCCCTCGACGGCGTCGAGCAGCCGGCCGCCCAGGCCGTGCCGCTGCATCCGCGGGTGCACGATGAGTTTGGCTATGTGCCCGGTGCCGTCCTCGTCGACCGTGCCGCGCACGGCACCGACCACCTCCTCGCCGAGCCGGGCCACCACGACGCAGCCCTCGCCGAGTTCGGCCCGCAGCGCCTGCAGCGTCTGGGTGAGCGGCTCGATGCCGTAGTCGTCGTAGAGCGCGGCTTCCTGCTGGTAGCAGAGGTACTGGAGCTTGAGGATCTGCTCGGCGTCCTGGTCGGTCGCCGCAGAGATGGTCACACTCGTGCCCATGCGCGTATGCCTCCCCTATTCGGTTCGCTGGTCCGGGCGCGCTGAGGGTGAGAGGGGTGCGCCCGGAACGATGTGCCCTGACCGACGGCGCCGTGGGGTACCCGGCGCCGCCATGGCGGTGCTGACACCGCCTCTTCCGGAATCCCCGGCAGAGGGCGGCGGCAATCTTCGCCGCGAGCATTCTGCGCAGGCAATCGGGACAAGTGGAACGGACCGGCACCGAGCTCCCCTGTGACATTCCCAACTCAGATGAGAATGCCGGGGAGGTGGTGCCGGTCCGGGCGGCCGGACCGCCGCCGCGGCGGCGGTCCGCGGCCGGCGTCAGCGCTTGCGGAACTCCGCGGCGGCCAGCAGCGCGGTGTCGGGGTTGTCGGAGAACAGGCCGTCGATGCCGGTGCCGAGGTACGCCTTGAAGACCCCGAGGGCGTCGCCGTAGGCGTTGGGGTCGGTGCCGCGGCGGTAGTCGGCCGGCAGGAAGCTGTTCTCGTTGCGGACCGTATACGGGTGCAGGACCAGTCCGGCGGCGTGCGCGTCCTTGACGACGGACGTGGGCTCGCCGAGCTTGCCGTCCTTGTCCCGCGGGATGATCACGGTCAGGTCCGGCCCGATGCCCTGGGCGAAGCCGGCGAGCCACTTCAGGCCCTCGGGCTTGATGAGATCGGCGACCTTGCGCGGGTCGCCCGCCTCGGTGAAGTCCCAGGGCCGGGAGTCGAGCGTGGAGAGCAGCACGACCTTGGGGCAGTCGACGAGCTTGTCCAGCCGCTGGATGCTGCTGGGCTCGAAGGACTGGAGGAAGTTCGGGGAGTTCTTACGGTGCCGGCCGTGCGCGCGCAGCGCCTTGGCCAGCCGCTCCTCCAGGCCGAGGCCCAGCTTGCGGAAGTACGTGGGGTGCTTGGTCTCGATGTGCAGCCAGACGCGGCGGCCCCGCTTGCGGCCCTCGCGCTCGGCCCACCGCAGCACCTCCTCGAAGGTCGGCACCTCCCACACCCCGTCATAGAGGGTGTTGTGCTGCCGGGTGCCCGGTATGCGCTCCTTGGCCCGCAGCGTCTTGAGTTCGGCGAGCGTGAAGTCCTCGGTGAACCAGCCGGTCAGCTTCACCCCGTCCACGGTCTTGGTGGTCTTGCGGTCCGCGAACTCGGGGTGCGCGGAGACATCGGTGGTGGCGGTGATGTCGTTCTCGTGGCGGCAGACCAGATGCCCGTCCTTGGTGGGGACGAGGTCCTGCTCGATGACGTCCGCGCCCATGTCCAGGGCGAGTTGGTAGGAGCCGAAGGTGTGCTCGGGGCGGTAGCCGCTGGCGCCGCGGTGGCCGACGATCAGCGGTACCGGCAGTTCCTGGGGCGTCCCGGGCCGCCCGGCCGCGCTCGCCTGGCCGGCTCCGCCGAACACCGCCGCTCCCGCGCCGAGGGCCGCGGCCCCCAGTACCGTCCGACGTCCCGGCTGCTGGCGCTTGTGCATGCGCACGCTCCTTGTCTGAGGCATTCGCTGGTCTTCCGGGTGCTTCCGGGTGTTTTCCGGCGTGCGGTGAGGCGTGTTGCACACCGGCCCGCGCAACCCGGCCGATCGTAGGCACGGACGGGTCACGCCGGGGAGCCGGACGACGACATCGGGGGGAAGATGGCGGTAACACACGTCAACTGTGCGTATCGACCTCGTGAACCCGATGTGCGCGCGGGAGTAACCCGCGAGTATGGTCCTTGGCTGCGCACAGTTCTGCGCCTGCTTGACGTTGACCAGTCACGACCCGGAGGGCCCGTTGTCCCGCATTGTGCTGAAGGCGATTCTCGGATTCGTCATGCGTGTCCTGTACCGCCCGAAGGTCGAGGGCATGGAGCGCATTCCGGCGACCGGGCCGGTGATCCTGGCCGGTAATCACGTCACCTTCATCGACTCGCTGTTCCTGAGCCTGGTGGTCAAGCGCCCGGTGTACTTCATCGGCAAGGACGAGTACGTCACCGGCAAGGGCCTCAAGGGCCGGCTGATGGCCTGGTTCTTCACCAGCGCCGGCATGATCCCGGTGGACCGGGACGGCGGACACGGCGGGGTCGCGGCGCTGATGACCGGCCGCCGGGTCCTGGAGGAGGGCAGCGTCTTCGGCATCTACCCGGAGGGCACCCGCTCCCCCGACGGCCGTCTCTACCGCGGCCGTACCGGCATCGCCCGGCTCACCCTGATGACCGGTGCGCCCGTCGTCCCGTTCGCGATGATCGGCACCGACAAGGTGCAGCCCGGCGGCAAGGGCCGCCCGCACATCGCGCCGGTGACGGTGCGCTTCGGTGAGCCGCTGGACTTCTCCCGCTACGACGGCATGGACCGTGACCGCTATGTCCTGCGGGCCGTCACCGACGAGGTGATGAGCGACGTGATGGAGCTGTCCGGTCAGGAGTACGTCGACATCTACGCCACCAAGGCCAGGGCCGCCTGACCCGTCCGCCGTGTGCCGGGCCCCATCCGTTCTCCGGATGGGGCCCGTCGCGTATCCGCTGCGGTGCGGGCGGTTCAGCAGGGCACCCGGAAGCCGCCGGGGGCACGCTGGCCCTCGGCGCCGCCGGTCAGCGCCGTACGCAGGGCCGCCTCGGGCCGCGGCACCACGCTGCCGTCGGGCTGGAGCAGCTGCTGGCGCTGGGTGATGGTGCCGGTGCGGGCGCCGGGCACCCCCGCGTTCTTGACCGCCACCCGGTTCAACGGGGCGGGATTCAGCTGTTTCCTGGCGCGGATGAAGGAGACGAAGCTCTCGAAGTCACGGGTGTGCCGGACCGGTGCGGTGAAGCCGGTGAAGGCGCTGAAGCCGTCCTGGTTGATGAGGGTGTAGGAGGGGGCGGCGAGCCGGTAGCGGCGGGTGAGGTCGAGGGCGGTGCCGTCGATGAACACCTCCGCCGGGTCGATCCGCCGGCCGACCGCTCCCGCGGCGTCGAAGGTGTAGCGGACATTGGCGGAGACGGCCAGCGGGGAGAAGCCGAGGCCGCCGCCGGCGGTCGGGGCCCACTGCTCCTCCAGGGCGTCGTGCAGCTGCCGGCCGGTGACGGTGACGGTCATGATCGGGTCGCCGAAGCCGACGGAGTTCCAGGCCTGCGCGAAGGTGACGGCGCCGCCGGTCTCCTCGTCGCGGATCAGATCGCCGGCGATCACGGTCTGGCCGACGCGTGGCGCGACCGCGATGACGGCGAGGTCCGCGGGGGTGTTGGGGTGGTCGGCCGGATCGTCCATCGGGCCGAGCGGCTGCCGCCCCGCCCACAGCGCCCAGTCGGCGACGAGGTTGCCCATGGTGCTCTCCCCCACCGCGTTGCGCCGCCGGGTGAAGGAGGCGCTCTGGGTGCCCAGGCGGCTGCGGGCGCGCCGGCTGCCGTAGTCCGCCCAGTAGCCGGCGATCGATTTGAGCTCCGGGTCCGGTGTGACGTCCCGGGTGTTGGGGTGGTTGGTGGCGGTGGTCAGCTCCCGGATCACCGCGCCGGTGTCGGGGTCGAGGCGCAGATTGATCTCGTTGACGAGCTGGCCGTAGCAGCCGGCCTCGACGAACGGCCGGGGCACGCCGTCGGGGTCGGGCAGCATCATCGTGAAGGCGGTGTGCCAGTGGCCCGTGACGATGGCGTCGATGTCCGGGGAGGCCCGCAGGGCCAGTTCGTAGGCGGGGCCCGAGGGGTTGCGGCCGCTGGAGAAGTCGCCGCCGGCCACCGCGCCGTCGTGCATGCTGAGCACGATCGCCCGGACACCGCGGGACCTGAGCTCCGCCGCGCAGCGGTTGGCGGTCTCCAGCTCGTCGAGGGTGCGCAGTCCCGGCTGGTAGGAGCCGGGGAAGGACTCGGTGCCGATGGCGGTCAGATGGATGAAGCCGACCGGCAGCCGGCGGCCGCCGCCGGCGTCCACGTACTCGATGTTGTACGGCGGCAGTACGAGCTCGCCGTTCCCGTTCCACACCATGTTGGCGCTGTAGTAGGGGAACTTCGCGCCCTGGAAGCGGCGTCCGGTGGAGTCCTCGAAGTCGTCGTCGCGGCCGACCACGGGGAAGCCGTCGCCGACCTCCATGTGGGCGGTGAGGAACTTCGCGGACTTGTCGAACTCGTGGTTGCCGGCCGAGGCGAAGTCCAGGCCCATGGCGTTGAGCGCCTCGATGGTGGGCTCGTCGGCGAAGGTGGCGGCGTCGAACTCCCAGCCGGAGAAGAGGTCGCCGGGGGCGAAGAAGAGGGAGTTGCGGTGGCCGGCGCGCAACCGCTCCAGGTGGGCGGCCATATAGGCGACGCCGCCCACGGTGTAGGTCTTTCCGCCGGCGCCGGTGATGATCGAGTGGGCGCCCGGGGCGCCCTGGAGATAGCCGTGCAGGTCGGTGATGTTGAGGAGCTGGACGTCGACGTATTCGTCGGCGGTGGCCGCGTCGCGGGCGTGGCCGGTGGCGTAGGCGTTGCTGCCGATGGCGCTCGCGGTGGCGAGGGCCCCCGCGGCGGTGAAGAAGGAGCGTCGTCCGATGTCGCGCACTGCGTCACTCTCCTGAGCGGGCCGTCCGTGAGGGGACGACGGGAGAGTCAAGCAGGCCGCTCCGGACGGTCGGTCACCACGATGCGGACCGGGCGTGAACGGGCGGGGGACAGTCGCCCCCGGGGCGTGTCCCGTGGATCATGGCGCGCGCGGGGGCCGTGATCCACAGGACACGCCCTGGGGCACGGTGGGTGCCCGCCGTCCGGCGGAGCGGCGGAGCGGCGGTACCGCGTTACGGGCGGTCCGCCGGGCCGCCGGCCACCGGGCCGGAGTCGCTCCCCGGCTTCGCACCGGCCGTGGAGAGCGCCGCGGGCCCGGCCGGGGCGGGGCCGGAGGCCAGCTCCTGGCCGCGGAGCAGGAACCACGCGGCGACCGCGGCGGACAGCAGGACCACCGCACCCACCCCGGCCGCGACGTCGACCCCCGCGACGAAGGAGTCCTGTGCGGCGCTGACCAGCGCCGCGCCCTGGTCGGCGGGGAGTTGGCCGGCCGTCTCGACGGCGCCGCCGAGCGATTCGCGGGCGGCGTCCGTGGCGGGCCCGGGCACCTCCGGCGGGGCCTCGAAGCCGCGGTAGATGCTGGTCACGATGGAGCCGAGCAGGGCGATGCCGAGCGCGGCGCCCAGTTCGTAGGCCGTCTCGGAGACCGCGGAGGCGGCGCCCGCCTCCTCCTTGGGCACGCTGGAGAGGATCACATCGGCGGTGACGGTGAACGAGAATCCGGCGCCGACGCCGACCACGAAGAGGATGACGCACAGCGCGGCGGTGCCGGTGTCGGCGTGCAGCGTGGTGCAGCCGACCAGCGAGAGTCCGACCACGGCGAGGCCGCCGGCGACCACGAGCCGTACGGACAGCCGCCGGGCGACCCAGCCGGCGGCCAGACCGGCGCCCACCGCGCCGACCGCCGCCGGGAGTTCGACGAGCCCGGCGTTCAGCGGCGAGCGCAGCTGCACCATCTGGAGGAACTGGGAGAGGAAGAAGACCAGCCCGGAGAGCCCGAGGATGGTCAGCAGGTCGGCCAGTACCGCTCCGGAGAAGCCCCGGTGGTGAAAGAGCTTCATGTTCAGCAGCGGCGAGGGGAGGGTGAGCTGCCGGCGGACGAACACGAACAGGGTGAGCACACCGACGACGGCGGCCAGGGCGATGTCCCAGCGGTAGCCGTGCACCGCCGCTTCCTTGATGGCGTAGACGACACAGACGATGCCCACCAGGGCGAGCAGGACGCTGGGGATGTCCCAGGGGCCGGGGTCCGGGTTGCGTGACTCCGGGATGACCTTGGCACCGACGGCCACCAGCAGCGCCATCACCGGCAGGTTGATCAGGAAGACCGAACCCCACCAGAAGTGCCCCAGCAGAAAGCCGCCGAGGACCGGGCCGACGGCCATACCGGCCGAGGCCATGGCGCCCCAGATGCCGACGGCCAGACTGCGTTCCTTGGGGTCGTGGAAGAGGTTGCGGATCAGCGCCAGCGTGGACGGCATCAGCGTCGCACCGGCGACGCCCTGGAGCGCCCGGGCCAGGATCATCATCTCGGGCGTGGTGGCGTACGCGGCGAGCACCGACATCGCGCCGAAGCCGACGGAGCCCAGCAGCAGCAGCTTCTTGCGGCCGATGCGGTCGCCGAGGCTGCCCATGGAGACCAGCAGTCCGGCGATGACGAAGGAGTAGATGTCACCGATCCACAGCAGCTGCGTGCCGGACGGCTGGAGGTCTTCGCTGAGGAAGGGGGTGGCGAGGCCGAGGACCGTGGCGTCGACGCCTACCAGGAGGACGGCCAGGACGAGGACGGCGAGCGCGAGCCAGCGGCCCGGCCGGGGCTGATCGTCCACATGAGCCGAACCGGCCGGTCCTGACGCTATGGTCTCGGTCATTTCTCCATGCTCCGTCGGATGCCGCCGAGCAGCAGCTCGGCGATCGAGTGGTGAAGGTCGTTACGGGCGACCCGCCCTTCGTGTACGGCCCAGGCGCCGGCGCCGATCAGTCCGTAGAAGGCCTCGGTGAGCCAGGCGGCGCTCAGATCGATCCGGAAGTCGCCCTCTTCCTGGCCGCGTCGGAAGAGGGCGGCGAGGCGGGCGTCGAGTTCGGCCCAGCCGGCGTTGATCTCGCCGTCCTCGAAGAGCTGGTTCTCGGTGAAGAGGAAGGCCAGTACGGCGGCGACCGGTTCGGCTTCGGTGATCAGCCGGCGCAGCGCGTCGGCGGCGTCCCCCTCGTCCAGCCGGGCGGCGTCCATCGCCTGCCCGCACTGTGCGATGCCGTAGTCCTCCAGCGCTCTGATCAGCGCGTCCCGCCCGGCGAAGTGCCGGTGGAGGGTCGCGCGGCTGATGCCTGCGGCGCGGGCGATCTCGTCCATCGGTGTCGAAGCCCGCCGCGTGAGCAAGGCGGCGGCTTCCTTGAGTACCCGTTCACGGTCCAAGGCCATGAGACATACATTAGCCGAATGAGACATCAATGTCTCATCCAGCTCCTTCCACGCACACGACGACGGCCCGCCCCCGGGTCTCGTCCCGGGGGCGGGCCGCCGTCGTTCAGCTCTGCCCGCTAGGCCAGCTTGGTGGCCTGCTTCGCCGTCGCCCACTCCTGCTGGGTGACCAGGTCGGCCCGTACCTCGGCGAGCTGGACCGCCACCGCCGAGGGTGCGGTGCCGCCGCGGCCGCTGCGCGAGGCGAGCGCGCCGGGGACGTTGAGGACGCCACGGACCTCGGGGGTCAGATGCGGCGAGATCTTCGCGAACTGCTCGTCGGTGAGCTGGTCCAGCTCGATGCCGTGCGCCTCGCACTCCTTGACGCACTCGCCCGCGACCTCGTGCGCCACCCGGAACGGCACACCCTGCTTGACCAGCCACTCCGCGATATCGGTGGCCAGCGAGAACCCGGCCGGGGCCAGCTCCTCCATGCGCTCGCGGTTGACGGTCAGGGTGGCCATCATCCCGGTGAACGCCGGGAGCAGCACCTCCAGTTGGTCGCAGGAGTCGAAGACCGGCTCCTTGTCCTCCTGGAGGTCGCGGTTGTACGCCAGCGGCAGCGCCTTGAGCGTGGCCAGCAGCCCGGTCAGATTGCCGATGAGGCGCCCCGACTTGCCCCGCGCCAGCTCGGCGATGTCCGGGTTCTTCTTCTGCGGCATGATCGACGAACCGGTCGAGAAGGCGTCGTGGAGCGTGACGAAGGAGAACTCCTTCGTGTTCCAGAGGATGATCTCCTCGGCGATCCGGGAGAGGTTCACCCCGATCATCGCCGTGATGAAGGCGAATTCGGCGACGAAGTCACGGGAGGCCGTGCCGTCGATGGAGTTGCCGGCCGAGCCGTGCTCGAAGCCGAGGTCGGCGGCGACCGCCTCCGGGTCGAGACCGAGCGAGGAGCCGGCCAGCGCGCCCGAGCCGTACGGGGAGACGGCGGTGCGGTCGTCCCACTGCCGCAGCCGCTCCGCGTCCCGGGACAGCGACTGCACATGCGCCAGCACATGGTGGGCGAAGAGCACCGGCTGGGCGTGCTGGAGATGGGTGCGGCCCGGCATCGCCACGTCCGGGTGGGTCTCGGCGAGCCCGACCAGCGCCTCCTGGAGGTCGGCGATCAGCCCGCCGATGATCCGGGCGTGGTCGCGCAGATACATCCGGAAGAGCGTGGCGACCTGGTCGTTACGGGACCGGCCGGCCCGCAGCTTGCCGCCGAGGTCCGGGCCGAGCCGCTCCAGCAGCCCGCGCTCCAGAGCGGTGTGCACGTCCTCGTCGGCGACGGTGCCGGTGAACGAGCCGTCGGCGACATCCGCGGCGAGCTGGTCGAGCCCGGCGAGCATCCGGGTCAGCTCGTCCTCGGTGAGCAGGCCCGCCTTGTGGAGCACCCGGGCGTGCGCACGGGAGCCGGCGATGTCGTACGGGGCCAGCCGCCAGTCGAAGTGGACGGACGCCGACAGCTGGGCCAGCGCCTCTGCCGGGCCGTCGGCGAACCGGCCGCCCCAGAGCCGGACGTCACCGCTGTTGCTGCTCACTGCTGCTCCTCAAGGCTGCGGTAGATGTGCCACCGCCTCCCCGCCTCAAGGGCAGGGAGGCGGCAGCCTGATGAATCCAACGAGTCGGCTCAGGCCAGGTCGCGCTTGGCCGCGATCTTGCTCGACATACCGAAGAGCTCGATGAAGCCCTTGGAGAGCGACTGGTCGAAGGTGTCGCCGGTGTCGTACGTGGCGAGGTTGAAGTCGTACAGCGACTGGTCGGACTTCCGGCCGGTGACGACCGCGCGGCCGCCGTGCAGCGTCATCCGGATGTCGCCGCTGACCTGCTGGTTGGCCTCGTTGATGAAGCCCTCCAGGGCCCGCTTGAGCGGCGAGAACCACAGGCCGTCGTAGACCAGCTCGCCCCAGCGCTGCTCGACCTGCCGCTTGTAGCGGGCCAGTTCGCGCTCGACGGTGACGTTCTCCAACTCCTGGTGCGCGGTGATCAGCGCGATGGCGCCGGGCGCCTCGTACACCTCACGGGACTTGATGCCGACCAGCCGGTCCTCGACCATGTCGATCCGGCCGATGCCCTGGGCGCCGGCCCGCTCGTTGAGCTGCTGGATGGCCTGGAGGACGGTGACGGGCTTGCCGTCGAGGGCGACCGGGACACCCTCCTTGAAGGAGATGATGACCTCGTCGGCCTCGCGCTGGGTGGCCGGGTTCTCGGTGTACTCGTAGACGTCCTCGATCGGCGCGTTCCAGATGTCCTCCAGGAAGCCGGTCTCCACGGCCCGCCCGAAGACGTTCTGGTCGATCGAGTACGGGGACTTCTTGGTGGTCGCGATCGGGAGGTTCTTCTCCTCACAGAACGCGATCGCCTTGTCCCGGGTCATCGCGTAGTCACGGACCGGGGCGATGCACTTCAGGTCGGGGGCGAGGGAGGAGATACCGGCCTCGAAGCGGACCTGGTCGTTGCCCTTGCCGGTGCAGCCGTGGGCGACGGTGGTGGCGCCGTGCTTCTTCGCGGCGGCCACCAGGTGCTTGACGATGGTCGGCCGGGAGAGCGCCGAGACCAGCGGGTAGCGGTCCATGTACAGGGCGTTGGCCTTGATCGCCGGGAGGCAGTACTCGTCGGCGAACTCGTTCTTGGCGTCCGCGACCTCGGCCTCGACCGCACCGCAGTCGAGCGCACGCTTGCGGATGACGTCCAGGTCCTCGCCGCCCTGGCCGACGTCCACGGCAACGGCGATGACCTCGGCGCCCGTCTCCTCGGCGATCCAGCCGATACAGACAGAGGTGTCCAGGCCGCCCGAGTAGGCGAGTACGACGCGCTCGGTCACGGGTTTCTCCTTACGGTGCATTCGCTGATGGGTATAAGTATGCACTCCACCGTATGTTTCGTCAACGCGTCGATGAATATGCAGGTCAGCGGCGGGTCGTCGGCGTGGCGCGGAGCCTCAATGACCCTCTTGAAGCACCTCGGCCAGCACGTTCACATGGCTCGCGGACAGATCCTTGGTGGCCGTCAGCAGCGTCAGCGGCCCCTCTTCGGCGTACTCCCGCAGCCGTTCCAGCGCCCGCTGCGCGGTCTCCTGCGCCAGCTCCTCGCGATAGCGCGCGGCGAAGACCTCGAACCACTCCCCCTCGTGCCGGTACCAGCGCCGCAGCTCGGACGAGGGCGCCGCATCCTTGCACCACTCGGTGAGCTGCGCATCCTCCTTGGACAGCCCGCGCGGCCACAGCCGGTCGACCAGCACCCGGGCCCCGTCCGCCGGCTCCGGGGGCTCGTACACCCGGCGCACCCGGAGGTTCTCCTTCGCGGATATTTCACCCATAAGGCCATCGAACCATGACAGTCGTGTGCCCGCCGGGAGCCCGGGAGCGCCTCTGCGAGCACCCGCTTTGGATTCATGGCCCGGGACAGGGTATTTTTCTTCTGCACGCCCCGGCCGGGAGTTCTCCGGTCGGCACGAGCACCGGGACGTGGCGCAGCTTGGTAGCGCACTTGACTGGGGGTCAAGGGGTCGCAGGTTCAAATCCTGTCGTCCCGACGGTGCAGTAAGGGCTTTCAGCCCAGGTCAGGGCCTTGCTTCGGATCACTGAAGCAAGGCCCTTGATCGTTTCCGGGGTTCCTCGGCCCGGACTCCCCGGGTTACTGGGCGCGCGGGGTCGTGTAGTAGTCGGCCAGCATCTCCGAGGGCCAGTCCGGCTCGCGCACATCGCCCTGCGGGCCCATCACGCTGAACCAGGGCTTGATGTCGAGCACCGGTGTGCCGTCCACCGCGTCCAGGGCCTCCACATGCAGGTCCAGGCCGTCCACCCTGACCAGGCAGCACCGCGAGACACCCAGCCGGTTCACCCGCCGCATGTTGCGATGGGCGAACGTGCCGCCCACGGGCCAGTCCGGGTTGCCCCGGGGCCGTCGCAGCTCGGGAGGCAGGTCGCCGGGGTCGGTCAGGTGGAAGACGAAGACGACCTCGATATGGGAGAACGCCTCCAGGCCGACCACCGAGTCCTCGGTGTACCGCTCGGGGTCGATGCGGATGACGGAGCGGGTACCGCCCCAGTAGTCATCCGTCGGTTCCACGCGTCCGCCGATCACGTGGGCGACGGGCACGACGGTTAATTCTTCTGACACGGTGCTGAGCTCCTCGGGAGGTGGGGTGGGGGCAGGGCCGGCGGAAAAGCCCCGGCCCGGTGGGATCACCGGCCGGGGCTTTTCCGTCGTACGCGCGCCGCGCGGCGCCGTGGTGCCGTGGTGCCGTACTGCCGTGGTGCCGTACTGCTACGGAACCGGCGGCACCACGTCCGACAGGTCGCGCTGGTGCGGGATCACGATCTCTTCCGGCTTCTGAAGTGCCACGGTGCGTGCCGGGGAGGGAATCCGGATGCCCTCGTCCCGGTAGCGCTGGTGCAGACGCTTGATGAACTCGTGCTTGATCCGGTACTGGTCGCTGAACTCGCCGACGCCCAGGATGACCGTGAAGCCGATACGGGAGTCACCGAAGGTGTGGAAACGGACGGCCGGTTCGTGGTCCGGGTCACCGCCGTTGATGTCCTTCATGACGCTCTCGATGACCTCGGTGGTGACCCGCTCGACGTGGTCGAGGTCGCTGTCGTAGGCGACGCCCACCTGCACCAGGATCGTCAACTTCTGTTCCGGGCGGGTGAAGTTGGTCATGTTGGTGCCGGCCAGCTGGGTGTTGGGGATGATCACCAGGTTGTTGGAGAGCTGCCGCACCACGGTGTTACGCCAGTTGACGTCGACGACATAGCCTTCCTCACCGCTGCTGAGCCGGATGTAGTCACCGGGCTGCACGGTCTTCGAGGCGAGGATGTGCACGCCCGCGAAGAGGTTGGCGAGGGTGTCCTGGAGCGCCAGGGCGACCGCGAGGCCGCCCACGCCGAGCGCGGTGAGCAGCGGGGCGATGGAGATGCCCAGGGTCTGGAGGACCACCAGGAAGCCCATCGCCAGCACGATGATGCGGGTGATGTTGGCGAAAATTGTGGCCGATCCCGCCACCCCGGACCGGGACTGCGCCAGGGACTTCACCACACCGGTGCTCACCCGGGCCACGGTGAGCGTGACGACCAGGATGAGCAGCACGATCAGCGACCGGCTGACGGTGTGTCCGATCGTCGGCGTCAGCGGCAGCGCCGCGGCGGCCGCCGCCAGGCCACCCGTGATCGCCGCCCAGGGCACCACGGCCCGCAGTGCGTCGACGAGGATGTCGTCCCCGCTCCACCGGGTTTTGAGGGCGTGTTTGCCCAGCCAGCGCAGGGCCACCCGCAGCAGCAGGCCGGCCACGATGCCGGCGGCCAGCGCCGCGCCGGCCACGATCAGGTCGTGCAGTGTCACAGCGCGGTTCACCGGCCGGTTCCTCCCGCGACCGGAAGGAGCGGACGTGCTATGAGCCGGATGTGATGTCTCGTCACCATGCCACCTGCTTGTCTCTAGGGCTGTGAAGGCGCCGGGACATCCGTGGACGTCCCGGCGCGAACTGCCATCCTGCCGTATGGGGTTCGGCAGGGAGAGAGTGGCTCGGGTGGATGCTCCGCACGACCGCCGGCGGGGGCGTGACGAGGTGCTCCGGGGAGGGACAAGTTGCTCCGGGGAGCGCGTGCGGAGGGGCTCAGTGCGCCTTCTGCGCCAGCCGCAGCAGATGGTCGGCGAGTGCCTGGCCGCCCGCCGGGTCGCGGCTGATCAGCATCAGGGTGTCGTCGCCGGCGATGGTGCCGAGGATGTCGTGGAGTTCGGCCTGGTCGATGGCCGAGGCCAGGAACTGGGCCGCGCCCGGTGGAGTGCGCAGGACCACGAGGTTGGCGGATGCCTCGGCGGAGATGAGGAGTTCGCCGGAGAGGCGGCGCATCCGCTCCTCCTTGGCGGACTCCCCCAGGGGCGCCCGTGGCTTGCGGTCGCCGCCCTCGCTGGGCACCGCGTAGATCAGCTCACCGCCGGTGTTGCGGATCTTCACCGCGCCCAGTTCGTCCAGATCGCGGGAGAGCGTCGCCTGGGTGACGGACAGGCCGTCGTCGGCGAGCAGCTTGGCGAGCTGGCTCTGGGAGCGGACCGGCAGCCGGTTGAGGATGTCCACGATCCGGCGGTGGCGGGCGGTGCGGGTCTGCGGCACGGCCTGGCCGCCGTTCTGCGCCTCGTTGTCCTGCGGCTCGGTCATCGTTGTCGTCAGTCTCCGGCTCGTCGTTCCCCGTCGGCCCCTTGGCGGGCCGTGTTGAGGACGGCGGGCAGCTTCCGGAGGAACTCCTCCGCCTCCTCGTCGGAGACGATCAGCGGCGGGGCGAGCCGGATGACGTCCGGCGCGACCGCGTTCACCAGGAGGCCCGCGTCCTGAGCCGCCTGCTGCACCTGCGGCGCGAGCGACTCCGTCAAGACGATACCCAGGAGCAGCCCCACACCGCGGACCTGGCTGACCAATGGGTGGCCCAGCTCCTCGGTCCCGGTACGCAGCCGCTCGCCGACGCGCTTGACGTTCTCCAGGATGCCGTCCGCCTCGATGGTGTCCAGAACGGCGAGCGCACCGGCGCAGACGACCGGGTTGCCGCTGAACGTCGAGCCGTGCGCACCGGGCGTGAGCAGCTCGGCGGCCCGGCCGAAGGCCAGCGTCGCGCCGATCGGCAGTCCCCCGCCGAGGCCCTTGGCGAGGGTGACGATGTCCGCCTCGACGCCCTGGGCCCGGGATTCCAGCCAGTGCCCGGTCCGGCCGATACCGGTCTGGATCTCGTCGAGGACGAGCAGGGTGCCGGTGGCGGCGGTGATCTCGCGGGCGGCCTGGAGGTAGCCGGGCGGCGGGACGATGACACCGTTCTCGCCCTGGACGGGCTCCAGGATGACGAAGGCGGTGTCAGTGGTGACGGCGGCGCGGAGGGCCTCGACGTCCCCGTACGGGACGTAGTCCACATCGCCGGGAAGCGGGGCGAACGGGGCCTGCTTGGCGGGCTGGCCGGTGAGTGCGAGGGCGCCCATAGTGCGGCCGTGGAAGCCGCCGGCGGTGGAGACCATATGGGTGCGCCCGGTCAGCCGGCCGATCTTGAAGGCGGCCTCGTTGGCCTCGGCGCCGGAGTTGGAGAAGTAGACCCGGCCGGGGCGTCCGGCCAGCGCGAGCAGGCGCTCGGCGAGGGCCACGGTGGGCTCGGAGACGAAGAAGTTCGAGACATGACCGAGGGTGGCGACCTGGTCGGAGACCGCGCGGACCACCGCCGGGTGGGCGTGCCCGAGGGAGTTGACCGCGATGCCGCCGAGGAAGTCGAGGTAGGCGTTGCCGTCGGCGTCCCAGACGGTGGCGCCCTCGCCGCGGACCAGCGGGATACGCGGGGTGCCGAAGTTGTGCATCATGGCGCCCTGCCAGCGCCCGGTGAGGCCGGCGTTGGTCGCCGGGCCGTGGGTGTGTGCCACGTCGCTCATGTCGCCCCCTCGATCGTGTTCGCGTCCGGCACGACCATCGTGCCGATTCCCTCGTCGGTGAAGATCTCCAGCAGGATCGAGTGCTGGACCCGCCCGTCGATGACCCGGGCGGTGTGCACCCCGTTGCGGACGGCGTGCAGACAGCCCCGCATCTTGGGGACCATGCCGCTGGCCAGGTCGGGCAGCAGCTTCTCCAGTTCGGTGGCGGTGAGGCGGGAGATCACCTCGTCGCTGTTCGGCCAGTCCTCGTAGAGGCCCTCGACGTCGGTGAGCACCATCAGCGTCTCGGCGTCGAGCGCGGCGGCCAGCGCGGCCGCCGCGGTGTCGGCGTTGACGTTGAAGACACCGGAGGCCCCGGAGGCGGCGTCCTCCTCGTCGCTGCTGCGGGCGATGGAGGAGATGACCGGGATGCGGCCGTCGTCCAGGAGCGCCTGGACCGCGCCGGGGTCGATGGAAGTGATCTCGCCGACCCGGCCGATGTCCACCCGCTCACCGTCGACCTGGGCGAAGTGCTTGGTCGCGGTCATCAGATGGGCGTCCTCGCCGGTCATGCCGACGGCGAGCGGGCCGTGCTCGTTGAGGAGTCCGACCAGCTCACGCTGCACCTGGCCGGCCAGCACCATCCGTACGACGTTCATCGCCTCGGGGGTGGTGACCCGCAGGCCGCCCTTGAACTCCGACTCCAGGCCGAGCAGGTCCAGCTGGGCGCTGATCTGCGGGCCGCCGCCGTGCACGACGACGGGGCGCAGCCCGGCGTGCCGCAGGAAGACCACGTCCTGGGCGAAGGCGCGCTTGAGCTCCTCGTCGATCATGGCGTTGCCGCCGAACTTGATGACCACGGTCTTGCCGTGGTGACGGGTCAGCCAGGGCAGCGCCTCGATGAGGGTGCGGGCCTTGGGCAGCGCGGTGTGCTTGCGGGCGCTCATGACGAGTACGCGCTGTTCTCGTGGACGTAGTCGGCGGTGAGGTCGTTGGCCCAGATGACCGCGGACTCGGTGCCGGCGGCGAGGTCGGCGGTGATGCGGACCTCCCGGTAGCGCATGTCGACCAGCTCGCGGTCCTCCCCCACGGAGCCGTTCTTGCAGACCCAGACGCCGTTGATGGCGACGTTCAGCTGGTCGGGCTCGAAGACGGCGGACGTGGTGCCGATGGCGGAGAGCACCCGGCCCCAGTTGGGGTCCTCACCGTGGATGGCGCACTTGAGGAGGTTGTTACGGGCGATGGAGCGGCCGACCTCGACCGCGTCGTCCTCGCTCGCGGCGTTGATCACCTCGATGCGGATGTCCTTGCTCGCGCCCTCGGCGTCCCCGATCAGCTGCCGGGCGAGGTCGTCGCAGACCGCCCGGACCGCCTCGGCGAAGTCGTCGGCGGCCGGGGCGACGCCGGAGGCGCCGGAGGCGAGCAGCAGCACCGTGTCGTTGGTCGACATACAGCCGTCGGAGTCGACCCGGTCGAAGGTGGTGCGGGTCGCGGCCCGCAGCGCCGTGTCGAGCTCGGCGGCCGGCACATCGGCGTCGGTGGTCAGGACGACGAGCATGGTGGCCAGGCCCGGGGCGAGCATGCCGGCGCCCTTGGCCATACCGCCGACGGTCCAGCCGTCCTTGGTGACGACCGCGGTCTTGTGCACGCTGTCGGTGGTCATGATGGCGAGGGCGGCCTTCTCGCCGCCGTGCGGGCCGAGTTGGGCGACGGCCTTGTCGACGCCGGGCAGCAGCTTGTCCATCGGCAGCGTGACGCCGATCAGGCCCGTCGAGCAGACCGCGATCATGCCGGCGTGGTGCCCGCCGGTCTCGTCGTACCCCGCGGTGTTCAGCGACGCGGCGACCTTCTCCGCGGTGGCGTGGGTGTCCTGGAAGCCCTTCGGGCCCGTACAGGCGTTGGCACCGCCGGAGTTGAGGACGACGGCGGACAGCTCGCCGCCCTTCAGCACCTGTTCCGACCAGAGCACCGGCGCCGCCTTGACGCGGTTGGAGGTGAAGACACCGGCGGCCGCGGTCCGGGGCCCGTTGTTCACCACGAGGGCGAGGTCGGGGTTGCCGCCACTCCCATTGGCAAGAGGGGCCTTGATCCCGGCCGCGATGCCCGCCGCCGTGAATCCCTGTGCTGCCGTCACACTCACTGCTCGTCCTCCGTCGCTTCTCCGGTCCCGCCGGTCCCGCCCTGCTGCCCCGTGCCGTTCCGGGTCATGGCGCGACCCCGACCTTCGGGAGCCCCGTCCCCTCGGGGAGGCCCAGGGCGATGTTCATGCTCTGCACGGCGCCGCCCGCGGTCCCCTTGGTGAGGTTGTCGAGGGCGCTGATCGCGATGATCCGGCCGGCCGCCGCGTCGAGGGTCACCTGGATCTGCGCCGTGTTGGAGCCGTACACGGCGGCGGTCGACGGCCACTGCCCCTCGGGCAGCAGCTGGACGAACGGCTCGTCGGCCAGCGCCTTCTCGTACGCGGCCCGTACGGCGCCGGCGTCCACACCGGGCTTCGCCCTCGCCGAGCAGGTGGCGAGGATGCCGCGGGACATGGGGGCCAGCGTCGGGGTGAAGGAGACACTGATGCGCTCGCCGGCCACCGCGCTCAGGTTCTGGATCATCTCGGGGGTGTGCCGGTGGCCGCCGCCGACGCCGTACGGGCTCATCGAGCCCATGACCTCGGAGCCCAGCAGATGCGGCTTGAGGGCCTTGCCCGCGCCGGAGGTGCCGGTGGCCGCGACGATCACGGCCTCGGGCTCGGCGAGCCGGTCCGCGTACGCGGGGAACAGGGCGAGCGAGACGGCCGTGGGGTAGCAGCCCGGGACCGCGATGCGCCGGGTCCCCTGGAGCGCGGCGCGCCCGCCGGGCAGCTCCGGGAGGCCGTACGGCCAGGTGCCCGCGTGGTCCGAGCCGTAGAACGCCTCCCAGTCCGTGGCGTCGCTCAGCCGGAAGTCGGCACCGCAGTCCACGACGAGGACATCGGGCCCGAGCTCCTCGGCGACCGCGGCGGACTGCCCGTGCGGCAGCGCGAGAAAGACGACGTCGTGCCCGGCCAGGGCCTCGGTGGTGGTCGCCTGGAGCTCCCGGTCGGCCAGCGGGGCCAGATGCGGCTGGAGCGCCCCCAATCGCTGCCCGGCATTGGAATGCCCGGTCAGCGCCCCGATCTCCACCTCCGGGTGCCCCAGAAGCAGGCGCAGCACCTCACCCCCGGCGTATCCGCTCGCACCGGCCACTGCTGCTCGTACCGTCATGGGCCCTCCTCCTTGATGGCATGACTATACGGAAGCCAGCAGTTTTATGCAATGGCCGGGCGTGAGGCCCCCGCGGGGCGACTGTGACTCAGTTCACAGTAGATCCAGAACCTGCGCGCCGCACCGGGCGTCTGGCTGGTGTGAGATCACGCAGGAGAGCACTGGACGAACTGGACGAGGAACGCCTTGTCCGGCTGGTGGCCAGAGGTGACCGCGGGGCGTTCGACGAGTTGTACCGGCGCACCTCGCCGTGGCTGGCGGTGCGGTTGCGCCGCCGCTGCGCGGACGAGCAGATCGTCGCCGAGGTCATGCAGGAGACCTATCTGGCGGTGTGGCGCGCGGCCGGCGCGTTCGCCGGGAGCGCGGTCGGCGGGACGGCCGTCGGGTGGCTGTGGACGATCGCGGCGCGCCGCCTCGTCGACGCGTTCCGGCGCCGTGCCCACCACGCCGAACCGCCGGTCGCCGCCGCCGAGCGGGCGGTGGTGCCCGCGGCGGAGGAGGAGGCACTCGCCGGGACCGTGGGCGGCGACGTCGGCGACGCCCTGCGGCGGCTGGCGCCGGAACTCCGGGAAGTGCTGCGGGCCACGGTGCTCGACGGGCTCTCCATACGGGAGACCGCCGTCCTGCTCAGACTGCCCGAAGGCACGGTCAAGACCCGCGCCCGCCGGGCCCGGATCGCGATGCGGGAGGCGCTGACATGAGCGGGGAACACGCGTCGAGGCAGTTGATCGACGACTACGCACGGGGTGACGCGGCGATGGCCGCGGACACGGTATGGGCGTTGGAGGCCCATCTGGAGACCTGCGCGTGGTGCCGGAGCCACCTGGCGGCCTGTGTGGCCACCGAGGCGCCCGGCATCGCCGCGCTCGTCGACACCGTCCGGGCCGGTCTGGAACCGCAGTTGGACGCGGCCGTCAGGGCGCCCTCGCGGCGACACCGCCCGAGGTGGGGCGCTGCCTGGCTGACGCCGGTCATGGCCCCTTGGTTGGCCATGACCGTCCTCGTCGCCCTGATGGCGCTGCTGCTGGACGCGGTCGCGCGGCCCATGTTCCTCGGCGGCGTCTCTCCCGTGTTGGCGATCGCACCCGTGCTGCCGCTGTGCGGTGTCGCCGCATCGTGGTCGCGCGGCCTGGACCCGGCGCACGAACTGACGGCCTCGACCGCCCGAGCCGGCCTGCCCCTGCTCCTCCGGCGTACCACGGCGGTTCTCGTGGTGGTCCTGCCCGCGCTCCTGGTGGAGGGATGGCTGACCGGAACGATGTCGGCCGCGCAGTGGCTGCTGCCCTCCCTGGCCTTCACCTCCGCCGCCCTGGCGCTGGGCAGCGTGGTCGGCGTGACCCGCGCCGCCACCGGGCTGGTGGGCGCCTGGGGCGTCGTCGTGGTGCTCGCGTGGGCCACCGACCACGGCCCCGTGGACCTGGAGCGTGTACTGCAGCCGGACCAACTGCCCGCGTGGGGGCTGTTCCTGGCGCTCGGCACCGGCGCCGTGATCGCCCGCAGAAACGCGTACGCAACGCTGTGAAACCATCGTCGACCCTCGCAAGGGACTACCGCATGACGCCCACCACGAGCGCGGCCGACACCGCGCCGAAAACCTACGCCTGGCAGATCCGGGCCAGTGGCCTGAGAGTACGCGTCGGACGGAAGAAGATGGCCGTCGACGGGCTCGACCTCTCCCTGGGCATCGGCACCCACGGCCTCCTGGGGCCCAACGGCGCGGGAAAGACCACCCTGATCCGGGCGCTGGCCACCGTGCTGCGCCCCACCGAGGGCGAACTGGAGCTGCTCGGCACCTCCCTGGGCAGGATGGTCGACCACCGGGACCTGCGTCGCCGGATCGGCTACCTGCCGCAGGACTTCGGCTACTACAAGCGCTTCACGGTGCGCGAGTTCGTCGAGTACATGGCCTGGCTGAAGGAGGTCCCGAAGGCGGACGTCCCCGCGGCCGTCCAGCGGGCCGTGGAACGGGTGGGCCTGGCGGACCGCGCCGACCACCGGATGAAGACCCTGTCCGGCGGCATGGTGCGGCGGGCCGGCATCGCCCAGGCCATCGTCAACGACCCCGCGGTGCTGCTGCTGGACGAGCCGACGGCCGGCCTGGACCCGGCGCAGCGACTGCGCTTTCGCGAGCTGCTCCAGGAACTGGGCCGCGACACCTGTGTGGTCGTCTCCACCCACCTGGTCGAGGACGTCGCGGCCGCCTGCTCCGACGTGGTGCTCTTCGCCGACGGCCGCCTCGTCTTCCAGGGCACGCCGGAGGAACTGGCCGCGGCGGGCAGCACCGATTTCCCGGGCGACAGCCCCCTGGAGCGCGGCTACTCGGCGCTGCTCCGCAACTCCGGGCAGCGGGGAGGCACCTGGTGACCGGACGTGTGCTGCGCATCGAGCTGAAGCGCTCCGCCGCCCCGTGGCCCGGCATCGTCGTCCTGGGCGGCAGCCTGGCGATCTTCTGTCTGTACGACGGGCTCTGGTGGAGGGGCACCGCGGGGTGGACGGCCCAGTGGACCTCCATGGCCCTGTGGACCCGGTCCCTGCTGACCTTCCTGTGGCCGCTCGCGGTGGGCACGGGAGCGGTGTACGGGCTGCGCGAACCCCGCTCGCGGATGACCGAACTGCTGACGACCGTGCCGCGGCCGGCCTGGCGCCGTGCGGCGCTGCCGGCCGGTGCGATGGCGCTCGCGCTGGCGTCGGGCTTCGGCCTCCTGGTCCTCGTGGGCGGGGTCCAGGTGGCACTCGGCCGGACCACCTACACGCCGCTCGACTGGCTGCCGATCTCACTCGTGGCGGCGCTGGCCCTCGTCGCGGGGGCCGTGTTCGGCATGGGCGTCGCGCGGGCCCTGCCCTCCGTGCTCACCCCGCCGGGCCTGGTCCTGTTCTTCCTCATGCTGACGGCCCTTCTCCAGCAGAACAGTGACGACACACTGCCGTCGGGCATCGCGCCGAACCGGCTCGCCCAGCTGCTCCCGGTGACCGCGGAGCCGCGGGAGATGCTGCTGACCCTGTCCGGCTCCGTGCACCTCGGTCAGACACTCTGGCTGCTCGGCCTGCTCGCCACCGGCTTCGCACTGCTGTCGGCCGTGACCCGCCGGGCCCGGCTGCTCGCGGTGATCCCCGTCCTGGCCGGTGCGGCCCTGGCCCTGCTGGTCCTCCCGGCCGCTGCCCGCGACACCTACGTCGTCGACAAGGCCGCCGCCGCCCTGGTCTGCGACGGACCGGTGTGCGTGACGCAGGCGAACCGCTCACGCCTGCCCGAGCTCACGCGGCGCGGCAAGGAGGCGCTGCGCGTGCTGCACGAGGTCCTGGGCGACAAGGCGCCGAACGCGGTGCGGGAGGACACCAGGCTGCGCGCGATCGCCGACAAACGCGAGCCCTCCGGCGACGTGGTGCTGGTCGACTTCGACGACCGGCTGCTCGCCGATGCGACAGGGGAGAAACTGACCCGCGCGCTGATCGCCCAGGGTCTGGTACCCAGCTGCTACGGGAACGACGACCGGGAGGGCGGGGGGCGAGGCAATGTCCCTGTCCAGAGCGTCGCCGTGAGCTGGGCCCGGCACGATTCCCGGCTCCAACCGCTGGCGGAGAAGGGCAGCGACCCGTACGTGCGCACGATCTGGCCGGACGCCGACGTCGCCTGGCAGCGGCTGACGGCGCTGTCACCGGGCGAGCAGCGCGCGCGGATCGCCGAACTGCACACCGCCGCCCTCTCCTGCGCGGCGGACCGCCGGCTCGCGGTGCTGGCGGGGAAGGCGACGCGATGAGGTGGCTGCTCCTGTACGCCCGTTCACGGCAGGTGCCCGCCTCGGCCGCCGCGGTCGCGCTCGTCGCGCTGGCGTTGTGGGCCCTCCACGGCCCAGGGCCGGTGGATCAGGCGATGGCGGTCCTGGTCCTCACCGCGAACGTGGCGGCCGCCTCCGTCGGGCTCGGTGGGTGGGACGTCGTGCTGGAGAGGACGGCCGCGATCCGGTGGGTGCCCCGCCGGGCGGCGCATGTGCTGCTGGCCGGCGCGTGCGCCGGTGCGGCGCTGCTGACGGTCCAGGCGGCGGGAGTGCGGCTCGCCCCCGCCGAGGTCGTCGTCCGGGACAGCGCGGGCCTGGTCGGTCTGGCCGCGCTCGGGGCGGCGCTGTGCGGGGCACAGTTCGCATGGACCCTGCCGACCGGCTGGCTCGCGTTCACCCTCTTCGGACCGCATCCGGGCGGCACCGCGGGAGACGTGGTCATGTGGATGATCTGTTCCCCCGCCACGACGGCGTCCACCGGGACCGCGTGCGCCCTGTTCGCGATCGGCACCGTGGTGTACGCCCTCGCAGGACCGAGACGGTAACGGACACGCACCGCGCCGAGCGCTTCAGCCGGCGAAGCTCGCCGACGGAAGCGCTCGGTCAGCGCGACGACGCCCGGGCACCGCGCGACCGCCGCCCCGGCTCCGGGACGGCGGGTCCGTGCCCGTGCCTCAGGCGTGCTGGGGTATCTCGTTCTTCAGGGACGACCTGATCTGTTCGCGCAGCTCCGGGCTGTCGGTGTGGCCGTGGACGGAGACGGCGTGCTCGGTGGCGGCACGGACGACTTCCTCCTCCTCGCCGATGATGACGAGGGTGCAGTTCATCTCGCTCGGGTAGTCCCGGCAGTCGACCTTCTTTCGCATGGTGCACCTCCTGCCTCTTCCTCAAGTGTCGGACGGTCGCCGCCACCGGCCGTATACGGCGAATCCCGTATGGCGCGCGGAGTGGCCGGACTGTTGCAGTGAAGAGGACGAGGAGGTGACAGCCATGGCGACGTCCGCCGGGGCCGGCTCGGGCGGGACCCTGGACCAGGACCGGGTGCAGGCGTTCCTGGAGCGGGTGATCACCGACAGCGGGGCCGCGGTCGCCGGTCTGTGCACCTCGCTCGGTGACCGGCTCGGCCTGTACACGGCCATGGCCGGTGCCGGGCCGCTCACCTCCGCGCAGCTCGCCGCCCGCACCGGGCTGGTCGAGCGCTACGTCCGCGAATGGCTGGCCGCGCAGGTCGCCGGCGAGTACGTCAGCTACGCGCCTGACACCGACACCTACCTGCTGCCCGCCGAGCACGCCGCGGTCCTGGCGGACCCGGAACTGCCCACGTACGCGGCGGGCTTCTTCACCGCGATGCAGGCGCTCTACGCCACCGAGGACGCCCTGATGGAGGCCTTTCGTACCGGTGAGGGCGTCGGCTGGGAGGAGCACAGCACGGCGCTGTTCGCCGGCACCGCGAAGTTCTTCCGCCCCGGCTACGCGGCCGCGCTGGTCCCGGAGTGGCTGACCGCGCTGGAGGGCGTGCGGGAGAAGCTGGAGCGCGGCGCGCGCGTCGCGGACGTCGGATGCGGCTACGGCTACTCCACGACGCTGATGGCACGGGCCTTCCCCCGGTCGCGGTTCCACGGCTTCGACTTCCACCGCCCGTCCATCGAGGCGGCCCGCGGTATCGCGGACGAGGAGGGACTGGCCGACCGGGTCAGCTTCGAAGTCGCCACCGCCCAGGACTACCCGGGCGAGGACTTCGACCTGATCACCTTCTTCGACTGTCTGCACGACACCGGCGATCCGGGCGGTGCGCTGCACCACGCCGAGGAGGCGCTGGCCGACGGCGGGACCTGCATGGTCGTCGAGCCGAACGCCTCGGCGAACGCCCAGGAGAACGCCCACCCCATCGGCCGGGCGCTGACCGCCGCCTCGGTCGCCGTCTGTCTGCCGTCCGCGCTGGCCCAGCACGGTCCGCGGGCACTGGGAAACCACGCGGGTGAGGAGACGATGCGGGAGATAGCCGACGAGGCCGGACTCCACCATTGGCGACTCGCCGCCGAGAGCCCCCTCAACCGCGTCTATGCCGTCGGGCGTTAGCGCGCCTGACGCGCCCGGCCGGTCTTCCCCCGGCCGGCCGGGTGGCCCTCATTTGACGGGCTCACGCCCCCTCGGCACGCTGGACATATGAGCGCGGCCGCGGAGGCCGGCCTGCGACGCATTCTCGCCGTCGTGGACCTCCTGATCGATGCCGTCGACGAGGAAACCCTTGTTCCGGCACTGCTTCCGCTGTTGCTCGGCGCCGTCCCCGGCGACAGCATCATCTGGTCCCCCCGCGCCGGCACCGCCGACCGGCCGCTCACCCTGCCCGCCGGTCTGCTGACCCCGGACGTGCAGGCGGCGTTCGCCCGGGAGGCGGCGGCGGACTCCCTCGTCACCCACACCACCCTCGGCTCCGGCACCCCGATGCGGCGCTCGACGCTGCAGACCCGCGCCGAGTTCCATGCCCTCGCCGCCTACGCCGAGGTCTACCGGCCGTTCGGCGCCGAGCAGCAGCTGGCGATGTCATTCCCCGCGGGCTACGCCGCCGGCCTGCCGCGGAAGGTCTGTGTGGCGATCAGCCGTAACGGCAGCGATTTCTCCGACGACGATGTGGCGGCCGCCGCCCTGCTGCGTACCCGGCTCAGCCACGTGCTCCACCGGCTCGCCCCGCCCACGCCCCCGCCCTCCCTCGTCACCCGGCGCGAGTCGGCCGTACTCGCCCTGCTCGCCCGGGGCCTGACGAACCAGCAGATCGCCCGCCGGCTGGAGATCAGCCCGCGCACCGTCGACAAACACCTGGAGCACGCCTACGCAAAACTGCGGGTGAGCAGCCGGGTCGAGGCGGCCAATGCCTGGCTCACGCGCGGGCGGACGGCGGTGCCTCTCGGGCCGTAGGCGGCGGGCCCACACGTCCCGCCCGGCTCGCGCCGTTCTCGCCGCTCTCGCCGCTCTCACCGCTCTCACCGCTCTCACCGCTCTCACCGCTCTCACCGCTCTCACCGATGAGTTTCCGTACGTGCCGGGGTCTACCCGTCGGACAGAGATTCCGGGGCGCCGCGGCGGCGTCCGGGAGGATCCGACAGGAGGAGCACTCATGACCACCGACATCGACCGTGCGACGGACGAGGCACGGATCCGGGAGCTGCTGGCGGACCGGGCGGCCGCGACGAAGGAGCGGGACGCCCGGCGTTTCCTGGCGTCCAGTGCGCCGGACCTGGTGGATTTCAGTCTCGCTCCCCCGTTGCAGTACAAGGGGCCCGAGGCACGGGACCAGCGGGCCGTCGAGGCCTGGTACGCGACCTGGGACGGACCGATCGAGGTGACCGTGACCCAGCTGGAGATCACGGTCGGCGACGATGTGGCGTTCGGCCACAGCATCAACCGGATGCACGGGACGAAGACCGACGGCGTCGAGGTGGAGCTGTGGAGCCGGGCCACCGTCGGCCTGCGCAAGATCGACGGCACCTGGAAGATCACCCATACCCATGACTCGGTGCCGTTCCTGATGGACGGGTCGGGGCTGGCCGCCCTGGATCTCACGCCGTAGGGGCCGGAGTCCCGCCCTGTCAGCGGGGCAGGGTGTGGCGCCGGTAGGTGACCAGGTTGTGGCGGACGCGGGTGACCTCGACGGTCAGATGGCGGTCCGGGCCGATGGGGAAGTGTGCCGTACAGCGCACCTCGTCGTACCGCACCGGCCGCAGGTCGCCGGAGCAGTGCACCGCGTCGGGCCCGTTGCGGAACGGCAGGGTGAGCTGGCCGCTGATCGTCCGGGCGATCTCGGTGCGCGGCACGGTGTGGGTGCCACCGTCGACCTCACTGGTGGCGTCGCGGGTGCGGAACCGGGCGGCGGTCAGCGCGAGCACACCCGCCACGGCGAGGGCCGTGAGGAGACCGAGGAGGAGGATGCGCCGGGGCGGATGTGCGCTCACCGCCGTCAGCTCCGTTCGCCGCGGGCGCGCCGGCGGCGGACCAGGGCGCCCCCGCCGGCCGCGGCCAGCAGCACCACTCCGCTGAGCGCCGTGGCCGCCCGGCCGGATCCGGCCGCGCCGCCGAGGCCGGTGTCCGCGCCGCCCTGCGGGACGGCCTCCGTGGCGTCACCGGAGACGACCATGGTGCCGGTGAGCGTCCGGCGGCCGTCGCCGGAGCCCCTTCCACGCTCTCCGCCGTCGCTGTCGCCGTGCTCCGTGCCGTATGCCTCGCCGTATTCCCCGGTGCCGGCCCGGTCCGCTTCCGCGGCGCTCCGCCGGGCTCCGGACGCCCCGCCGCAGGTGATGGTGACCTGGTACGAGCCGGGCGCGGTGCCCTCCGGCATGATCGCGCTGCCGCCCATCCGGTCGTTCCGGGAGGTCAGCTGGATCGCGGGGATGTCCGCGCCGTCGAAGGTGGCCTCCGCGCTGTCGCCGGAGCAGGTGCCGCCGTCGTGGACGGAGAAGGCGCCGCCCGGTGCCACCGGGTCGGGCTCGACCACCACCGCCCGCGAGGTGTCCACGGCGGGGCCGGCCTCGGTGACGGTGTCGGTCACCGCCCCGGGGGCGGCCTCGGTGGCGGCGTCCGCACCGTCGCCGTCCCCGAAGAGCAGGACGGACACCGCCAGCGCGCCGGCCGCCAAGGCATACAGAGGAATGTGGCGTATATGCATAAACCGAGCGAAGCGCCAGCCCCGGCGGAGCGCACCTCGATGGCGTCCGCCGCCCGGGGCCAACTGCCCCCGAAGTCGCCTGCCTTCCTGGTCTTTGCGCAGGTCAGACGGGTGCGTACGCCCCGGACGGCGGAACCCGGCGGCTGGGCTTTCCGGGTGGTGCGGCCGGGCGTCCCGGGCACGCGCCGGGCGGGCGGCGGCGGGTGACCGGGCGTCGGCTCACGCCTCCAGCAGGAGGTCCCACTTGCCGGACCGGCCGGTAAGGGTGGTCACCGAGAGCGGCTGGACGTCGATCCGCCAGTACGCGTGCGGCGGCGCCTGGAGCACATAGACCAGGGCGGCGCGGACGACGGCGGGTTCGGCGACCGCGAGCAGCCCGGCGGCGTCCTCGGCCGGCCGGGTGTCCAGCCAGCTGCCGATCCGGGTGATGAACTCCAGCAGCGATTCCCCGCCGTGCGGCGCGGAGCGCGGATCGGCCAGCCACGCCTCCACCCCACGGGGTTCGGCGGCGGTCACTTCGCCCAGGGTGCGGCCGCGCCAGCGCCCCATGTCACAGTCGCGCAGCGCCGGCTGGGCGAGCGGCCGGAGCCCGAGGGCCTCCCCGGTCTGCCGGCAGCGGGCGGACGGCGAGCAGTAGCGGAGTTCGGCGGCGGCGAGCCGGCACAGGACGGGGGCCGCCCGCTCCGCCTCGTGCCATCCCGCGGCGTCCAGCGGGCGGTCGTCGTCGAACCGTGTCTCCAGCAGGGTGGAGTTCCGGGCCGCGGCGAGCAGCTTGAGTCGAACGCTCATGCGCCGATGGTAAGAGCAGCACCGCCCGCGCGGTCCAGGTTGATCAGATATCGACAGGGCCCGGGTCGATCAGCCCGAGGGTCATCCACTGCTCGGGGGACACCAGGGTGCGGAAGCCGACCTTCTCGTACACCCCGTGGGCGTCCTTGGTGGCGAGCGTCAGCCGGCTCAGCCCGCAGGGCGTCAGATGGTCGGCGATGGCCTCGATCAGCGCGGTGCCCAGGCCCTTGCCGCGGTCGTCGCGGCAGATGTAGACGTCGCAGAGCCAGGCGAAGGTGGCGTGGTCGGTGACCACCCGGGCGTACCCGGCCTGGCGGCCGGAACCGGAGGCGTACAGACCGAAGTTGAGCGAGCCCGCGACGGCACGGTCATGCAGCTCCCGGGGGCGGTCCACGGCCCAGTAGGCGTCGGTGGCGAGCCAGTAGTGCACCAGGTCGGCGTCCAGGCGGGCCCGGTCGGTGGAGATCTCGTAGCCGTCGAGGGCGTGATCATTCATGCCGGGAGGTTGGCAGAAGGGCGGGTCCGGCGTCGAACCGGTATGCGAAGGGCGAGGCCGGGGGCCGGCGGCAGGCCCCCGTCGCCCCTCCCCGCCGTCAGCGCACCGGCACTCCCAGCTCCTCGCACGCCGTCCGGAGCCGGCGCACGCCCTCGGTGATCTCGCCGGTGCCGGACGCCGACGCGAAGCTCAGCCGCAGATGCGCGGCGGGCGGCTCGGCGGCGAAGTACGGGCGGCCGGCCGCGACCGCGACGCCCGCCCGCAGTGCCGCGCCGGTCAGGGCCGCCTCATCGGTACCGTCCGGCAGCCGCAGCCAGAGGTGGTAGCCGCCCGGCGGGACGTACAGACCGCCGGGCACCGGGTCGTGGCCGTACGCCGGCCCGGGCCCCGCCTCCGGCCCGGCGAGCGCGGGCAGCTCGTGGTGCAGCGCGGCGGTGAGGGCGTTCCGGCGTGCGGTCAACTCCCCCGCGATCAGCCGCAGATGGCGCCCCCAGGCGGGCGCGCCGACGAGCTCCAGGGCGGCTTCCTGAAGCGGCCGGGGCACGAAGAAGCTGTCCACGACCTGGATGGCGCGCAGCCGGTCGAGCACCGGTCCGCGGGCCGCCAGGGCGCCCACCCGCAGATTGGCCGAGGTGGCCTTGGTCAGCGAGCGGACATGGACGACCGTGCCGTCCCGGTCGTCCGCGATCAGGGTCGGCGGCGGCGTGGGCGCGTCACCGTGGACCAGCAGCCGCGCGAAGTCGTCCTCGATCACGAAGGCGCCCGCCGCGCGCGCCACCCGCAGCACCTCGCGCCGCCGCTCCGCGGCCAGCACCGCACCGGTCGGGTTCTGGAACAGCGGCTGGCACACGAAGAGCCGTGCGCCGCTGGCGCGGAAGGCTTCGGCGAGCAGATCCGTACGGACTCCGTCCGCGTCGAGTGGTACGGGCACCGTCCGCAGCCCGGAGGCGCGGGCCACGGCCAGCATGCCCGGGTAGGTCGGGGACTCGACCAGCACCGGGGCGCCGGGCGCGGCGAGGGCCCGCAGCGCGGCGGTCAGCGCGCTCTGGCCGCCCGCGGTGATCAGGACATCGCTGGCGGCGAGCGGGCCGCCGGACCCGGCGATCTCCCGCGCGAACCAGGCCCGCAGCTCCGGCACCCCTTCGACCGGCGGCCGCCCCCAGACGCCCGGCCGGCGTCCGGCCCGGGCCAGCGCGGCGCCCAGGGCGCGTTCGGGCTGGAGATCGGCGTGCAGATAGCCGCCGTTGAGCTCGATGACGCCGGGGCCGGGGACACCGAGGGTGGCCACCACGCCCGAGGCGTCGACGCTGCGCGGCACCTGGTCGCCGGCCGGCTCCGCGCTCAGCGCGATCTCCTGCCAGGAGGTGTCCACCGGCCGGGGCGCCTCGCTGCGCGGCTCGGCACGGTAGGCACCGGCCCCCGGCCGGGTGGTGACCAGTCCCTCCGCCGCCAGCTCGGCGAGCGCCCGGGAGACGGTCACCGGGCTCACCCGGTGCCGCTCCACCAGCGCACGACTGGAGGGCAGCTTCTCACCGGGAGAGTAGCGATTCAGCTCCGTACGCAGGATCGCGGCCAGTTCGGCACCACTGCTACGCTCTTGCATGAGAGCAAATGATAGCGCTACTGCCACCGCCACGATAGCGGTCAGCACCCCGGACCCCGCCGCGCAGGACACCCGGGCCACCGCCGGGCAGGAGCCCCCGACGACCGCCGCCACCCCCGCCCGTGGCGCCCTCGTCGGCCGTGGCGCCCTGCTGGCCGCCCTGGGCGTGGCCGCCTTCTCGCTCACCTTCCCCGGGACCGCCTGGGCGCTGGAGGGCATGGGCCCCTGGACGGTGGTGATGCTGCGCAGCGTGCTGGCCGCCGTAGTGGCCGGTGGCGCGCTCGCCGTCTTCCGGGTGCGGCTGCCGGAGCGCCGCCACTGGGCGGGAATCGCGGTGGTCGCGGGCGGTGTCGTCCTCGGCTTTCCGCTGCTGACCACCCTGGCGCTGGAGACCTCCACCACCTCGCACGCGGCCGTCGTGGTCGGCCTGCTGCCGCTGACCACGGCCGCCTGCTCGGCCCTGCGGACCGGGGTGCGGCCCTCCCGTACCTTCTGGATCGCCTCGCTGGTCGGCGCCGCCGTCGTCATCGGCTTCGCGGTGCAGCAGAGCGGCGGGGCGCCGGGCCGCGGCGATCTGCTGCTGTTCGCGGCGCTGCTGGTGTGCGCGGCCGGCTACACCGAGGGCGGCCGGCTCGCCCGCCATATGCCGGGCTGGCAGGTGATCGGCTGGGCACTGGTCCTGGTACTGCCGGTGACGGTGACGGGTGCCGCGCTGGCGCTGTCCACCGAGCCGTTGCGGCTCACGGTGCACTCCGTCAGCGGACTGCTGTGGCTGGCGTTCGGCTCGCAGTTCCTCGGGATGGTCGTCTGGTACCGCGGAATGGCCGCGATCGGCATCCACAAGGCGAGCCAGCTCCAGCTCGCCCAGCCGCTGCTGACCCTGGTCTGGTCCGTACTTCTGCTGGGCGAACGGCTGCCGCCGGCCGCTCCGGCGGCGGCACTGGCGGTCCTGGCGTGCATCGCGGTCACCCAGCGGACCCGCGGCTGACCGGCACCGGGCGCCGGGCGGAACGGGATGGCTCAGGACTTACCGGGTGCAGCCGTCCCCTACGGACGTAAACTTGCCGCGAAGGCGGATACCGCCGTCCGGGCTGCTCCAGGCCCGTAAACCGTTGAAACCGTTGGCCGTTCAACCGTTGGCCGGCACGCCGTCGGCCGAACCGGTCGCGCGGCCGCCCCGAAGCGGGGAGGACCCTCATGCACGCAAGCAGGGGCGACCGGCTGGTGGTGCACGGCAGGACCGTCGGGCATCACGACCGGGTTGTCGAGATCATCGAGGTACTGGGCACGAACGGCGACCCGCCCTACCGTGTCCGCGCCGAGGACGGGCATGAGGCGATCATGTCGCCCGGCCCCGACTCCGTCGTCCGGCACGGCAAGACCAACGACGTGGACACCGGCCGGTAGCCGGACCCCGTACACGGAAGCCCACCACGGCCGCGCGGACGGTGCCACCGCCCGCGCGGTCCGCCACCGGGGCGGGCGGTCCGTCGCGCCGTGGAGACCTCTAGGCCCGCGCCGCGCTGCCGTAGTGGTCGCGTACGACCCGCGCCATGGCACCGGCCCGGTCCCTGGCCACCTCCTTCGCCGAGAAGTAGACATGGCCGCCGACCTGCGGGTAGCGGCGGGCGAAGGTGAGGTGACGGGAGAGTTCGGCCGGGTCCTTCCAGGCGGCGGGCTGGGTGTCACCGGCCTTGTAGAGGGCCTCGCCGATGTAGAGGTCCACATCGGTGCCGTCGACGGTCCGCGCCCACCAGGGCACGAGTTCGGCGTAGTCGGCGGGCGCGGAGCCGAGGGGCCAGTAGACCTGCGGCACGATGTAGTCCAGCCAGCCCTCGCGCACCCAGCGGCGGGTGTCGGCGTACAGATCGTCGTAGGTCTGCACCCCGGCCTTGGTACGGGACCCCTGCGGATCGGTGCCCTGATTGCGCCAGACCGCGAACGGGCTGACCCCGAACCGCACCGTGCGCCCGGACCGCTCGTTCCCGTCCCGCAGCTTCTGCGCCATCTCGTACACCAGCCGGTCGATGTTGTCCCGCCGCCAGGCGGCCCGGCTCGCGAAGCCGCTGCCGTACTCCTCGAACTCCGCATCGTCGTCGAAGCGCTGCCCGGCGGCCGGATACGGATAGAAGTAGTCGTCGAAGTGCACCCCGTCGACGGGGTAGCGCCGCACCGCGTCGAGCATCGCGTCCTGGACGAAGTCGCGGACCTCCGGCAGGCCCGGGTTGTAGTAGAGCTTGCCGCCGTACGGGAGCACCCAGTCAGGGTGCCGGCGGGCGGGGTGGCCGGAAACCAGACGGTCGGGATCGGTGTGGTTGGCGACCCGGTACGGGTTGAACCAGGCGTGCAGCTCCAGATCCCGCCGGTGGGCCTCGCGGACCGCGAAGTCCAGCGGGTCCCAGCCGGGGTCGCGGCCCTGCTGTCCGGTCAGATACTGCGCCCAGGGCTCGTACGGCGACGGCCACAGGGCGTCCGCGGTGGGCCGCACCTGGAAGAACACCGTATTGAGCCGGCGGGCGACGGCCGTGTCGAAGTGGGCGCGCAGTTCGCGCTGTTGCTCGGCGGGCCCGAGCTTGGCGCTGGAGGGCCAGTCGAGGTTGGCGACGGTCGCCAGCCACATGCCGCGCAGCTCGCGGCGCGGCGCCCGGCTCCCGGACGGCGCCGCCGCACCCGTGGCGAGCAGCGCGGACGCCGCCCCCACCGCGGCGGTGGCAAACGTTCTGCGTGTCATCCGTCTCATCAAAAGTCCCCAAGTTGTCCGGTTCATCCCGTCTGGGGGCTCAGAATGCCCGCCCCGGCACCCGTGGCCCAGCACCGCGCGGAGTAACGTCGGGGTCGAGGCGGGTGCCGGACCCTTACGGCGTACCGCCGGTCCTGAAGATCAGCGAAAGGCACGATGTGACCGACATCGAACGCGTCGGAGTGGTCGGCTGCGGCCAGATGGGCGCAGGCATCGCCGAGGTGTGCGCCCGCGCCGGACTGGACGTCATGGTCGCCGAGACCACCGGCGAAGCTCTGGAGCTGGGTCGTACCCGTTTGACCAACTCTCTCGGCAAGGCCGCCGAGCGCGGCAAGATCACCGCCGCGGAGCGCGATGCGACGCTCGGCCGGCTCAGCTTCACCACCGACCTCGGGGAGTTCGCCGACCGCGACCTCGTCATCGAGGCCGTAGTGGAGAACGAGCAGGTCAAGACCGAGATCTTCCAGGTCCTCGACCAGGTGATCACCCGGCCGGACGCCATCCTGGCCTCCAACACCTCGTCGATCCCGCTGGTGAAGCTGGCGGTCGCCACCTCCCGCCCCGACCAGGTCATCGGGATCCACTTCTTCAACCCGGCACCGGTGCAGAAGCTCGTCGAGCTGATCCCCGCCCTGACCACCGCCGAGGAGACCATCAAGCGCTCCGAGGCGCTGGTGCAGGACGTGCTGGGCAAGCACGCGATCCGCGCCCAGGACCGCTCGGGCTTCGTCGTCAACGCGCTGCTCATCCCGTATCTGCTCTCCGCGATCCGGATGTTCGAGTCGGGCATCGCCAGCCGCGAGGACATCGACAACGGCATGGAGATGGGCTGCGCCCACCCGATGGGCCCGCTCAAGCTGACCGACCTGATCGGCCTGGACACCGTCGCCTCGGTCGCCGAATCGATGTACCACGAGTACAAGGAGCCCCTGTACGCCGCTCCCCCGCTGCTCGCGCGGATGGTCGACGCGGGCCGACTGGGGCGGAAGTCGGGGTCGGGCTTCTACTCGTACTGAGCGGGCCCGGGGACGCCGCCAAGTACCGCCGCACACCGCCTGATTCCCGAGCGCAGCACCGACGAAGGTGCTGCGCTCGGGCGGTTGTGGGCGGGGCGGCCGGGCCGTGGCCCGGGCAGCGGTGCCCGGCGTGCTGCGGACGAGGACACGGCCCGGCAGGCGTCCTTGATCGCTGGCAGACTGGCCCCGACCTGGACATGGTTCACGAAGGGGAGTGAGCGCCACATGGATGCCGAAGAGGCCCGTGCCCGAATTGCCGCCCTACAGGCGGCTGATGACGCGGTGTCGGACACCGGTGAGTGCGACCGGTTGTGGGCGGCGCTGGAGACCGTACGGCCCGAGGAGATCCTCGGCACCTGGAAGGGCACCGGGATCAGCACCGGCCACCAGGTGGAGGGCCTGCTGGCCCAGGCCCGCTGGTACGGCAAGACCTTCCACTCCGTCGACCGGGTCGAGCCCCTGATCTGCCGGGACGAGGACGGCGCGCTCTTCTCCCACACGGAGCTGGCCAAGGGCGAAGCGAGCCTGTGGATGGTGGAGTTCCGCGGGGAGACGACCGCCACGATGGTCTACGACGGCCAGCCCGTACTCGACCATTTCAAGCGGGCCGGCGACGACACCCTCCTGGGCGTCATGAACGGCAAGAACGTCCTCGATGACGGACGCCACTTCTACTTCCTCCTCGAACGCGCCTGAAGCCCCGCGCCTGAAGTCCCCACCACTTGCCCTGCCGACGGCGCCCCGTGCGGGAGACGCCCCCTCGCGGCCGGCGCGCACGGCAGCCACGAGCTCAAGGAAGACGTACGTGCGGATACAAGCAGCCCTGGTGGAGTCCCCCGGCGGCCCCTTCACCCTCCACTCGCTCCACCTCGACGTGCCACGGCCGGACGAAATCCTGGTCCGTCTCACCGCCACCGGCATCTGCCACACCGACCTGGCCATGCGGCAGGTCTGGCCCCGGGAACGGCTGCCCATGGTCTTCGGGCATGAGGGCGCCGGCGTCGTCGAGGCCGTGGGAGACGCCGTGACCACTGTCGTGCCCGGTGACACCGTCTGCCTCACCTACCGCAGCTGCGGAGGCTGCGACCCGTGCACGACCGGGGGCCCGGCCTACTGCGAGCAGTCCGGCGCCCTCAACGCCCTCGGCTCCCGGCCCGACGGCAGCACGCCCCTCTCCCGCACCGACGGCACCCCGGCCTACGGCAGCTTCTTCGGCCAGTCCGCCTTCGCGACACACTGCCTGACCACCGCGAGCAACACCGTCAAGGTCCCCGCGGATCTCCCTGCGACCCTGGTCGCCCCCTTGGGATGCAGCGTCCAGACCGGGGTGGGCACGGTCCAGAACGTCCTCCGGCCGTCCCCGGGCGCCACCCTGGCCGTCTTCGGAGCCGGCAGCGTCGGGCTCAGCGCCCTCATGGCCGCCGTCGCCGACGACCACACCGTCGTCGTCATCGAGCCCCTCGCCACGCGCCGCGCGCTGGCGAAGGAACTCGGCGCCGCGGCCGTCATCGATCCCACCGCGGAGGAGGACGTGGCGACGGCTGTCCGCGACCTCACCCACGGTGGACCGCAGTACGCCCTCGACACCACCGGCCAACCTGCCGTGGTGTCCCAGGCCATCGGCGCCCTGCGCCCACGGGGAACGCTCGCCCTGGTCGGCATCGGCTCCGCACAGTTCGACACCCTGCCCGTGCTGACCAAGGGCCTCACCCTCCGGGGCGTCACCGAGGGGGACGCCCTCCCCGCCGTGACCATCCCCCATCTGATCGGCCTTCACCGGGAGGGGAAGCTCCCCCTCGAAAAGCTCGTCACCACCTTCCCCTTCGCCGACATCGAGACCGCCGCCACGGCCTCGCTGGCGGGCCACGTCGTCAAACCGGTACTCACCTTCGGCTAGCCGTACGGGCCGCTCCGACCGCCCCCTCCGCTCACTCCGCCTCGCGCCTTCCGGTGCGAGGCGTTGTGCTGTGCCCTGACCTCCCCCGCGCCCGGCTCCCGTCATCCCCCAAATCCCCCTGTAAACGATCTAGTTGCTGATGTATCCATTTACCGGTCTCATGCGTCTCACTTGTGAAAGGACCCTCACACTCCCCCCACAACTACATACGGAGGACCCATGCACAAGGCCCTGCCCGTGGCCGCGGCGCTCGCGGTGTGCGCGCTCGCCGCCGTACCCACACAAGCGGCGACGCTCACCACGAAGGGAAGGGGGTGGAAGTTGACGACCCAGCTCGGCGTCACCAGCCTCAGCCCCGGCCGCCAGTACACGATCACGTTCGCCACGTCCGCCATGAAGACCCGCTACACGCCCTACCTGACGGCCGCGGTGTCCCAGGCCAAGGGCGCCGGGCTGAAGCTCGCCATCGGCGGCGTCGAACCCGTCAACCCGGCGAAGTGCGGGCCCGTGGGGCACATCCAGTTCACCGAGCTCTACCGGCCGCTGGGCCGCGCCGGCTACAGCCAGGGCATGCCCTGCCCGAACCCGTCCAAGGGCGTCGGCACCGGCGGCATCGTCGCCATCGACTCCGAGTACTGGGACGGCACCTGGCCGATTCCCGCGTACAAGCTGCGGAACACACTGGTGCACGAGCCGCTCCACGCACTCGGCCTGGACCACCCCAACCTGGACCTCAACAAGGACGGGAGGACCGCCGACTACGAATGCGTGGCCACCCCCTCCGGCGAGACCCCGATCATGTGCTCCCCCAACGGCGGCTACCGGACCGCCCCCGGCACGGGACGCCTCACCGGCTTCGACCTCGACGGCCTGAAGGCGCTGCTGGCCAACGCCCGCGCCCAGGGCATCAAGTAGAGCGCCGGGCGCGCGGCCCGTAGGGTCCGTCCCGTACGTACCAGCACCGAGGCCCTGGTGAGGGCACCGAGGAGCGGTTGATGCCGGACGGGGACCAGCTGGATACCGCGCGCCGGGCCGGTTACGGGACGGTGGCCACGGCGCTCTCCTTGCTGAGCGACCAGCGGCTCAAGCACCTGGTGGCCTCCGCCGTGCCGCTCGGGTCCGGTATCGGCGGCAGGTCGGCGGAGCTGGAGATCGCGGGGACCCGCGTCTTCGTCAAGCGGGTGCCCCTGACGGAGGTCGAGTCGCGGCCGGAGCATGTGCGGTCGACGGCGAACGTCTTCGGGCTGCCGACGTTCTACCAGTACGGGGTGGGATCGGCCGGGTTCGGTGCCTGGCGGGAGCTGGCGACGCACACCCTGACCACCCACTGGGTTCTCGGGGGCGCGTACGCGGGCTTCCCGCTGATGTATCACTGGCGGGTCCTGCCCGACTCCCCTCCCGAAGGGTTCACCGATGAGTTCGGGGGTGTGGACGGGGCCGTCGCCCATTGGGAAGGATCACCGGCGGTGCGCGACCGGCTGGAGGCCATCGGTCGCTCCTCGTCCAGCCTGGTGCTCTTCCTGGAGCATGTGCCGCACACCCTCGCCGGATGGCTGGCCGAGCACCGCGACGCCACTGTGACGGACGGCGGACAGGGCCCGCCCCACTCCTGGGTGGAGGAGGCTCTGGTGCGCGGGACCGCCGTCATGAGCGCGCGCGGACTGGTCCACTTCGACGCCCACTTCGCCAACATCCTGACCGATGGCCGCCGGCTCTACTTCGCCGACTTCGGACTCGCCCTGAGCTCCCGCTTCGACCTCACGGCCGACGAGACCGCGTTCCTCGCGGACCATCTCGCGTACGACCGCTGCTTCACCGTGACCCATCTGCTCCGTCAGCATCTGCTCGACGGCGGGCGCGGTGCCACGGAACGCGCGGCCTTTCTGCGCGACTGGATCGCCGGCCGGCGGCCCGGCGGCCTCCCGCCCGGGATCGCCGCCCTCCTGGACCGGCACGCCCGCCCCGCCGTCATCCTGGACCGCTTCCACCGCCGGCTGCTCACCGAGAGCAAGCGGACGCCCTTCCCTGCGGCGGAGATCGCACGTGCCCTGGGTGCCGGGTCCACAGGCGTGAGCTGAGGTCACGCCGGCCCCGGCAGTCCGGAGGCGGCGCACGGGCCGTCCGCCCGCCGCTCGGGGGAGATACCGGCGGGCGGACCCCGGGCCGGCGGGCGCCCGTCCGCCGGCGTCGGCCCCCGTGGCATCTTCGAGTGAAGCGCGAGGCGGGCGCGTACGGGAGCGTGTGAACCGGGCCGGTCGGGGTGCGCGGTTCACACCCCGTGTGAAGGGCCGCCGCGCCGTCACCCCGGGTCACTTCACACGGGGTGTGAAGACCGGACCCGTATCTCCCCGCCGCACACGCTCCCGCCCTCCGCCGCAGCACAGTTGACTTAAGGCCCGTACGGACCCCGAAGCAGCCGACCGAAGGAATGAGGAGCGGACCGTGACCGCCCACCCCGAACCCGACCTGGTAACCGCCGACTTAGCCGAGCTGCGGCGTCAGCTCGATGTCCGCACCGCCCGGGTCGACGGCCACCTCGCGCTGCTCGCCCAGCGCTCCACGCAGTACGAGCGGGACGCGGAGGACCTGCAGGCCCGCGTCACACGGCTGGAGAGCACCCGCTGGCCACTGCCGTCCCTCGCCGCGCTCACGGGGCTCGCGGCGCTGGTGGTGGCGGTGTGGCAGGCCCTGGGCCGATGACCGCCGGCCACGGCCATCGGCCCATGCCGGTCAGCCCGACCGGAGGTGATGCAGCATCAGCAGCGCGGCGGCCATGTTGGCGGCCGGCACCTCCCCCCGCGCCACCATGTCGGGCACCAGCTTCAACGCCACCCACTCCCGCCGGTCGGACTCGAAACCGTCCTGGGGCGGACCGGTGTACTCGCCCTGCTCGGACCAGTAGATGTGATGCCGCGCGTCGGTGAGGCCGTTGGACGGTTCCACCGAGAGCAGATGGTGGAGGGGCCCGGGGCGCCAGCCGGTCTCCTCCTCCATCTCGCGGGCGGCCGCAGCCCGCGGGTCCTCGCCGTCCTCGACGACACCCGCGGCCAGCTCCCAGCCCCAGGTGTCGGTGATGAACCGGTGGCGCCACAGCAGCAGCACCTCGTTGGCCTCATTGACCACGGTCGCCACGGCGACGGGCCGCATCCGGATCAGATAGTGATCCAGCCGGCGGCCGTCGGGCAGCTCCACATCGGCCAGATTGACCCGGAACCAGGGATTCGCATAGACGGGCTTTTCGCTGAGATTGTTCCAACGCACGTAACTGCCACCTTCCGCTGTAGGGCCGGCAAGGTGACACGAGCCCGGTCAGGGGCGTGTCTTACGCCCTACAGCGGAACGCGCAGCACCTCGTCGATGAGATCGGCAGCCTCGTCCGTCGCGGAGCTCCCGGTCTCCGCCAGATGTTCGCGCACCGCCCGCAGCCGGTCCCGCAGCCGTTGCGACTCCATGCCGCGAGCCTGCTCCGTCATCTCCGCGGCATTGGCCACGGCCCGGTCCGCATCGCCTTGACGCAGCTCGATATGGGTGAGCATGGCCAGCCGGTGGACCCGGCCGCGGTCGTGTGCGGGGGTGTCAACGGCGGCGTCCGCCTGTTCCCGGGCCGACCGTAAGTCGCCCAGGCTGAGCAGCGCCTCCGCCACCTGTACGTTCACCAGGCCGGGCTGGACATAACCCGTCTCCGCCGGTTCGAGACCGGGCCGGATACGCTCCGCGGCCGCCTCCGCACGCCGGATGCACGACAGCGCACCGGCACCGTCGCCGAGCCGGGCGTAGGACTTGGCCTGCATCGCGTAGAGGTCCGCGGAGAGCGCCGGGGTGATCTGCGGACCCGCGGCCCGCAACGCCGCCTCCGCGAAGGCGACCGCCTGGCGGTATTCCCGTACGAAGAGGGACTGATTGACCAGCAGCGCGATGACATACGCGCCGAGGCCGCGGTCCCCGCTGGCCTTGGCCAGCCGGAGCGCCTGATGGAAGTAGCGCTGGGCCAGCCCGAGAGCGTCCGAGTCGTACGCGCAGATGCCGGCGACCGCGACCAGTCCGCCGGTCGCCCGGTGGAGCTGACGCCCCGTCGCATCGCTGTAGCTGCCCCGCAGCAGCGGCGCCGCCTCGGCGTTGAGGAATCCCACGATGCGTGCTCTGGTAGCGATACCACCCGCCTTCCGGTACATCGTCTCGTAGTGCGTCCGCGCGGTGCGCAGCATCTCGATGTCGGCCATGCCGACCCGGGTCAGCCCGTCACGCGAGACATCGGAGTCCTCGGGCGGGTTCTCCCACTCCCATACGGGGATGACCGCTGAGGTGCCGGTGAGCGCCGGGGCGTCGAGGATGTGCGGCCGCTGCTGCTCATCGGACCGCCACAGCGCGGTGGCGCGCTCGACGAAGCCGGAGAGCGGGGTGTCGGCGGCCCGCCGCGCCCCCGGACCGCTGAAGCCGATGTCGGCGAGCCCGACCGGCCGGTGCAGCCGTTCCCCCAGGATCTCGCAGATCAGGTCGGGCACCTGGCCCCGCGGCCGCTGGCCCTTCAACCACCGGGCCACCGCGGTGTGTTCGTACCGCAGCGCCAGACCGCGGCGCCGGCCGAGCTGGTTGATCCGCGCGGCCAGCCCCGCATGCGAGATACCGGACTCGTCGAGCATCGCGTCCAGCAGGGTGTTGGGCTCCATACCGGCCTCCCGGTGAGCCGGGCCCGTGCCGCGGACCGCCGGCTCATGGCCTCGTCGACAGGACCACTCCGTCAGTTGAGCGTAGTGAACGCCCCTTCACACGGGGTGTGAAGAGCCGCGGCGCCCTCACGGGGCACAGCCCCGCAGCATGTACGCGATCACCGCGTCGAGGCCGGAGTCGACCTCCTCCGGGGAGAGCACTCGGCTCATCGCGAAGCTGGCGAAGCCGTGCAAGGTGGTGAACACCGGAATGGCGATGCTGTCGACGGGGCCCTCCCGCACCTCCCCGGCACGCTGCCCCTCCGCGACCACGTCCTCCGCCATCGCTCCCAGCCGTTGCGCGGCCTTGACCAGCGCCTCGGACGCCGCCGGGTCGTGCTTGATCGTGTACATGAGGTCGATCAGCTGCGCGTTGTCGACGGCGAAGTCCACATAGGCGCGCACGAACCCGCCGAGCCGGTCGGCGAAGGTCGCGCCCGGCTCCCGGGACGCCGCCAGGGTCTCGTCCAGACGGTCGAAACCGGCCAGCGCCAGCGCGTCGAGCAGCGCCTGCTTGTCCTTGAAGTGCCGGCTCGGGGCGGCATGGCTGACGCCGAGGTCGCGGGCCAGCTCCCGCAGGGACAGGGCGCCCGGCCCCTTCTCGCGGAGCGTCTGCTCGGCGCGGGTGAGCAGCGCGGCGCGCAGGTCTCCGTGGTGGTAACGACGAGTCTGCATGGCCGCCATCCTATCCCCCATGTATTCACTGGCTACATTGTTGCCACTGCCATCATTGTTGGCGTTGACATCATTGTTGGCGTTGACATCATTGTTGGCGTTGACATCATTGTTGACGTTGCCTACATTGAAGCCATGACGCACACCCCGAAGTGGAACACCACCGACATACCCGACCAGACCGGCCGCACCGCCATCGTGACCGGCGCCAACAGCGGACTCGGCATCGCCACCGTCGAAGCCCTCGCCCGGGCGGGCGCTCATGTCGTCCTCGCCGTACGGGACCTCAAGCGCGGCGAGTCCGCCGCCGCCACCGTGCGGGGCGCCCGCGGCACCGTCGAAGTCCGCCGCCTCGACCTGGCCGACCTCGCCTCCGTCCGCGCGTTCGCCGCCGCCTGGCAGGACCCGGTCGATCTGCTGGTCAACAACGCCGGAGTCATGAACATCCCGGAGTCCCGGACCAAGGACGGCTTCGAGATGCAGTTCGGCACCAACCACCTCGGCCACTTCGCGCTGACGAACCTGCTGCTGCCGCGCCTCACCGACCGCGTGGTGACCGTGTCGTCCGGCGCCCACCGGCTGCCCGGCAACCACATCCACTTCGACGACCTGAACCTGACCGGCGGCTACCGCCCCGTCACCGCCTACAGCCAGTCCAAGCTGGCCAACCTGCTGTTCACCCTGGAACTGCAACGCCGTCTCGCCGCCGCCGGATCGCCGGTGCGCGCCCTCGCCGCACACCCGGGCTGGGCCGCCACCAACCTCCAGGGCGCCGACGCCAGCGTGTTGCGACGCGCGGTGATGCGGGTGGGCAACCGGCTGGTCGCGCAGGACAACAAGGCCGGCGCGCTCCCCACGCTCTACGCCGCCACCCAGGACCTGCCGGGCGCCTCGTACGTCGGCCCGGACGGGCTCGGGGAGATGCGCGGCGCACCGACGCTGGTCGGCAGGACGGCCGCGGCCAGCGATCCGGAGAGCGCCCGGCGTCTGTGGCGGGCCTCCGAGGAGCTGACCGGCGTCACCTTCCCGTCGCCGATCGGCCGGGAGGTCACGGAAGGCGCACGGTAGGCGGGGCGGTGCCGGCCGCCCGCGCCGGCACCCGCACCCGGTCGTTGCTCAGCATCAGCAGCGCCACATCGTCCGTCAGCCGTCCGCCCGCATGCCGCAGCAGTGCCCTGCGCACATTCCCGACCACCCCCGCCGGCGAGGGCCCGCCCGGGGCCGCGGCCGCCTGGACGCTGCTGCGCAGCTCCTGGGTCAGCGGAAAGAACTCCCCCGCCGCGTCCCGCGCGTCGGCCGCCCCGTCGGTGTGCAGAAACAGCCCCTCCCCGGGCCGCAGCTGCCCACAGCGCACCGCCGACAGCTCGGCCGGTAACGGGAACAGTCCCAGCGGCGGCATCGGATCGGCCGGGGCGACCGGCGCGACCGCCTGCCGGGCGATGCGATAGGGCCACGGATGCCCGCAGTTGAGCGCCGTGACGGACCCGTCCGGGGCCACCTCCACCAGCAGCAGCGTCACGAACTCCTCGGCGAGCGGGCCGCCCGGCTCCCCGCCGGCCGCGGGCCGTCCGGGGCGCGCCCGCTCCCACAGGTGCCGTTGGTGCGAGCGCTCCAACCGGCGCAGCACATCCCCCAGTTCGGGCTCGTCGTGCGCCACTTCGCGGAAGCTGCCGAGTATCGCCGCGACCGTGCCCATGGCGTCCAGCCCGTGCCCGCGCACATCCCCGATCACCGCCCGGACCCCGTGCCGGGTCCCCACGACCTCGTACAGATCCCCGCCGACCACGGCCCCCTCGCTCGCGGAGAGGTGGTCGGCCGCCAGCAGCACCCCGTCGATCCGCCGCGGTAACGGGCGCAGCAGCACCCGCTGCGCGGTAGCGGCGACCTCCCGGGTCCGCTCCAGCTCCCGTACGAGCCGCAGCCGCCGCCCGGCAGTCAGATAGCTGGCACCGATCACCGCGAGGACCGCACCACAGGTCATCAGGCGGGTGCCCCACCCGGCCCCGGGCTCCACCTCGCCGAACGGCACCAGCGCGAGCAGCGCGCACAGCCCGCCGAGCAGCACGCACTGGCGGCGGCCGGTGCCCGCGCAGGCGATGGCCGGTGCGGCGGCGAGGAGTTGCAGCAGCCGGCCGCTGGTCGGGTGGCTCAGCTCCCAGGCCACCACGCCGAGGACCCAGAGGCCGGGCAGAACGAAGACGAAGGCGCGCCGGGCGCTTGCCGCCCCGGCGCGCGCGCCACGCCTCGCCCGGTGTCGGATCATGCCGATGGCCCCCCTAGGGCGCGTCGTTCGGATCATGGCGGGCTCGCGGAGTCCGGCACGCACGCTCGCCGGTGGTCCCCAGGTCCTGAGCGGATCGGTCCGGCCCGCTGTCGCGGTCACACGGGCCCTGCCGACCCGGTCGATTCTCGCGACGTTCCGTGTCCATCCGACGACGATACGTACATCATCACCCGATGGGGTGATGGTGTACGGATCCGATCGTCTCCCTCACAGCCCCGGCCGTCGCACGCGGCCCGCCGCGCCCCACCGCCTCCGCGGAACCCGTCCGCCGCCCACCGAAAAGGGTGAGGGCGCGGACGGTCGGTACCGTCCACGCCCTCACCCCGTTGTGCACGCCGTCGCGGCGCCACGGGCCACGCTCAGCCGCGCAGCACCGCTCCCGTCCGCTCCACGGCCGCCGCGACCGCCGCGTCCCGGGCCGCCGAGGCCTCCTCGGCGGTCAGCGTCCGGTCGGCGGCGCGGAAGCGCAGCGCGTACGCCAGCGACTTCTTGCCCGCGCCGATCTGCTCACCGGTGAAGACGTCGAACAGCCGCAGCGACTCCAGCAGTTCCCCCGCACCATCACGCAGCGCGCCCTCGACCTCCGCCGCCGGGACACCGGTGTCGACCACGAGGGCGACGTCCTGGGTCGCGACCGGGAAGGCCGAGATCTTCGGGGCGCGCAGCGGGCCGGTACCGGCCCGCTCCAGACGGTCCAGGTCGATCTCCATCGCGCAGGTGCGCTCCGGCAGGGCCAGCGTCTTGATGACCCGCGGGTGCAGCTCACCGGCGTTGCCGACGAGGATCTCCTCACCGTCGGCGACCGCGAGCAGCGCCGCACAGCGGCCCGGGTGGAACGGCGCGTGCTGGTCCTGCCGGACGATCAGCTCCACACCCGCCTCCCGTGCGACCGTACGGCCCGCCTCGATGGCGTCCGCCCAGTTCGCGGGGCGTGCGGGGCCCCACCAGCCGTCCTGCTCGCGGCCCCCGGCGAGCACCACGGCGGCGCGCCGCGGCTGCTGCGGGAGGGAGGCGTCCAGCGAGGCGATCTCGTCGTCGGTCGGCCGGCGGTCGACGACCAAGCGGCTGGCCGGCTGCTCGTCGCCGGTCGCCCGGAAGACCGGTCCGGTCTCGAAGAGCGCCAGATCGTGGGTGCCGCGCCCGTAGTTGCGGCGCAGCGCGTTCAGCAGGCCCGGGATCAGCGTCGTACGGAGATCGGGCTCCTCGTCGGAGAGCGGGTTGACGAGGGTGACCGCGGCGCGGCGCGGGTCGTCCGGCTCGATGCCGAGCTGGTCGAGCACGTGCGAGCCGGTGAACGGGTAGTTCAGCGCCTCGACGTAGCCCGCACCGGCCAGCGCCCGGCCGACCCGGCGGTGCAGCCGCTGACGCTCGGTCAGCCCCCGGCCGGCGGGCGGCTTCGGGAGGGTGGAGGGCAGGTTCTCGTAGCCCTCCAGCCGGATGACCTCTTCGGCCAGGTCGTTGGGCTCGCTGAGGTCCGGCCGCCAGGACGGCACGGTCACGACCAGCTCGTCCTGGCCGTAGACGTCGCAGCCGACCTGCTGGAGGCGGCGGACGACGGTCTCCCGGCCGTAGGCGACACCGGCGACCTTGTCCGGGTGGCCGGCGGAGAGGGTGATCGTGCGCGGCCCGCTGGGCGTGACGACCTCGGTGACGCCCTCCCCGGCGGTTCCGCCCGCGAGCAGCACCAGCAGGTCGACGGTCCGCTGCGCCGCGGCGGACGCGGCCTCCGGGTCCACCCCGCGCTCGAAGCGCTTGGCGGCCTCCGAGGAGAGCTTGTGCCGGCGGGCCGTGCGGGCGATGGACAGCGCGTCGAAGTGCGCGGCCTCGATGACGACGTCGGTGGTGCCGCGCACCTCGCCGGTCCCGGCGTCCGCGGCCGGGGCCGCGATCTCGGTGTGCGCGCCGCCCATGACGCCCGCGAGGCCGATCGGGCCGCGGTTGTCGGTGATGACCAGGTCAGCGGCGTCCAGCACCCGCTTGGTGCCGTCCAGGGTGGTCAGCTTCTCACCGGGGGCCGCCCGGCGGACGCCGATCGGGCCGTCCACGCTGGTGCGGTCGTAGGCGTGCAGCGGCTGGCCGATCTCCAGCATCACGTAGTTGGTGATGTCGACGGCCAGCGAGACCGGACGCATCCCGGCCTTCTGAAGACGGCGCTGGAGCCAGAGCGGGGAGCGCGCCTCGGGGTTGAGACCGGTGACCGTACGGGCGGTGAAGCGGTCGCAGCCGAGGGGGTCGGAGACCTGGACGGGGTAGCCGGTGGAGTTCGGCGGCGGCACGTCCAGCAGCGCCGGGTCGCGCAGCGGCAGACCGTACGCGGTGGCGGTCTCGCGGGCGACGCCGCGCATCGACAGGCAGTAGCCGCGGTCCGGGGTGACGGCGATGTCCAGCACCTCGTCGACGAGCTCCAGCAGCTCGATGGCGTCGGTGCCGACCTCGTACTCGGGCGGCAGCACGATGATGCCGTGCGAGCCGTCGTCGCCCATGCCCAGCTCGTCGCCGGAGCAGATCATGCCGTGCGACTTCTTGCCGTACGTCTTACGCGCGGCGATCTTGAAGTCGCCGGGCAGCACGGCGCCGGGAAGCACGACCACGACCTTGTCGCCGACGGAGAAGTTCCGCGCGCCACAGACGATTTCCTGCGGCTCGCCGGTGCCGTTGGCCTGGCCGACGTCCACCGTGCAGAAGCGGATCGGCTTCTTGAAGCCCTCCAGCTCCTCGATGGTCAGGACCTGGCCGACGACCAGCGGGCCCTTGAGGCCCTCGCCGAGGCGCTCGACGGTCTCGACCTCCAGGCCGACGGCAATGAGCTTGGCCTGTACGTCACGGCCGGTCTCCGTCGCCGGCAGGTCGACGTACTCCCGCAGCCAAGAAAGCGGGACCCGCATCAGATCTCCATCCCGAACGGCCGGGTGAACCGGACGTCGCCTTCGAACATGTCACGCATGTCTTCCACGTTGTGCCGGAACATCAGCATCCGGTCGATGCCGAACCCGAAGGCGAAGCCGCTGTACTTCTCGGGGTCGACGCCGCAGGCGATGAGCACCTTGGGGTTGACCATTCCGCAGCCGCCGAGCTCGATCCAGCCCTCGCTGGAGCACGTACGGCAGGGCCGGTCGGGGTTGCCCACGGACTCGCCACGGCAGACGTAGCAGACCATGTCCATCTCGGCGGACGGCTCGGTGAACGGGAAGTAGTTCGGCCGCAGCCGGGTCTTCATGTCCGGACCGAACAGCGCCCGGACCATGTGGTCGAGGGTGCCCTTGAGGTCGGCCATGGTCAGGCCCTCGTCGACGGCGAGCAGCTCGATCTGGTGGAAGACCGGGGAGTGCGTGGCGTCCAGCTCGTCGGTGCGGTAGACCCGCCCCGGGCAGACGACGTAGACCGGCGGCTCGCGGTCGACGAGCGTACGGGCCTGGACCGGCGAGGTGTGGGTGCGCAGCACGACGCCGGACTCATCGCCCTCGGTGCTGTTGCCCTGGACGAAGAAGGTGTCCTGCATCTGGCGCGCCGGGTGGTCGGGCACGAAGTTGAGGGCGTCGAAGTTGAACCACTCCGCCTCGACCTCGGGGCCCTCGGCGACCTCGTAGCCCATGGCCACGAAGACGTCCGCGACCCGCTCCATGAAGGTGGTGAGCGGGTGCCGGGCGCCGGCCGGGGTGCGGTCGTAGGGCAGCGTGACGTCCACGGCCTCCTCGACCAGCACGCGGGCGTCGCGCTCCGCCTCCAGCTCCTCCTGGCGGGCCTTGAGCGCCTGGTTCACCCGGCCACGGGCCTGGCCGACGCGCTTGCCGGCGTCCGCCTTGGCGTGCGGGGGCAGCGCGCCGATCTCACGGTTGGCGAGCGCGAGCGGCGAGCGGTCGCCGGTGTGCGCGACCTTCACCTCACGCAGCTCCTCAAGATCGGCCGCGGCGGCGATGGCGGCCAGCGCCTCGTCCAGCCGTGCGGCGATCTCTTCCGGTTTCAGGGCTTCGACCTCGACAGGGTCGTACGACTTATTGGGTGCGGACATCTCTTCCCGTGCTTCCGGTGGACTGGCTTGGCTTGGCTCGCTTCGCCTCGGCTCCTCGATCACAAAGGTCGGATGCCGAGCCCGCGCTGTGCCCGCGATGCCTGTGCGCCAAAGGTGCCAAAGGTCAAGTCTAAGGGGGACGGGCCGCGCGGCCGGTCCGCGCCCCCGCGGGGCGCCCGCCGCGGAGTGCTCAGGCCATGAAGGCCGGCGTCGCGACGGGCAGGCTAAATCGGAACTGCGCGCCGCCGGCCGGCGCCCGGCCGACCGTGATCGTCCCGCCGTGCGCCTCGACGATGCCCTTGACGATGTAGAGGCCCAGGCCGGTGCCACCGCGCTTGCTGCCCCGCCAGAAGCGGGTGAACACGCGGCTCATCGATTCCTCCGGGATGCCGGGGCCCTCGTCGCTCACGGTGACGCTCGTCCCCTCCGTGCTGGTCGCGTCCGATACCGGTCCGACCTCGATGGTGACCGTTCCCTCGCCGTGGCGCACCGCATTTTCCAGCAGGTTGCCCAGCACCTGGTCCACCTTGTCCGGGTCCGCCCACAGATCGGGCAGCGGCTCCAGCATCCGGATCAGGAAGCGGTCCGGGCGCTGGCCGGCGGTGGTCTGCGCCTGGACGTGGCGGCGGACCGCGGCGCTCATGTCGACCCGCTGGCGGCGCACCTCCAGCCGCCCGGAGTCGATCCGGGAGATGTCCAGCAGCTCGGCGATCAGCCGGGTGACGCGGTTGGCGTCGGCGTCCACCGTCTCCAGCATCAGCCGCTTCTGGTCGTCGGTGAAGCGTTCCCACTTCTGGAGGAGGGTGGCGGTGAAGCCCTTGACGGAGGTCAGCGGCGAGCGCAGTTCATGGGCGACGGTGGCGATCAGCTCGGCGTGGCTGAGCTCCGTACGCCGCCGGGCCTCAGTACCGCGCAGCGCGATCACCAGCCGCTGGACGGGGCCGGTCGGGCGGCTGCGGACATAGCGGGCGGAGACCAGCACCTCGCGGCCGCCGAGCAGCAGATTGCGCTCGGGCTGGCCGCGGCGGATGGCGAGCCCGCCGTAGGGGTCGGTGAGCCGCCACCAGCGGCGGCCCTCGATGTCCTGGAGCGGCAGGGCGTGTTCGAGGGGGCGGCCGACGGCGTCCTCGGGGGCGATGTCGGTGATCCTGGCCGCGGCGGCGTTGAAGCAGATCACCAGGCCGGTCTCGTCGGCGACGACCAGGCCGTCGGGCAGATCGTCGGGGTCCAGTCCGAGACCGGTCCCCAGGGCCGCCGGCTCTCCGTCCGGAGCGGGCGGCTGACCGCCCACGAGCCCCTCGGACCGGCGGCTGTCCGCGGTGGTTGTGGTGCCGGAAGTCCTCACACTCATCCCCGTTACCCCCTTCCGGGCCCCCGAGCACGCAAGCCTACTAGCTCGTACCGGAAGTGCCCCGAAGATCAGGGAGACACCCCTCAGGCGGGTGACACCGCGCGGCAGCCGCCGGGGCTGCGCTGGGCGCGGGCGGATGCGTAGAGGCAGACCGCGGCGGCCGTGGCGAGGTTGAGGCTCTCGGCCCTGCCGTGGATCGGGACCCGCACCACGGCATCCGCCAGCGCCCGGGTCTCCTCCGGCAGTCCCCAGGCCTCGTTGCCGAAGACCCAGGCGGTGGGCCCGCCCATGGAGCCGGTGTCCAGTTCGGCGTCCAGGTCGCGGTCGCCCGCGCCGTCGGCGGCGAGGATCCGTACGCCGGCCGACCGCAGTCCGCTCACCACCCGCTCGACGGGGACGCCCACCGCGACCGGCAGGTGGAAGAGCGAACCGACCGAGGCCCGTACGGACTTGGGGTTGTACAGGTCCACGGAGGCGTCGGTCAGCACCACCGCGTCGGCGCCCGCGGCGTCCGCGCAGCGCAGCACGGTGCCGGCGTTGCCGGGGTCACGGACGTTGGCGAGCACCGCGACCAGCTGCGGACGGGCGGCGAGGATCTCCTCGAACGGCGAGTCGAGGAACTCGCAGACGCCGAGCAGCCCTTGAGGGGTGACGGTCTGGGAGATATCGGCGACGGTCTTGTCGTCGGCGTGGTGGATCCGCACCCCGGCCGCGCGGGCCGCCTCGATGATCTCGGTGTGCCGCTCGGCGGCCTCGACGGTGGCGAACAGCTCGATGAGCGTGGGCGTACCGCCGGTGCGGTGCGCGATGGCCTCCCGTACGGCCTGCGGGCCCTCGGCGATGAACCGGCGCTCCTTGCCGCGGAAGGCGCGGCGGGCCAGCCGCCGGGCGGCGGTGACACGCGGGGAACGCGGGGAGATCAGCTCGGGGGTGCCCATGGGCGGCGGCTCGCTTCTGTTGTTCGGTGCGTGGGGGTCCCGGTCCGTGCGCACGGGCCGGGCCGGGTCCGGAAAAGCGGCGGACCCGCAGGCCGGGGCCTGCGGGTCCGTCATCACGTCGTCAGGCTGAAGTTCAGGCAGCCTTCGGGGCGTTGACGTCGCTCGGAAGCGCCTTCTGCGAGGCCTCGACGAGCGCGGCGAACGCGTTGGCGTCGTTGACCGCGAGGTCGGCCAGGATCTTGCGGTCCACCTCGATGTTGGCGGCCTTCAGACCCTGGATGAAGCGGTTGTAGGTCATGCCGTTGGCGCGGGCAGCGGCGTTGATGCGCTGGATCCACAGCTGACGGAAGTCGCCCTTGCGCTTCTTGCGGTCGTTGTAGTTGTAGACGAGGGAGTGGGTGACCTGCTCCTTCGCCTTGCGGTACAGGCGGGAGCGCTGGCCACGGTAGCCGCTGGCCTGCTCGAGGATCGCCCGGCGCTTCTTGTGGGCGTTGACTGCCCGCTTGACGCGTGCCACTTGTTAACTCCTTGTAGCGGGGCCGTGGTTGTCGTCACAACGGCCCGAATCGATTGGGTCCCGGTCCGAGTCGCGCGCCCCCGGCAGTGGGGCGCGTCGGCTCACTTGCCGAGAAGCTTCTTGATCTTCGCGGCGTCGCCCGGGGCCATCTCGGCGTTGCCGGTGAGGCGACGCGTCACGCGGGACGACTTGTGCTCGAGCAGGTGGCGCTTGCCGGCGCGCTCACGCAGCACCTTGCCGGAACCGGTGACCTTGAAGCGCTTGCTGGCACCGCTGTGCGTCTTGTTCTTCGGCATGCGCCGTTCTCTCCTCGTCATTGGCGCTCCCGCAGGCACGGACCGGCGAGCGGGAGCGTCATGTATATCGATTGATGTCCGGGGCGGGGCGCCCCGGCGCGAACCGGGGCCGACGCCTCGGGGTCACGCCCCGGTGGGCTCCTCGGCGGGCTCCTCCGCGGAAGCTCCACCGTGGCGCTCGGCCTTACGGGCGGCCTGCGCCTCACGGGCCTCGGCCATCGCCTCGGTCTTCTTCTTGTGCGGACCGAGGACCATGATCATGTTTCGGCCGTCCTGCTTCGGATTCGACTCGATGAAGCCGAGGTCCTCCACGTCGGACGCGAGCCGCTGCAGCAGCCGGAAGCCCAGCTCGGGGCGGGACTGCTCGCGACCACGGAACATGATCGTGATCTTGACCTTGTCACCCTGCTTGAGGAACCGGACGACGTGACCCTTCTTGGTGTCATAGTCGTGCGGGTCGATCTTCGGCCGGAGCTTCATCTCCTTGATGACCGTGTGCGCCTGGTTCTTGCGCGCCTCACGGGCCTTCATGGCCGACTCGTACTTGAACTTTCCGTAGTCCATGAGCTTGCAGACCGGCGGACGGGCGTTCGCCGCCACCTCGACCAGGTCGAGGTCGTACTCCTGCGCAAGCTCCAGGGCCTTGGCAAGCGGCACAATGCCGACCTGCTCGCCACTGGGACCGACGAGTCGCACCTCGGGGACGCGAATCCGGTCGTTGATGCGGGGCTCGGCGCTGATGGATCCTCCTCGGTAGCACCACGCGACGGCCTGGCGGACTGCCGCGTAACGTCTTTTCGGTGTGACCAACCGCGCCGGGTACACGAAAAACGCCCCGGACGGGACACAGGCGGGGCTCCACGTGGATCTGGAGCACCGCCGCGAAGTCTCCGCGGGGCGCAGCCGGACCGTTGACCCGCCAACCGTGAGGTCGGTCGGGTGGGAGATCGGAGCCTCCACTTGTGGGCCGGTCACATGCGTGTCCGGCCGGTCGGAACACCAGAATACACGAGTCAAGGGGTGGCACCCACTTCTGTGCTGACGCGAACCCGCCCCGGGACCGGGATGGCGCTCCCGGCCGCGGGGTCCGGGCGCGCTGCCCATAGGCTGGAGGCGTCCCCTCAGCAGGAAGAAGCCCGAAGACATGAGTGACCAGACCCCGCAGCAGCCCGACGCAGCGCACGCGGCGAATCCCGACTTCGACGCCATGACCCGTGATATCGCGGAGGTGCCGGCGGTCGAGGTGATCACCACGGTCGCGGTGCATCTGATGAGTTCGGCGGCGGTCAACCTCGGGCTCGCCGAGGAGGGCGCGGCGCACAAGGACCTCGACGAGGCGCGCAAGCTCATCCAGGCGCTGGCCGGGCTGGTCACCGCCAGCGCCACCGAGATCGGCTCGTACCACGCGGCCCCGCTGCGCGACGGTCTGAAGTCGCTCCAGCTGGCGTTCCGCGAGGCGTCGGTCGTGCCGGACGAGCCGGGCCAGGGTCCCGGGGAGAAGTACACCGGCCCCGTTTTCGGCTGAGCCGGGCGGCGGAGCGCCGCACACACGCGAGGACGGGCCCCGGCCGGGATGCGGCCGGGGCCCGTCGTGTGCGCGGTGGGGGCGCTGCGCCTCAGGGCCCGTCGTCGGCGGGCTCGTAGGGCATCGGCTCGTCGGCGACGAGGACCGGCTCGTGCGGCGGATGGGTGATCTGGTGGACCACCGCCGCGATGGCGGCGCCGATCAGGGGCGCGACGATGAACAGCCACAGCTGGGTGATGGCCGCACCGCCCGCGAAGAGCGCCGGGCCGATGGAGCGCGCCGGGTTCACGCCGGTGCCGTCGAGCGGGACCCCGACGAGGTGGACGGCGGCCAGGGCCAGACCGATGGCCATGCCGTTGAAGCCGATCACGGCCACCTTGTGGGTGACCGACAGCCAGACGTAGACCAGCAGGAAGGTCATCAGTATCTCGGCGACGAAGGCACCGCCGAGGTTGAGGTGGACCGCCGAGCGGTCGCCCCAGCCGTTCGTGCCGAAGGAGGCATCGGTCTGGAGGCCCGGGATCTGCTTGGCGACCAGGAAGAGCAGGGCCGCGCCGGCGATGGCGCCGACCACCTGGGCGATCCAGTACTCGGTGGCCGTCCGCAGGGTGATCCGGCGGGCCAGCAGCATGCCCAGGGTCACCGCGGGGTTGAAGTGGCTTCCCGAGATCGGGCCGAGGGCGTAGGCCAGCGCCACCATGGTGAAGCCGAAGGCCAGGGCGATGCCGAAGGTGCCGATGTACTCGCCCGCCAGCACTGCCGAGCCGACGGCGAAGAACACCAGGAGCAGGGTGCCGAGGAACTCGGATACGACCGTGCGGGTCAGTACCGACGAGATCTCCGTTTTCTCCATGGGGGCTCTCCTCGCGTGGATCTTGAGCTCTCCTCGCATTGTGCGGCCCTGGAGACGAACCCGCCCGTTGACGGCCGCGGGCCCGGTCGTCGGCACCGGGCCCCGGCCGTGGAGTGTCAGCGCCGGTAGAAGGGCTCCCCGGCCGTCGCGCCACCGGGCGGCAGAAGGGCCAGGTCCAGGCCCCGGACGAGCCGGGCGCGCAGCACCTCGTCGGTGGCCAGGGCCTGCGCCAGCCGCTGGGCGACGTCCGCGGTCGGGGCGTCGGGCGCCAGTCCGAGGGCGAGGGTGGCGTCGGTTTCGGCGGACGGTGCGAGGTGGGCGACGAGCACGCCGGGCTCGGCGTCGAGGAGGGTGCGCAGGGCGTCGGTGACGGCCGGGTCCGCGAGCGGGTCGGCGGTGGTGCGGCCCTCGGCGAGCGCGCGCAGGGCGGGGCCGGTGAGCTGGTAGGTGACCGGGCCCGCCAGGTCGACGACCACGGTGTCGGCCTGCTCGTGGGAGGCGGCGAGCAGCGCCTGCGGCAGCGGGACCGCGACCGGGCGGGCGTCGGGGCGCCAGCGCTGGAGGGTCTCCATGGAGGTGAAGGCGGGGAGGGCGCGGCGGCCGTCCGGGGCCTGGAGGGTGGGGACGGCCATATCGCTGGTCTTCTCCCGGCGCAGGCCGTCGGGTCCGGTCTCGACCTCACCGAGGACGGCCACCACGGGCACCAGGACGCGTGCGCCGGCCAGCGCCGACAGCAGCTCGGGCTCGGCGCTCCGGTCCCGGTCGTAGGCCGCCAGGGCCGCGGCCAGGGCCGGGTCGGCGGAGCCGTCGTCGTCGCCGAAACCGGGGTCGGGAATGTTCTTCTGCACGCGCCCGAGCGTATCGGGTGGGGTGACGGCGTCACCGGGTGCGGGGGCCCCGGTGAACGGCGACGGCTCAGTGGTCGCGGGGCCGGCCGCGCCAGAGGACGGCGGCGGCCGCGAGGAGGGCCACGCCCGCGGCGCCGGCGGTCCAGGGGAGCCAGGAGGTGCCGGTGTCCGCGGCGTCGTCCGCGGTGGGGCCGGGGCCGAAGTAGCGGTCGGCGTAGGCGGCGGGGGACGGCTTCTGCGCGGTGGGCCGGAGATCCGTCGCCGCTTGCAGGGCGGCGGCGGGGTCGATCAGGCCCGCGCCGTAGTCGTCGTCGCGGCCGCCTTCGGGGCTGTCCTGGGCGGTGGAGGTGAGCAGCCGGCGGATCTGGGCCGGGCTCAGGTCGGGGTGCGCGGAGCGGATCAGGGCGATGGCGCCGGAGACGAAGGCGGCGGCGGGGCTGGTGCCCCAGCCCGAGAGATAGTCGTCCTCGGGGTCGGCCATGATGATGTCGTAGCCGGGGGCGCTGACCGTCGCGTACCAGTGGCGGGTGGAGAACCGGGCGCGGCCCCCCAGGTGGGTGACGGCGGTGGCCGTGATGACGCCCGGGTAGGCGGCGGGGTAGGAGACGCGGTTGCCCTTCTCGCCGCCGTTGCCCGCGGAGGCGACGACGGGGATGCCCTTGCCGAGGGCGTACTGGATGGCGGCGTCCTCGCGGGGCTCGGGGTGCGCGGATTCGCTGTCGTCGCCCAGCGACATGTTGATCACGTCGGCGCCGTGGTCGGCGGCCCAGCGGATGCCGTCGGCGAGCGCGCCCGCTTTCTCCGTGCGGGCTCGCCCGCGCTGCGGGTCGTCGTCCTCCAGGATCACCCGGACCGGCAGGATCCGGGCGGCCGGGGCGAGGCCCAGCACACCGTCCTCGCGGCCCGCACCATGGCCGTGACCTGCGATGATGCTGGCCATTCCGGTGCCGTGCCGGGCCCAGGCGGCGTCCCCGGGGCCGGCCCCGAAGCCGACCAGGTCCCGTTCGGGCTCCACCTGTCCCTCCAGGTCGGGGTGGTTGGCGTCCACACCGGTGTCCAGGACCGCGACGGTGACGCCCTCGCCCTTGGTGGTGCGCCAGGCCTGCTGGGCGTGGACGGCCTGGAGGGCCCATTCCTGGGCGCGCAGGGCATCGGCCCGGGCGGGGACGGCGGGCAGTACGGCGAGCGCCGCAGAGGCCAGCGCGAGGGCGGTGCCGCGCAGCACGGTGTGCGTCATGACGAGGCCTCCGTCGTCTGCGTGGGGCTGCCGGCCGCCTTGCGGAAGTCCGTCCCGATGCGGTCCGCCAGGCCCTTCGCGTCGTGGCCCAGGCCGGACTCGGCCGGGGCGGTGGTGACGCCGGGCCGGACCGCGGCCTCGGCGGGCTGCGGCTCGGTGACGGTGCGGCCGTCGGCGAAGCCGGAGACGGCGTAGACCACGACCGGGATGTCGGTGAGGATCCGGACGGTCCAGCTGGCCCGCTGGGCGCGCCCGAAGCCCTCGGCCGGAGTGCCCTTCGCGGCGTACGGCAGCGGCAGCAGGTCGGTGCGGGTACCCAGACTCCTGGTGCTGAAGCGGGTGTTGAGGGCCATCATCCCGGGCTGGTCGGCCTTGGCGATCTGCGCTCCGACCGTGATGACGCTGCTGCGGGTGGCGTCGGCGTAGGTGGCGCGCAGCAGCCGGGTGCAGCCGGCGCGGGCGAGCGCGGCGGCGAGCTTCGGGTCGTAGGCGTGGCCGCAGCCGCCGTCCGGGGCGACGGCGATCCGGGTCCAGGTCCGGTCGGCGCCGCCGGGTCCGACGCCCAGGCCGTTGACGGTGCGCGGGAAGAGCCGGTCGACCGGGGTGTTGTGCCAGACGTCGCGGCCCTGGGCGAAGACGGCCTCGGCGGTGGGCGGGGCGGCGTCGGCCTCGTCGGTGAGCCAACTCCCGGCCGCGGCACCGCCGGTGAGGCCGATCCCGAGGACGAGGCAGGCCGCGGCGCCGAGCAGCCGGGGGCCGGGGCGGCGGACGGACCCGGGCCGGCCCGGCGCGCCGGGGGCGTAGCCAACTCCCGGGTGCGGAGCGGCGGTCGGTGGCCAGGGCAGGTGGGGCGGGCGCTGCGCGGCGGGCCGGGGCGGCTCGCTGCCGGGGGCCGCCGAGGGCCCGGCGGCCGGGTGGCGGGGAGCCGGCGGGGCGGCCGGTCCGCTGCCGGCGGCGGGTTCACGGGAGTCGCTCCACAGCTTCTGACTGTTGGCCAGGTGGAAGGCGGCGGTGTCGCGGAACGCGGCGGGGCGGCCGGCGGGCGGCGGCGGGGTGGGGGCGGCCGGTGCGGCGGGGGCCGGGGCGCCGGGCGCACGGTCCGGGTGGGGTGGCGGCTGCGCACCGGCAGGCGGCGGGACGGTGGGGCGCGGCGGGACGGGGTGCGCCCCGGGAGCCGGTGGCGACGGCTCGGCCGGCACCCGGCGCAGCACGGTCGTCCGCGGGTCCCCCTCGGGCTCCGGCATGCCGGCCGGGGCGGGCTGCCGGGGCGGCTGCGGGGGTATCGGTGGAATGTGCCGGGCATCGGCGAATTCGGCGTCGGTGCTCACCCGCGCTCCCCCTTGCACCGCTGACCCCCGGGCCCGATCCGCAATCGGGGCACGGTGGTTCGTATCCGGACAACACGCCGCTGACCTGCTGGTTGCGGTGTCGAGCCACTGTAAGGGCTGGCGCCGTCGGTGCTCCAACCCCTGTCCGCTCTGTCGCAATCTCTCCCCTACCCAGTGGTAGTGGGGTCTGGCAGGCTGCGGCCATGCCCCCGTACACATCCGGCGCGGATGCCGACAAAGCCGCCTACGACCGGGCCACCGCCTCCCTCGACGCCCCGCTCGCCGTCGTCGACCTGCGGGCCTTCGACGCCAACGCCGCCGATCTGGTGCGCCGCTCCAGGGGCAAGCCGATCCGGGTGGCGAGCAAGTCCGTGCGCTGCCGGGCGCTGCTGGAACGGGTACTGGCGCGGGACGGCTTCGCGGGGATCATGAGCTTCACGCTCGCCGAGTCGCTGTGGCTGGCGCGCTCGGGCTTCCGGGACGTCCTGCTGGCGTATCCGTCGGCGGACCGGGCGGGCTTCGCCGAACTGACCGCCGAGCCCGGGCTCGCGGCCGCGGTGACGGTGATGGTCGACGACCCGGTGCAGCTGGATCTCATCGACGCCGCCCGGCCGTCCGGCGGGGCGGGCGAGGAGGTGCGGGTGTGCCTGGAACTGGACACCTCCTACCGGCTGCTGGGCGGGAAGGTGCGGGTCGGCGCCCGCCGCTCCCCCCTGCGGACGCCCGACCGACTGGCCGCGCTGGCCCGGTCGGTGGTGCGCCGCCCCGGGTTCCGGCTGGTGGGGCTGATGGCGTACGAGGGGCATGTGGCGGGGGTCGGTGACGAGGTCGCCGGCAAGCCGGTGTTCTCGCGGACGATCCGGGTGATGCAGGCGGCGGCGCGCAAGGAGCTGGCGCAGCGGCGCTGGGCGGCCGTCCGGGCGGTGCGGGAGGTGGCGCCGCGGCTGGAGTTCGTCAACGGCGGCGGCACGGGCAGTGTGCAGCACACCGCGGCGGAGGCGGCGGTCACCGAGATCGCGGCCGGGTCGGGACTGTATGTGCCGCGGCTGTTCGACAACTTCCGTTCGTTCAGCGGGCGTCCGGCGGCGCTGTTCGCCCAGCCGGTGGTGCGCCGGCCGGGCCCCGGGGTGGTGACGGTGCTGGGCGGCGGCTATCCGGCGTCGGGGGTGGCGGGCCCGGACCGGCTGCCGGTTCCGTATCTGCCCGCCGGGCTGCGCTACGACCCGCAGGAGGGGCCCGGCGAGGTGCAGACCCCGCTGCTGGGGCCGGCCGCGGACCGGCTGCGGATCGGCGACAAGGTGTGGTTCCGGCACGCGAAGGCCGGTGAGCTGTGTGAGCGGTTCTCCGCGCTGCACCTGATCGACGGGGACCGGGTGGTGGACACGGTGCCGACGTACCGGGGGGAGGGGCACGCCTTCCTGTGAAGGCGCGCCCCTCGTCCGGTCGTTGCCGTCAGCTTGTTGCCGTCAGCCGTGGACGCGGTCCTGCTGGTCGGGCACGATGCTGCCGTCCGGGCGGCGGACCGGGCCCAGGGTGCCGTCCGGCCGGGTGTAGCCGGTGGTCGCGCACGGGTACGGGTCGGCCTGGCGCTTCTTCGGCTCGATGAACATCGGGTTGACCAGCCAGCGGTGGTCGGCGTTGTCGTACGCCCGGCACATCAGCTCGGGCTTGTTGCGGTTGATGGCCAGGTGCCCCGCGGTGGCGTCACCGACGAAGGTCACGTCCGTCTCGGCGTCGCCCGCGGCGAAGGCGGGACGGTGTGCCCGGTCCTGCTGCTGCCAGGCCTTGGCGCCCTTGACGTGGAAGATCTCCTGGTTGATCCAGCAGCGCTTGCCGTCCATGTACGTCAGGACCTCGCCCTGGGTGTCCTTGACGTCGCCGCAGCCCTGAACGCCCGTGGTGAGCTTGCCGTCACGGACGAGGTTGCGGATGCCGATGGTGTGGTGGCGGTCGATGCCCACCCCGGGCGCCCAGGCCCGTACCAGCGGCTCGGCCGACGCGGAGACGATGTAGACGTCGAAGCCGGCCTTCTGGAGGGTGCCGATGAGGTCGCGCTGCTGGTCGTAGTAGCGGACGTACCCCTCCATCGTGTGCGTGCCGACCTTCTGCTCCGACCCGATCGGCGCGGCGAGGCTCTCGGCGCGCGCGGCGCGGGCGTAGCCGGTCAGCCGCGCCGGGCTGTGACCGGCGAACAGCTGGGTGATCCAGACGTATTCGGGAACCGTGCGGCGGTGGTTCCAGGTGCCGGTGAACGCGGTCTTGCCGGTGGAGGTCTTGGCGTCCTGGTAGATGTCGAGGATCTCGTCGGTGCAGCCGGTGTCCGTCGACGTCGGCAGCGGCCGGCCGACCGGTACGGACGTGCCGCAGGCCTTGGTCAGCGCGCGGGCGGCGTCATCCGTCATCCACTTGTTGGTGGCCTTCCAGCTCGCGGGGCGCAGCACCTTGTCGTGGCGCAGCATCCAGGCCAGCGTGGCGTCGGAGATGTCGTTCTTGACGACGGTGTTGTCCCAGTCGAAGGTCGCGACCGGACGCGCGCCCCCGGTTCCCGAGCAGCTGCCGCTCTCGTCGATCATCTTCTGCAGCTTGGCACGGTTGTCGCCGTACCAGCCCTTGGTCACATGGAGGGTGGGGCAGTGGCGCGGGTTCGGGCCCGCCGTGGCCGTCTGAGCGACCGCCACCCCGCCACCCAGAACCGCGAGGGCGGCACCCGCCGCCAGCCAACGACGCTTGTTGCGCATGGATCACACTCCTGTCGAACGAAGAACCGAAGCCGGACGCTAGCGCATGGTGGCCGGGCGTCGTGTGACGTCCGGCCACCGGGGCGCTGATGTGGAGGTGAACGGCGGGTGGTTAGAGCGGGGTGACGTACGCGCCCGCGATGCCTCCGTCGACCAGGAACTCGGCGGCGTTGACGAACGAGGAGTCGTCGCTGGCGAGGAAGGCGACCGCGGAGGCGATCTCCTCGGGCTCGGCGAACCGGCCGACCGGGACGTGCACCAGACGGCGCGCGGCGCGCTCGGGGTCCTTGGCGAACAGCTCCTTCAGCAGCGGGGTGTTGACCGGCCCCGGGCACAGGGCGTTGACCCGGATGCCCTCGCGGGCGAACTGCACGCCCAGTTCGCGGGACATGGACAGCACGCCGCCCTTGGAGGCGGTGTAGCTGATCTGGGAGGTGGCGGCGCCCATGACGGCCACGAAGGACGCGGTGTTGATGATGGAGCCGCGGCCCTGGCGCTGCATGTACGGCAGTGCGTGCTTGCAGCAGAGGTAGACCGAGGTGAGGTTGACCTCCTGGACGCGCTTCCAGGCGTCCAGGCCGGTGGTGAGGATCGAGTCGTCGTCGGGCGGGGAGATCCCGGCGTTGTTGAAGGCGATGTCGACCGAGCCGTAGGTGTCGAAGGCGGTCTTGTAGAGCGCCTCGACCTGCTCGGAGTCGGTCACATCGACCTGGACGTAGGTGCCGCCGACCTCTTCGGCGGCGGCCTTGCCCGCCACTTCGTCGATGTCGGCGCAGACGACGTTGGCGCCTTCGGAGGACAGTCGGCGGGCGGTGGCCAGTCCGATGCCGCTGCCGGCTCCGGTGATCACGGCGGTACGGCCGACGAGGCGGCGGCAGACTGCGGTCTGGTCGGTCACTTGGCGGGCCTTTCTTCGGTACGGGCAGTGCGGGCGGTGCGGGCGGTGCGAGCTGTCCGGGCGGACCCGGAAGCGGCCGGCGTTCCGGGGAATCACTCCCCGGGGGTGGCGGCCTCGGTGTTGATGAAGACGTTCTTGGTCTCGGTGAAGGCGGTCAGTGCGTCCGGGCCCAGCTCACGGCCGAGTCCGGACTGCTTGAACCCGCCGAAGGGGGTCCAATACCGCACACTGCTGTGGGAGTTGACGGAGAGATTGCCGGCCGCGACGGCGCGCGAGACCCGCAGCGCCCGGCTCACGTCACGGGTCCACAGCGAGCCGGACAGACCGTAGTCGGTGTCATTGGCGATCCGGACCGCCTCGGCCTCGTCATCGAAGGGGAGGACGACCGCGACCGGGCCGAAGATCTCCTCGACGGCCGTACGGTCGCCGGGGCGCCCCTCCAGGACGGTGGCCGGGTACCAGAAGCCCTTGCCGGCGGGGGCCTCGCCGCGGATTGCGGCCGGGGCGTCCTCGGGGACGTAGGACCGTACCCGCTCGCGCTGGGCGGCGGAGATCAGCGGACCCATCTGGGTGGCGGGATCGGCCGGGTCACCGACGGTGAACGCCTTGACCGCGGGCTCCAGCAGCTCCATGAAGCGGTCGTACACGGAGCGCTGGACGAGGATGCGGCTGCGGGCGCAGCAGTCCTGGCCGGTGTTGTCGAGGAAGGAGCCGGGGGCGGCGGCCGCGGCGGCCTCGATGTCGGCGTCGGCGAAGACGATATTGGGGCTCTTGCCGCCGAGTTCGAGGGTGAGCCGCTTGGTCTGAGTGGCACAGCGGGCGGCGATCTGCCGGCCGGTGGCGGTGGAGCCGGTGAAGACGACCTTGGCGACGCCGGGGTGGTCGACCAGGACGGTGCCGGTGACCGGCCCCTCGCCGGGCAGGACCTGGAAGAGGCCCTCGGGGAGCCCGGCCTCCAGGGCCAGCTCGGCGAGCCGGAGCGCGGTGAGCGGGGTGGTCTCGGCGGGCTTGAGGAGGACCGCGTTGCCGGCCGCGAGCGCGGGGGCGGTGCCCCAGGCGGCGATCGGCATCGGGAAGTTCCAGGGGGCGATGACGGCGACGACGCCGAGCGGCTCCTGGATGGTGATGTTCAGTCCGCCCGCCACCGGGATCTGGGTGCCGGTCAGCCGCTCCACTCCCCCGGCGGCGTAGTGCAGCAGATCGCGGACGTTGCCCGCTTCCCACCGGGCGTTGCCCAGCGGGTGGCCGGCCTCCTTGAGTTCGAGTTCGGCGAGCGGGTCGAGGTGGGCGTCGACGACCTCGGCGAACCGGCGCAGGATCCGGGCCCGGTCGCCGGGTGCCACGGCGGCCCAGGCCTCCTGGGCTCCGGCCGCCCGCCGGACCGCGGCGTCGACCTCTTCCGGGGAGGTGGTGGGAACGGTGGCCACCACTTCCTCGGTGGCCGGGTTGATGATCTTCAGCTCGTGCAGCACGGGTGGTTCCTTACATGCGCTCGAAGGAGCGGAAACGCTCCCAGTCCGTGACGGCGGCGTCGTAGGCGTCCTGCTCGACGCGGGCCATGTGGCGGTAGTGGTCGACGACCTCGTCGCCGAACGCCGCCCGGGCGATCGGGCTCTGATCCCACAGCTCGGCGGCCTCGCGCAGGGTCGTGGGGACATGGGCGGCGTCGCCGGTGTAGGCGTTGCCGGTGGTCGCCTCGGGGAGCTCCAGCTCGTGCTCTATGCCGTACAGCCCCGCCGCGACCATGCCGGCGACCGCGAGGTAGGGGTTCACATCGCCGCCGGGCAGCCGGTTCTCCAGGCGGTGGGCGCGGCCGTGGCCGACCACCCGCAGGGCGCAGGTGCGGTTGTCGGGGCCCCAGGCGACGGCGGTGGGCGCGAAGGAGCCGGGGCGGAAGCGCTTGTAGGAGTTGATGTTGGGCGCGTAGAGGAGGGTGAAGTCACGCATCGCGGCGACCTGGCCCGCCAGGAAGTGCTGCATGGTCTTCGACATGCCGTACGGGCCGTCGTCGTCGGCCAGCACCGGCCGCCCGTCCGCGTCCTGGAGCGAGAGGTGGATATGACAGGAGTTGCCCTCGCGCTCGTCGTACTTCGCCATGAAGGTGAGCGACATGCCCTCCTGGGCGGCGATCTCCTTGGCGCCGGTCTTGTAGATCGCATGCTGGTCGCAGGTGGTGAGCGCCTCGTCGTAGACGAACACGATCTCGTGCTGGCCGAGGTTGCACTCGCCCTTGGCGGACTCGACGGTCATGCCGGCCGCGCCCATCTCGTTGCGGATCCGGCGCAGCACGGGTTCGACGCGGCCGGTGCCGAGGACGGAGTAGTCGCCGTTCCACTGGTTCGCGGGGTTCATCTCGCGGTAGCCGCGGGACCAGGCGTCCTCGTAGGAGTCCTTGAAGAGCATGAACTCCAGCTCGGTGCCGGCGTAGGCGCTCCAGCCCCGCTCGGCGAGCCGGTCGAGCTGGCGGCGCAGGATCTGCCGGGGCGAGGCGACGACCGGGGAGCCGTCGTGCCAGGCGAGGTCCGCGGTGATCAGGGCGGTGCCGGCGTTCCAGGGGGTGCGGCGCAGGGTGCCGGGGTCGCCGTGCATGGCGAAGTCGCCGTAGCCACGTTCCCATGAGGACATGGCGTAGCCCTCGACGGTGTTGAGGTCGACGTCGACGGCGAGGAGGTAGTTGCAGCCCTCCGTACCGTGGTCGAGGACGGTGTCGAGGAAATATCGGGCCGCGAACCGCTTGCCCTGGAGCCTGCCTTGCATATCGGTGAAGGCGAGGACGACAGTGTCGATCTCCCCGGCGTCGACGAGGACTCTGAGCTCCTCGACGGAGAGTGGGGGCGTGCGGTCTGCCACGGTATTGCCTCCTGTCACTGCATCCGGAGGTCATAAGGTAGGCACACGAACCATTGATTGGGAAGGGGTATCGATGGAGAGTGCGGCTGATCGGCTGGCACCGGTGCTGCGGCCGGTGCGCGCGGGCAACGGTTTCGAGGAAGCCCTGGAGCAGATACTCCAGATCGTCCGGCTCGGCCTGGTGCCCCAGGGTGAACGGCTGCCCGCGGAACGGGAGTTGGCCGAGCGGCTGCAGATCAGCCGGGTCACCCTGCGCGAGGTGCTGAAGGTACTCCAGGACGAGGGCCTGGTGGAGAGCCGGCGCGGGCGCTACGGCGGCACGTTCGTCCGGGTGCGCACGGAGAACCACGGCGAGGCCGAGCTGCGGCGCCGGATCGAGAAGGTCGACGTCGAGGACACCCTGCGCTTCCGGGAGGTGCTGGAGGTGGGTGCGGCCGGGCTGTGCGCCGCCCACGGGCTGACCGACGCGCAGAGCGACCGGCTGCGCACGGCGCTCGCGGCGACCCAGGACGCCCCGCTCGCCGACTACCGCAGGCGGGACACCCTGCTGCATCTGACGCTCGCGGAGCTGTCCGGCTCACCGTCGCTGGCGGCGCAGTACGCGGCGGTCCGGGCCCGCGTGAACGATCTCCTGGACTGCATTCCGCTGCTGGTCAGGAATCTGGAGCACTCCCAGACCCAGCACACCGCGCTGGTCGAGGCGGTACTGGAGGGCGATGCGGACGGGGCGCGCGAGGTGATGCGGGAGCACTGCTGCGGGACCGCGGCGCTGCTGCGCGGCTTCCTGACCGCTCCGTCACCCTGAGCACCCGTACGGGGACGGTGCGCGCGTGTTCACCATTCTTTTACGTACAGGTCTTGCGCTGCGCCGACCCGGCAGCAAAGGTATGCGGCTAAACCTTTGCTCGTTATCCCCTCGGCGAGGCAGGAGCGGCTCATGGCCGACAACACGGAAACGCAGACCGCACCGCCCGGGTCCGCGGGCGCCACATCCCCCGACGAGACCTATCTGGAGCGGCGGACGCTGCGCCGGGGCAGCGCGGGGCCCCTGCTGCTGACCGGCCTGGGCGTCGCCTATGTCGTCTCCGGCGACTTCTCCGGATGGAACAACGGTCTGGCGCAGGGCGGCTTCGGCGGCCTGGCGATCGCCGCCGTCCTGATGGGCCTGATGTACACCTGTCTGGTCTTCGCGCTGGCGGAGCTGGCCTCGATCCTGCCGACCGCGGGCGGCGGCTACGGCTTCGCCCGACGCGCCCTGGGCACCTGGGGCGGCTTCCTGACCGGCACCGCGATCCTGATCGAATATGTGCTGGCGCCCGCCGCGATCTCCATCTTCATCGGTGACTACGTCGAATCGCTCGGCCTGTTCGGTCTGCACTCCAGCTGGCCGGTCTATCTCGCCTGCTTCGCGATCTTCATCGGCATCCATCTGTGGGGCGTGGGCGAGGCACTGCGCTTCAGCCTGATCGTCACCGCCATCGCGGTCGCCGCGGTCGTCGTCTTCGCGATCGCCGCACTGACCGACTTCCATGTCGACTCGCTCAACGACATCCCCGTCAAGGCCGGCGCCTTCGGGGCCAACTCCTGGCTGCCGTTCGGCATCCTGGGGATCTGGGCGGCCTTCCCGTTCGGTATGTGGTTCTTCCTGGGCGTCGAGGGCGTCCCGCTGGCGGCCGAGGAGACCAAGGACCCGGCCCGTTCGCTGCCCAAGGCGATGGCCGCCGCGATGGGCATCCTGCTGGTGCTCGCCCTGATCACCTTTGTCGCGGCGACCGGTGCGCGCGGCTCGGCGGCGATCCAGTCGGTGGGCGATCCGCTGGTCCAGGCGCTCCAGCCGGACGGCAAGCCGACCACCGTCAGCCGGATCGTCAACTACGCGGGGCTCGCGGGCCTGGTGGCGTCCTTCTTCTCCCTGATCTTCGCCGGTTCCCGCCAGCTCTTCGCGCTCTCCCGGGCCGGCTATCTGCCCCGCTTCCTCTCCCTGACCAGCCGCCGCAAGGCCCCCTACCTGGGCCTGCTGGTGCCCGGCGCGCTGGGCTTCGCGCTGGCCGCGGCCACCGGCGACGGCGCCCGGATGCTCAATGTCGCCGTCTTCGGCGCCACCATCTCCTATGCGCTGATGGCGCTCTCGCACATCGTGCTGCGCCGTCGCGAGCCCGGCCTGCCCCGCCCCTACCGCACCCCCGGCGGCATGCTGACCTCGTCGGTCGCCTTCGTCCTGGCCTGCTCGGCGCTGGTGGCGACCTTCCTGGTCGACAAGGAAGCCGCCTTCATCGCCCTCGGCGTCTACGTCGTGGCGCTCGCCTACTTCGCCTTCTACTCCCGGCACCGGCTGGTGGCCGCGGCCCCCGAGGAGGAGTTCGCGGCGCTGGCGGCGGCGGAGGCGGAGCTCGAACGCACCTGACCGGAACCCTCGGGACACGCCCCACGGCCGGCCGGGACCTCCCGGCCGGCCCCGGCCGTCCCCGCACCGCACCCACCCCCCATACGCACGGAGGACCACACCCCATGTCCCAGCCCCTCATCGGCATCAGCACCTACCAGGAAGAGGCCCGGTGGGGGGTCTGGTCGCTGCCCGCCGCGCTGGTGCCCGCCGGGTACCCCAAGCTGGTGCAGCGCTCGGGCGGGCTGGCCGCGCTGCTGCCGCCGGGCGATCCGGCCACCGCCGCCGCGGCCGTCGCCCGCCTGGACGGTCTGGTGATCGCCGGCGGCGCGGACGTCCAGCCGGCGCGCTACGGCGCCGAGCCGCACCCCAGGACCGGCCCGCCCGCCCTGGACCGGGACGCCTGGGAACTGGCCCTGATCGAGGCCGCGTTGGCGGGCGGCGTCCCGCTGCTGGGCATCTGCCGCGGGCTCCAGCTGCTGAACGTGGCGCTGGGCGGCTCCCTCATCCAGCACCTCGACGGGCACGCCGGAGCGCCCGGGGTCTTCGAACAGCACGAGATCAAGCCGGTCCCCGGGACGCTGCTGGGCCGTACCCTCCCCGAACCGGTCGCCGTGCCGACCTACCACCACCAGGCCGTGGACCGGATCGGCCGCGGGCTGCTGGCCTCGGCGTACGCGGAGGACGGCACCATCGAGGCACTGGAACTCCCGGGCGCCTACGGCTTCGCGCTGGCGGTGCAGTGGCACCCGGAGGCCGGGGACGACACCCGGGTGATGGACGCGCTGGTCGCGGCGGCACGCGGGGCGTCCCCGGCGGAGTGAGACCGGCCGGGCCGGCCCCGGCCTCAGGGCGTGCCGCGGGTCAGCCCGAGCAGGTCGCGGGCCGGGCCCGCGGGCCGCTGACCGGTGGGCCACACGGCGCGCAACTCCCGGCCCAGACGCAGTCCGCGCACCGGAATCTCCACCAGCCGGCGCGCGGTCAGCTCCTCACCGACGGCGAGTTCGCTGAGCACGGACGGCGCCGCCTCGCTCACCACCGCCGCCTTCACCGCCGTGGTGGAGGCGAGTTCCAGCAGCGGTTCGGCCAGGCCGCCGTGCCGGGCGAGCGCCGCGTCCAGCACCTGGCGGGTCCCCGAACCGCGCTCGCGCAGGATCAGCGGGGTGGCGGCCAGTTCGGCGGCGGTCAGCTCGGTACGGCGCCGGGACCAGGGGTGGGACGGCGCGGCGACCACGATCAGCCGGTCCTGCCCGATCACCGTCCCGTCCAGCCCCGCCGGCACCTCCAGCCCCTCGACGAAACCGAGATCCGCCGCGCCGCCCAGCAACCGCTCGGCCACCGCACTGGAGTTGCCCGCCAGCAGCGAGACGGCGGTGCCGGGCCGCTGGGCGCGCAGGGCGATCAGCCAGCCCGGCAGCAGGTACTCGGCGATGGTCATGCTGGCCGCGACCCGCAACCGGGAATCGCGCCGCCCGCGCAGCGCCTGCGCCCCCGCGTCGAACGCCTCGGCCGCCTCCACCACCCGCCGCGCCCAGTCCGTGACCAGCGCACCGGCATCCGTCAGCCGGGAGCCGCGCGGCGAGCGCTCCACCAGCGCCACCCCCAACTGCCGCTCCATCGACCGGATACGGCTGCTGGCGGCGGGCTGGGTGATGCCCCGCGCCCGGGCGGCCCGCCCCAGACTCCCGAGCCGGGCGACGGCGAGCAGCAGCTCCAACGCGCCGAGATCCGGGACCCGGTGCGCCAGCGATACGGCGACGGACTCGTCCTCAGCACCCATAAATCCCCCTGCACATAACCCCAGCTTATGCCCTCATAGACAGCGGGTCCCTGGTGGCGGCCGTCCGCGGCGGCAAGGCTGTTCTCATGGCAACCCTCGCGCAAGCACCTTCCCGCACCGGCGCCCCGGCCCCCGGCGCCCCCCGCCCCCCGGCCCGGGCCTCGGTCCGTCATCTCGGGCCGAACTGGTACGCCGCCGTCATGGGCACCGCGATCGTCGCCAACGCCGGTGCGGTCCTGCCGTTCACCGGCCCCGGGGTGCGCACCGGGTACCAGGCGGTCTGGGCGCTGTCCGTGCTGATGCTGCTGACGCTGCTGGCCGCCAGAACCGTGCACTGGGTCCGCCACGGCGACCAGGCACGCCGCCAGCTGCTGGACCCGGCCGTCGCCCCGTTCTACGGCTGCCTCGCCATGGCCCTGCTGGCGGTCGGCGGCGGCACGCTCGCGGTGGGCCGGGACGTCATCGGCACACCGGCCGCGGTGGCCGCCGACGCCGTCCTGTGGACCGTGGGCACCCTGACCGGACTGGTGGGCGCCGCGGCCCTCCCGTATCTGATGGTGACCCGGCACCGGATCGAGCCCGGCAGCGCCTCCCCCGTCTGGCTGCTGCCGCTGGTCGCCCCGATGGTCTCGGCGGCGCTCGGCCCGGCGCTGGTGCCGCAGCTGCCGGCCGGCCAGTGGCAGCGGGCCCTGCTGTTCGGCTGCTACGCCCTGTTCGGCATGTCGCTGCTGGCCACGCTGCTCGTCCTGCCGCTGGTGCTGTCCCGGCTGATCCACCACGGCCCGCTCCCCCTGGCGCTCACCCCCACGCTGTTCCTCGTCCTCGGCCCGCTCGGCCAGTCCACCACCGCGGTGAACAACCTCGCCGACGCCGCACCGGGCGTCGTGGACCCCGCCACCGCACACGCCATGGGCGCCTTCGCGGTGCTCTACGGCGTCCCGGTGACGGGTTTCGCACTGCTCTGGCTGGCGCTCGCCACCGCGATGGTGCTCCGCGCCGTCCGCCGGGGCATGGGCTTCTCGATGACCTGGTGGGGCTTCACCTTCCCCCTGGGGACCTGCGTCACGGGCGCGGCCGGCCTGGCCCGGCACACCGGTCTGAACGCCTTCGGCTGGCTCGCCGCGGCGCTGTTCGCGGCCCTCGTGACGGCGGTGGCGGTGGCCGGCACCCGCACTGCCGTGGGCCTGGCCCGCGGCCGGCTGCCGGCCCCGCCCCGGCCGGTCACGCCGTAGGGTGCGCCGTTCCGTTCAGGGGCTCGCGGGGACCGGCACGCAGACTCCCCCCCCAGCCGACCCCGCGCCCTCACCGGGCCCCGGCCAGCGCCTGTGCCAGCTCGGCCGGGGCCGTCACCAGCGACGGCCCGTACCAGGTCAGACTGCGGCCGCTGACCAGTGCGGCGGGCAGGCCGGGGAACGCCTCGGGGCCGTCCTCGGCGCTGAAGCGATAGGGCTCGTCGGGCAGCACCACGAGATCGGCGGCCCCGGCGTTGAGCTCGTCGAGCGGGATACGGGGATAGCGCTCGGTGTGGTCCGCGTACCGGTTCCGTACGCCCAGACGGGACAGGACATCGCCGGCGAAGGTGTCCCGGCCCAGCACCATCCACGGCCGGCGCCAGACCGGCACCACCGCCGTATGCTCCGCCGCCGGGGCCGGCAGCTCGCGCCAGGCGGCCTCGGCGGCGTCCAGCCACGCGGGCCGGGGCAGTCCGCAGCCGGTCACCAGCACCCGCGCCAGTTCGCGCCACGCCTGGTCCAGCGTCCGCACCTCGGTGACCAGGACGGTGAGCCCGGCGGACCGCAGCGCGGCCAGGTCCTGCGGGCGGTTCTCCTCCTCGTTCGCGATCACCAGCTCCGGTGCCAGTGCCGCGATCCGGCCGACGTCGGGATTCTTGGTGCCGCCGATACGGGGGACGTCGAGCCCGGCGGGGTGGCTGCACCAGTCGGTGACCCCGACCAGCAGCTCGGGCGCGCTCGCCGCCACCGCCTCGGTGAGGGAGGGCACCAGGGACACCACGCGCCGGGGGGAACGCTGACCGGTCATCCGCTCACGGTACGCACCCGCCCCCGAGCGGCCGGCACCCGCGGCCCGGTGCTCAGGACCGTCCGCCGACCGTGCGCCGCAGCCAGAACGCGGCCCCCGCGGCGAGCGCCAGCAGCGCCAGACCGCCCGCCGCCTGGGCGGCGCTCAGCCCCTCGACCCGGCCGTCGCGCACCGTGACGGTCTCGGTGAAGCTCGCCCCGCCCGACGCACAGTGGATGGTGACCGGGTAGCGGCCCGGCGCGGCCCCGTCGGCGACCCGGGCCTGGGCACCCATCCCGCCCTCCCCCGGCCGCAGCACCACCGGGCCGAACAGCCGCGACGACACCCGCGCCGCACCGTCCCGAGCACACTGCCCGCCGTCGCTGATACGCACCCGTTGCCCGGCCACCACCGGATCGGGCTCGACCCGGGCGACGGCGGTGGGCGCGGCGAGCCCCAGGACGGTGAGGCCGAGCAGGGCGACGGCGGCGGAATGCGCGGGCTTCACGATCATCTCCTTCGCCGGCCGCGACCACGGCGGCCCCGCAGGAAAAACGGGCACACAGCAGAGCGAACCACCTGTCCCACCCCGCCGCGCAGCAAACGCCGCCGGTCGGGTGATCCACCGCTGCCGTGCCGCACCGGCCTCGCGCAGCAATGAGCCCCGCCACCCGGCAACTGCCGGGGACGGGGCTCACCGCACCACAGGGGCGATACGGCCGCGCGGCGCGGAGCCGCGCGAACTACGCGCCCGGTCCGCCTACTTCACCGGCGCCATCTTGTCGACGATGCCCGGATGGTCGGCGATCCACTTCTCGACGCCCTTGTTCTCGTTGCCCTTACCGGCGTCCTGGATGTCCTGCTCCAGGCTGCCGAGCTCGTCGGCGCTCATCTTCCAGTTCTTCAGCCAGCCGTGGAACTCCGGGAACTTCTCCGGGAAGCTCTTGTTGCCGAGCGTCTTGATCTGGTTGTTGGCGCCCCAGGTGCCCTTGGGGTCCTTGAGCTTGGTGAGCTTGTACTTGCTGTAGGCCCAGTGCGGCGACCACAGCACCACCGCGACCGGCTCCTTCTTGTGGTACGCCCGGTCCAGCTCCGTCAGCATCGCGCTGGTGCCGGCCGAGGTGACCTCGAAGTCCTGCAGGCCGTACGCGGGAGCGACGGTGTCCTTGAGGCGCTTCATCTCGCCGGTGCCCGGCTCAATCCCGATGATCTTGCCCTGGAACTCGTCCTTGTGCTCCCGCAGATCGTCCAGGGTCTTCACACCCTTGACGTAGGACGGCACCGCGATCTCCAGCGAGGTCTTGTCGTACCAGGCCCCGACGTCGACCAGATCCTTCTTGTACTTGTCCCAGTACTGCTTCTGCGCGACCGGCAGCCAGCCGTCCGTCTCCACGTCGATCTGGCCGGTGGACAGTCCCGTCCACATCGGTCCGACATCGAGGTTGCGGATGTTCGGCTGGTAGCCGCGCTTCTCCAGGACGTTCTTCCACAGGTACGTGGTGGCGATGCCCTCGTCCCACGCGGGGTAGCCGATGTTCGGTGCCTTGCCGGCGTCCTTGCCCTTGGCGTACGAGGCGTCGGCGGACGGGGCGACCTTGTCGACCAGACCGGGGTGCTTCTTCAGCCAGGTGCGCACACCGTCCTGCTCATGGCCCTCACCGGCGCTCTTGATGTCGTTCTCAAGGCTGGTGAGCTGCTTCTCGTCCAGGTGGAAGTTCTTCATCCACTTGGCGACCTCGGGCTCGTCCTTGGCGAAGCCCTTGCGGCCCAGCAGGTGCAGGCCGTCACCGGAACCGAAGGAGCCCTTGGGGTCCTTGAGCTTGGTGAGCGGGTACTTGTCGTACGCCCAGTGCGGCGACCACAGCGTGACCGCGATCGGCTTCTTGGCGTGCACGGAGCGGTCCAGCTCGCTGAGCATGGACGCGGTGCTGGACTCCTGGACCTTGTACTCGCCGCCCAGGCCGTAGTCCTTGAGGACCTTGTCCTTGAGGATCTTCATCTCGCCGGCGCCCGGCTCGATACCGGTGATCTTGCCGCCGAGCTCGCCGCCCTTGCCCTTGAGGTCGTCGAGGGTCTTGACGCCCTTCATGTAGGACGGGACCGCGATCTCCAGGGAGGTCTTGTCGTACCAGGTCCCGAGGTCTTCCAGCTTGTTCTGGTACTTCTTCCAGTACGAGGCGTGGGTGGTCGGCAGCCAGGCGTTGGTCTGTACGTCGATGTCACCACGGGCCTGGCCGGCGAACAGCGGGCCGGCCTCCAGGGCCTGGACCTTGGGCTGGTAACCGCGCTCCTCCAGGATTTCCTTCCAGAGGTACGTGGTGGCCTTGCCCTCGTCCCAGTTGACGTAGCCGAGGCTGATCGGACGGCCGTTGCCGCCGCCGGCCTGGCCGCCGCCCTTGCCCGTCATGCCCATCCCGCCGGCGAGCAGCGCCAGCACCACGATGCCGGCCATGGCCACGGAGGTGGCGGGCCGCCAGTGCAGGAACTTCCACCCGCCGAGCGCCGCCTGCGCCTTGGCCAGCGCCCGCCGGCCGAGCGGGGAGACCCGCTGGTTGAGCGCGCCGGTCATCCGGTCCAGGTACATGGCGAGGATGACGACCGCGATGCCACCCTCGGCGCCCAGCGCCACATCGACCGAGCTGATCGCGTTGTAGACGGACCCGCCGAGACCGCCGCCGCCGACCATGCCGGCGATGACGACCATGGACAGCGCCAGCATGATGACCTGGTTGATACCGGCCATGATCGTGGGCAGTGCCAGCGGCAGCTGGACGCGGAAGAGCGTGCGCCGCGGGTGGGTGCCGAACGCCTCGGCCGCCTCGACCAGTTCCGCGTCGACCTGCCGGATGCCGAGTTCGGTCATCCGGACCGCGGGCGGCATGGCGAAGACGATGGTGGCGACGATGCCGGGCACGACACCGAGACCGAAGAAGAGGATGCCCGGGATGAGGTAGACCATCGCCGGCATGGTCTGCATCAGGTCCAGGACCGGACGCAGCACCCCGCCGACGAGCCGGCTGCGGGCCGCCCAGATACCGAGCGGCACCGCGACCACCACGGTGATCAGGCAGGCCACCAGCACCAGGGACAGCGACTCGATGGTCGGGCCCCACTGCTCGACCGAGTCGATCAGCGCGAAGCCGAGGAAGGTGAGCGCGGCGGCCGGCAGACCGCGCAGCCACCAGGCGAGCACCGCGAGGATGCCGGCCAGCAGCAGCGGTTCAGGCCCGGACAGCACCGTGTGAATCGCGTCGTAGAGGCCGTTCAGCACCTTCGTGATGAGGGTGAAGAGCCAGTCGAGGTTGTCGCGCAGCCAGTTGACGGCGCCCTCGGCCCAGCTGCCTATCTGGATCCTAGGCACCGGCGATCACCTTGTCCTCGGGCTCGTTGTCCCCGGGCGCCTCGGCGGAGGTCTTCACCAGAGGCTGTGCGGGGAGGGCGGGGGTCGCGTCCTGCTCCGCGGGCTCGCCGAGCACCGCGAGCAGCCGCTCGGCCGGTACGGCACCGACCAGCGCACCCTGCGCGTCCGTCACCGCGACCGGCACGCTGCTGGCCGAGCACGGCGCGAACAGCTCCACCAGCGGGGTGTCGACATCGACGGTCGCCGGAGCCGCGGCGCGGAACTCCGCTGCCGTGCCGAGCTTTCCGCCGTCCGGCGCGGTGCTGCCGAGCACCGTGCCGACCTCGGCCATGACCGCACCGGCGGTCAGCACCCTGCTGCGGTCCACGTCCTGGATGAAGGAGGCGACGTAGTCGTTGGCGGGCCGGACGAGGATGTCCTCGGCGCTGCCGATCTGCACGATCTGCCCGTCCCGCATCACCGCGATCTTGTCGCCGAGGCGCATCGCCTCGTTGAGGTCGTGGGTGATGAAGACGATGGTCTTCTTCAGGGTCTTCTGGAGTTCGAGCAGCTGGTCCTGCATATCGCGCCGGATCAGCGGGTCGAGCGCGCTGAAGGACTCGTCCATCAGCAGCAGATCGGCATCGGTGGCCAGCGCCCTGGCCAGGCCCACCCGCTGCTGCATACCGCCGGACAGCTCGTCGGGCCAGGACTTCTCCCAGCCCTTGAGCCCGGTGAGTTCCAGTGCCTCGGTGGCGCGCCTGGTGCGCTCGGCGCGGGGGACGCCCTGCACCTCCAGGCCGTAGGCGGCGTTCTCCAGCACACTGCGGTGCGGGAAGAGCGCGAAGTGCTGGAAGACCATGGAGATCTTCTCGGAGCGGACCTTGCGCAGTTCCTTGTCGCTGAGCGAGGTGAGGTCCTGGCCGTCGATCCGGACGGTTCCGGCGGTCGGCTCCAGCAGCCCGTTGAGCATGCGCAGCAGGGTGGACTTACCGGACCCGGACAGACCCATGACGACGAAGATCTGGCCCTCGTCGACCTCGATCGACGCGTCGATCACCGCCGCTGTGGTGCCTTCGGCCCGCAGCTCGTCCCGGCTCGCGCCGGCTTCGAGCTTGCGGACCGCGTCCTCGGGTCGTCTGCCGAACACCTTGTACAGATGCTCGGCTTGCAGCCTGGACACATGTGCCTCTCTTGTTGTGTGGAGAACGTCCTGCCACCCCCGTAGCAAGGTCGTGGAGCGGCGCGGGATCGGCCCGCGTTTACCGGTCGAATAGTTGAATCCCGACCTGGTCCGCTCCGGGTCCGCGTCTGCCCCTCTTTATCTGGCTCAAACACAACGGTGAGCCAGCTCACATCTGTGTGACGTATGGGGCATACGGCAAGATGCGGGATGTGACTCGACGCCTGATGCTCCTCGACACCGCCTCGCTCTACTTCCGCGCCTATTTCGGGGTACCGGAATCAGTCAAAGCTCCGGACGGCACCCCGGTGAACGCGGTGCGCGGACTGCTGGACTTCATCGCCCGGCTCGTCCAGGACCACCACCCCGATGACCTGGTCGCCTGCATGGACTTCGACTGGCGCCCCCAGTGGCGGGTCGATCTGATCCCCTCGTACAAGGCGCACCGGGTCGCCGAGGAGGCCCCGGCCGGGTCAGCGGAGTCCGACGAGGAAGAGATCCCCGACACCCTCTCGCCGCAGGTCCCGGTCATCGAGGAGGTCCTGGACGCCCTGGGCATCGCCCGCATCGGAGCGGACGGCTACGAGGCCGACGACGTCATCGGCACCCTGACCGCACAGGCCACCGGCCCGGTGGACATCGTCACCGGCGACCGCGACCTCTTCCAGCTCGTCGACGACCGGCGCGGCATCCGCATCCTGTATCCGCTCAAGGGCGTCGGCACCCTCCAGGTCACCGACGAGGCCCTGCTGCGGGAGAAGTACGGGGTGGACGGCCCCGGCTACGCCGATCTGGCGCTGCTGCGCGGTGACCCCAGTGACGGCCTGCCCGGCGTCCCGGGGATCGGCGAGAAGACCGCCGCCAAACTGCTGGCCACCTACGGCGATCTGGCGGGCATCATGGCCGCCGCCGACGACCCCGCCTCGAAGGTGACCCTCGCCCAGCGCAAGCGGCTGCTGGAGTCGCGCCCGTACGTGGCAGTCGCCCCGAAGGTCGTGAAGGTGGCCACCGATGTGCCGGTGCCTGCCGTCGACCACACCCTGCCCGTCGAACCGGCCGACCCGGAGCGCCTGGAAGCGCTCGCCGCCCAGTGGGGCCTCGGCGGCGCCCTCCAGCGGCTGCTCCTCACACTCCGCCGGTGAACTGTTAGGTTAGGTATACCTAATAACCTTGGCGTCAGGGGAGATTGCCGTGGCAGCAGAGCGTCCGTCCCGCAAGAAGCCCGCCGTGCACCGCGCCCTGGTGCGGCGGACCGAGCAGCTCACCCCGCACATGGTCCGGGTGGTGCTGGGCGGTGAAGGGCTGGCGGAGTTCACCGCGGGCGAGTACTCCGACCATTACGTCAAGCTGGTCTTCCCGCGGCCCGGCGTCACCTACCCCGAGCCGTTCGACATCGCGCGGATCCGCGAGGAGTTCCCGCGCGACCAGTGGCCCAGCACCCGTACGTACACCGTCCGCGCCTGGGACGCCGTGACCCGCGAGCTGTCCCTGGACTTCGTGGTGCACGGCGACGAGGGCCTGGCCGGGCCCTGGGCGGCCGCGGCACGGCCGGGCGACGAGATCTTCCTGCTCGGCCCCGGCGGCGCCTACGTCCCGGAGGCCGCTGCCGACTGGCATCTGCTGGCGGGCGACGAGAGCGCCCTGCCGGCCATCGCGGCCTCGCTCGCCCGGATACCCGCGGGGGTGCCGGTGCACGCCTTCATCGAGGTGGCGGGCCCGGAGGAGCGCCAGGAGCTGGACGCGCCGGCCGACGCCGAGATCAGCTGGCTGTACCGCGGCGGCGCCCCGGTCGGCCGCGAACTGGTCGCCGCCGTCCGGGCGTTGGACTTCCCGTCCGGCCGGGTCCAGGCGTTCGTGCACGGCGAGGCAGGCTTCGTGAAGGAACTGCGGCGGCTGCTCCGCGTCGAGCGCGAGATCCCCCGCGAGGCCCTGTCCATCTCCGGCTACTGGCGCACCGGCCACGACGAGGACGGCTGGCAGGCCGCCAAGCGCGACTGGAACCAGCAGGTCGAGGCCGAACAGGAGCCCGCCGCGGCGGCGGCTTCCTGACGCGGCGGAGCCATTCGGGCCCTTCCCTGCGAGTGCCACGGGGAAGGGCCCGCTGCCGTACGGGGGGGCCGGGAGAGGCGGGGCCGACCTGGAGTTGGCCGCGGCCGGCGCCGTGCTCCCACCGGCACTCCGGCCGCACCGCGCGCCCTAACGGCCCCCCGTCCCCTCACCCCCCGCCCCCTCCGCGAGACTCTCGAACCTGCGGGCCGACGCCTCCACATGCGCGAGCCGACGCATCGCCGAGAGGACCGCGTCCCCCAGGACGGTCCCCACCACGACGCTCTCCACCAGCCCGTCGACCTCGGCATTGCGCCCGGCCCACGCCAGATCGGCGGCGGCGACCTGCTCACAGGCCTCGGCGTAGTCGTCCACGACCTCCTCGAAATCGCCGTGCGCGATACCCCGGAGGGTGGCCAGTGCGACGGCCAGCTTCTCGAAGGACGGATTCTCCGGCCCGACCCGCCAGCCACGGCGGCGGATCACCTCCGCGACCGTCCGCCGCGCCTCCGCCATCCCCTCCGGCGCGGCGGCCGTCCGCGGGGTGATCGCCTCCTGCGCCGCGCCGAGGACCTCGTGCACCGACTCCTCCGGTGAGTCGACGGCGGCCAGCACGTCCCGCACGGCCGAGACCGAGAGCCCCCCGACGTCGATCATCCCCCTGATCAGCCGCAGCCTGCGCACATGACCGGCGTCGTAACTGGCCTGGTTCGGGCTGGTCAGCCGGCCCGCGGGCAACAGCCCCTCGCGGACGTAGTACTTGATCGTCGGGATCGCGACCCCCGTCTCGCGACTCAACTCCCCGATGCGCATCTGCCGCCCTTCCCCTCGCCGGGGCCCTGTCCCCGGCGCTCCGAATGACCGGGCGCCCGCACCCGGCCTTGCCATTCCGCTCCCCATCATAGATAGTCCAGCTATCAGATAGCAGCAAGCGCCACTATCTACTCACGGGGGATCCCTATGTCCAGATACCGCTCACTGCTCGCCTTCTCCTGGACGATGGCCGGGCTCGCCGTCGTCGCGGCGGCCGGCCTGATCGTCGACGACCGGGTCCTGGTCGGCGCGCCTATCTGGCTCAAACCCTTCAAGTTCGCGGTCTCCTTCGCCGTCTACGGGCTGACGCTGGCCTGGATGCTGTCCCGGCACGCACCCCCGAGCCGGACCGGGCGGTGGGCCGCACACACCGTCGTGGTGACCGGCACCATCGAGATGGCGATCATCACCGGCCAGACCATCCGCGGCCGGCGCAGCCACTTCAACATCGAAACCCCGCTGGACCAGGGCCTGTTCCTCACCATGGGCCTCACCATCGCCGTCCTGTGGGTGGCCACCCTCGTCATCGCGGTCCTGCTCTTCCGCGCCCGCCTGGATGACCGCGCCGCGACCTGGGCCATCCGGCTCGGACTGCTGCTCGCCCTGGCCGGATTGCTGCTCGGCGGCCTGATGGCCATGCCCACACCGGAGCAGCAGGCGGCGGGCGCGCTGCGCACCCTCGTCGGCGCGCACGGCGTCGGCGTCCCCGACGGCGGCCCCGCCATGCCGCTGACCGGCTGGAACACCACCGGCGGCGATCTGCGTATCCCGCACTTCCTCGGCATGCACGCCCTTCAGGGGCTGCCGCTCTTCCTCTACGCGATCGAGGCCCTGTCCGGCCGCCGCCCCCGGCTGCGGGACGAGCGGATACGCCTCCGTCTGGTGCTGGTCGCGGCCGGCTGGACCACCGCGCTGCTGGCACTGGTGACCTGGCAGGCCCTGCGCGGCCAGGCCCTGATCCACCCGGACGGCGCGACACTCGGCGCCCTCGCGGCCCTCACCGCGGCCACGGCGGCCGGCACCTTCGCCGCACTACGACGCCCCGGCAGCGGGACCGACCCCGGAACCCCGCCCTCGCCCGCAGCCACCACCGCCGAGACCGCCCAACCTCACCACCCCGCACAGGAGTTGCCGGCATGACCACCCCCACCCTCTTCGACCTGGCCTTCACCCTCGCGGCGCCGTTCTGGGCACTGCTGATCCTGGCCCCGGGGTGGCGCTGGACCGACCGGATCGCCGCCTCCCCACTGCCGATGGTGCCGGTGCTCACGGTCTATCTCGCCCTGGCCGTCCCGGTGTTCCCGCAGCTGTGGGCCGCCGTCAGCCGCCCCGATCTGGCGGGGTTCCAGGAGCTGGTGCGGCTCGGCGGCGGAGCGGGCGCGATCTGGGCGCAGGTGATCGCCTGGGACCTCTTCCTGGGACAGTGGATGTACCGCGAGGCCCGGGAGCTGAGCATCCATCCCCTGGTGATGGGACCACTGCTCCTGCTCACCGTGCTGCTCTCCCCCCTCGGCGCCCTCCTCTTCCTCCCCCTCCGCGCGGCCGCCCGCCGCCGCCTCCGCCGGCCCGGCCTCACACCGCCGTGGCACCCGGCCCCGACCACTGCGGGACAGCGCCCCTAGGGCGTATGACAGACCGCCTCGACGTTGTTGCCGTCGAGGTCACGCACGAAGGCCCCGTAATAGGACTCGTGGTACTGAGGCCACAGCTGTGGTGCGTGCAGGGACTCGCCGCCGGCCTCGACGACAGCGGCATGGAAGGCGTCGACGGCCGCCCGGTCGGGCGCCGCGAAGGCGAGGTGCACCTCACGGGCGGGCCTGGCGTCGGTCGCGGGGACGAGCCAGAGCGTGTGCCCGCTGGTGCCGAAGCTGATGAACTCGCCGAATTCCTTGGTCCGTTGGGCCCCGAGCGGGGCGAGGGCACGGTCGTAGAAGGCCGCGCTCGCAGGAACGTCCGCCACCTGAATCGCAATGTGATCAATCATGCCGCCAGCGTTCCACCGGAGCGGGAAATCGGCGCGGGATTTTCCGGCGCCCACAGCGGTCGGGGGGGGGGCCCCCCCGACAGGGGGGGGAGACGCCCCCAACCCCCCGGCCCGCCTTGGCCCCCCTTTTCTCCCCCCCAACCAGCCAAACACAAACCCACACAATAC